>DATCZS010000057.1:0-52395 GCA_036525795.1 Acidimicrobiia bacterium | reverse complement strand
AGTTGTGGGGGCGTGAACTGCAATCACGGATCGCCTTCGAAAACGGCGACAAGACACTCGCCCGAGCAGTGCTATTGGAAAACCATGAGACTCTTGTGAGCGAATACCTCGGCCCTATCTACCGAGAGCTTCAAGCATTGTACCTGGCCAAAGTCCTCCTCGACCTCAACGCCGATCACACCGCACAACGAGTCCTGGACGAACTGAGGGACCTTGCACACCACCTTCAACCCGTGATCCTTGAGCGAATCGAGGAACACGAAGCACAAGTCATACCGTCTCGAATGAAAGGGGATGTGGATCAGGAGGTCCCGCTGAGCGACGCCATCCTGAATGCTCTCCGAGAAGCGACTCGTTGAGGTCCTAGACCGCCCACTCGCGCCGCTGCACCGCGGCCGACCCCAGGTAGGCGAGACCCGACTCCCACACCTCTAGGGGCACGGGCGAAGTGCCCTTGAACGCTGCACCCCGGTCGAGTTCCAATAGGTCGAGAGGTTGGCTCATGCAGCGTTTCTGGTGGGTTGTCGTCGTTGCTGTGACTCTGGCTTCCTGTGGACGCACCGCCACGGCGACGCCCTGGGAGCAGTTCGGCCACCAGCACAACAACGACACGCTCGACAACGTCATAAGCGACTGGGTGGCATTCCAGACCGCCTACAACAGCGCATACGACTCACACCAGACCTGCGACCAGGCCTATGAGGCAGCCCGAGAAGCACACGACGGCTACCGCCGGGTGGAGTGGGACGACGAACTGTCGGATCGACCCGGCACAGAGTACGACCAGCATGTGGGGCGGCTCTTGGCCAGCGAACTGTGGCTCAGACAACGAGGATGCCCTGGCGCCTTCGACTTCGCCAGTGTGGGATGACTCCCCAACCGCCGCACGTCGAACCCCGCGGGTAGGCCAGCAACACGGTTCAGGCGCACGGCAGGGCCACCCAAGAAGGCGTCCTGGGTTCAGCCGGTCGGGGCAGCAAACCCGTTCGGATCCCGGTGGTGGCTGGATGGTCCCTTCCTTCGAGAGGGGCCTTGCCATGACCGACACCAAGTCCGCCTGCCCGTTCGCTCCCGCCGATCGTGGGCCGTGCTGGCTAGGACTGAGGCCAGCGGTGGGCCAGGCCATATTGGACAAGCGCGTCGAAGTGCTCGCCCAGGAATGTGACGTAGATCACGTCCTCCGAGTTGTACGCCACCGTTCTCTCCGCGAAAAGCGGATCGGTGAGTGGGAGGAACACCGTTCGTGCCGGCCATGTCTCAGCGATAACCCTGAGGATCTCGTTGTCGGGCGAGCTGCTCTCCAAGATGTTCCAAGGCGTTCCCCCGGCGCCGGGTTCCAACTCTGTCCGTGCCGATGTGAACCCGATCACGATGATCGATCCGTCGACGACGGTGCTGGTGTGGGCGAGGTAGTCGCCGATCCACTCCTGCTCGGTGCCCATGAGATGAGCCTTCTGCGCATGATGTGCACCGAAGTTGATGAGGGTTCCCCCGTCGATCTCTGCGATCCGTGCATCGGCGAGGCCCTTGATGACATCCTCACGCATTCGTGCCGCCTGGTTGTCGTCCTCGCTGCGCTCCGCGCGAATGGCAACGCTTTCGACCTCCACGTTGACCATCTCGAGGATGATCGCGTACCAGTCCGGCCCCCACTCCGCAGTCAGGTTCGTACCGTCGGCCTCCAGCGCTGCGAGTAGGGCCTCAACTGCCTCCGCCTGATCGGCAGAAGTCCCCTCGAGGTAATCGACCGCCGCGAAATCAGCGATGGGACCGGCCGTGGGCACGTTGTCCGCCGCCGCCAGCAACAGTTCTCGGAAGGATGCCGCTCCCCCGTAGTACGCCTCGTTCGCATCGATCGACCGCACGTGAACTCGTTCATCGGGCGGAAGGGTCTCATTGAAATCGTGAATCGGAGACAACTTCCGCAGCAGATGGTTGGGAGGCTCCCAATCCGGTATGAGATCCCCTCCGACGACCCAGTCGTCGAGCAGCCAATCAACCATTTGCGGGTTCTCGATCAGGAGCTGGCGGAAACCCCGTTCGTGCAGGTCCTCGAGGAGAGTACCAACGAACTCCCAATGCTCCCGGAGGTGATGGGTTTCACCGAGCACCACGACTCGGTTCACTGCTAGCTGGTCTAGAACCTCACTGGGAATGCCCGAATCGGCAAAGACCGCCGCGTCTCGCTCCACCACTGTGGCGAGCTCGTCCCTGGTGACATCGGCCGAGGCCGAACATCCCGCGACAACCATCAGAAAAGCGAACGCCCCTCGGAGCATCCGACTGCCTGGCCGCCGGGCGATCCCACTGGCCGAATTCAATCCCTCATTCCTTTCTACGACCTCCCTCGGCGCAATGATGCCTCCCGTGTGCCAGAGGGCACAGGGCAGCTTGTCCCTATTGCGCCGATGGACAAATCGGCGAGATCAGGCCACGCGCGTCGGTGTGGGTCGCCTCGGGGAGTGAGCACGGTACGGACACGCCGTCTCGCACGAGTCTCGCAGCCCCGTTCCGAACTTCGGGGGTGATGAAGTTCAGCGTGCCGGAGCTTCGAAGCCCCCGGGACTTGGGGCGTTGCCGGTCGGGGCTTTCGACGCGACAGCGATGAGTCTGCCCATCCTGAGAAGATCAAACGGCACCTTGGACACTCGTCGATCATCGTCACCATGGACGTATACGGGTACCTATTTCCAGCCGAGGACGAGATGATCGCTGAACGACTCCACGAGCGACGCCTTCGGGCCTTCGCGGACAAGTCGCGGACAAAGCAGGGTCCGGTCCTTCCAGGTCGAAACGATGAAACCCCCTGTGACCAGGGGGTTTCATCGTGGGCCCGGCAGGGCTCGAACCTGCAACCAACGGATTATGAGTCCGCTGCTCTGACCTGATTGAGCTACGGGCCCGCGAGGAGACGATACAGAGGCCACTCGGGGATCGCCTCCGACACCGCGGCAACCTCGCACATCTCCGGCCGGGCCCCTTCGTTCAGGGCGCGACCGCCACCTCCGCAGGTCGTGATCCCGACCGCAACACGCTCAGCCACGCTCCGCCTCCCCAGATCGTCACGGCGAGGCCGACGAGCACATCGAGTACAGGAACGAAGCCGACCACGACCAGCACCGCGATTCCTGCCGCCATTGCGAAATAGGCGGCCATCGTGGGAAGCACGCGGCCGGCCAGCCAGGTTCCCGCGGTCAGCGGTGCCAGCACGGCAATGATCACGAACCCCACGACCCCTACCAGCACCCAGGTGAGGACCATCACCACCACCAACAGCCCCACGATCAGGCCGAGGCCCAGCCACCCGAACAGCAAAGCGAGCAGAACGCCGACCAGCGTGGCCAGCAAGGGAACGATCACCAGCCCGAACAACAAGCCGATACCCCAGAGCGCCGACGGACCCGGCTTCTGATCGATCGCCGCGATGGTGCGCTCGAACAGCGGGCGGCCCTTCCACAGCATCAGGAACCCGATCAAGAGCAACGACGCGAACCGCGACAGGCCCCGGACGAACGGATTGGGAGGATCGACGTCCGCGGTCTCCCGAATCGTCACGTCCGCCGTACCGACGACCGTGCCCGTGAGGGAATACGAACCGGTCTGTCCCAGCAGGTCCCCGGCCACCCTGCCGGCAACCGACGTGAGGCCCGCACCGAAGATCAGATCACCGCCCACATCACCGGTGACGTCGAGCTGTCCGACACCGGCCAGCACGTCCTCCCCGACCTCTCCGCCGATGGTCGCCTGGCCCGCCCCGACGCGAACATCTCCGCCCACGGTTCCCGAGACGTTCATGATCCCCGACCCGACGATGAGATCGCCCCCGATCTCACCTGCCACTGTCACGTCTCCGGCGAACGCGATCACGTCGCCGGTCACCAGCCCGTCGATGTCGACCCGCCCGCCGAAGGCGTACAGGTCGCCCTCCACCGTTTGACCCGACGGCACGGTGATGTCGTCTCCGAACCGCAGCTTGCCGTCCAGATACTGCCTCTCCTCCTGGGCGACCACCGCCGCCGACACCCCGGATACGACCACGAGCGCAACGACCGCGACGAACATCAGACGCTTCATGAAATACCTCCTGCTGTCCACGAACCTACGAGGGCTCGCTGACCGGACATAGGTCCAACCGGACCTATCTCGATCTGGCCTTCAGAAGGGACTGCAGGAAAGGTTGCACGCTCAGGGTCGACGAAACTCGCTCGGGACACGAGCGACCAGCACGTCGCACGGCATCGAGTCGAGCACCTCGCCGGCAACGGTGCCGAGAAGGACCATCTTGGTGGCGCTTGCCCCATGGTTGGCCACCGCCACGAGATCGGCCGACCGTCGACGGGCCGTCTCTTCGATGACCTCCTTGGCGGGGCCGTCGGTCAGCACCGTGCGCACCCGACCCGGCCATCTCTCGGCGAACTCCTCGAGGGCGATCCCCGCCCGGTCCACCCGGTCCCGGGTGGCATGAATCACCTCTTCGGGAAACATCCCGGCCTCCGTCATCAACCCGTCGAATCGAGGCGTGACCGCATGGACGAGGGTGAACTCGGCGTCGGGCGCCCACCGAAACGAGCTGATGACAGCCAGAGAAGACGCCTCCGACATGTCCACGCCGACGACGACGCGCCGGTAGGGGACCCGCGGCTGGCGACGAACCATGAGCACATCTCCGCGGCTGGCCTGCAACACACGTCGGGCAGACGGTCCGACGTGGGCCTGATCGATGGCGGACGAGCCGATCACCGTGAGATCCGCCTTCTTGGCCGCCTTCACGATCTCCCAGGACGGTGATCCCTTGACCGAGGTCACGCGAATCGGGCGCTCGGTGCGAGACCGGCACCACTCCCCCAGCTCCTCGAGCATCGCCCGCTCACGGGATCGAATGAGGGCGGCGACGGGATCGGGCACGAACGCCTCGGACATCGGCTCGGAGACGTGGACGATCTCGAGGGAGCCGTCGAGTTCGTCGGCCAGCATTCGCCCGCGGTCTGCCACCCGCCGACCGAGCGGCGTCAGATCGACGGCGGCCAACACCTTCGCCATCGACGTCCTCTCTCCGGGTGAGAGGATCGTACCGGCTCCTATGGCGGCCCGCCGACTCAGCTCGTCCACACCGCCGGCAGGGGGAGCGCAAGCGCCGCCCGGAGCCGGACGAGGTACTCGGTCCGACCGATCTCCACGGCTCCCAGCGATGCCAGATGGTCGGTACGCCACTGCACATCCAGCAGGACGGCGCCGCCACCGCGCATCTCGGTCACCAACCGCACCAGCGCCACCTTGGAGGCATCGGACACCGCGTGAAACATCGACTCCCCGAAGAACGCACCACCTATGGCGATCCCGTAGAGACCTCCGACCAGCCGACCGTCGGCCCACGCCTCCACCGAGTGCGCCCACCCCAGCCGGTGAAGCCCGACGTAGGCCTCGCGGATGTCGTCGGTGATCCAGCCACTGGGGCGCCGCGGGTCGGCGCACCCTTCTACCACATCCTCGAAGTTGCGGTCGACGGTGGTCCGCAGCAGGCGGACCGACCGACGCAGACTGCGCGAGACCCTGAGACCGTCGAGAGGGATGACCCCGCGCCGATGCGGCGACCACCAGCCCAGCGGCCCACCGTCCGGAAGGTGCATGGGGAAGAGCCCGGATCGGTACGCCTGGAGCACGGTGCCCGGTTCCAGATCGGCGCCGACGGCGACGCAGTCTTCCACCCCGGCGCTCTCAGGGTCGGGGAACGCCCATTGCGATGGCGGCGGTTCGATCGGAGCGATCAGGCCGTCCATCCAAAGATCGCCTCGCCGCCCCACACGAACACCACCCAGAACACGATCGCGGCCACCGCCCCGACGGGTGCCACCCACCACTGCGCCCGTGACCGTCGCAGCATCACCACGAATCCGAAGGCCCACACGGCGTTGAGGATCATCAACCACGGGAACAGGGGAACGACCAGCCCCGATGTGATGTAGAAGAACCCCGTCACGACGTAGAGCACGACCCCTACCAGCCGGCCGGCACCCTGCATCCCCTGTGGCACCGTCATCTGACCCACTCCCGTCGCCGTCGATCACATTGCATGGATCCAACCTACCTGCGGTGTCGGTCAACCCCGTCCACCGGCAGCGGGATCAGGGGTGCGGGCGCCACCGATGTGGCCGGAACATGGTGCCGCCGTGGGATTGCGTCCTCCCGAACCGACCAACCTGACCTTCCCCGCCTGGCGAACGGGACGACCCACAGCCATCATGGGCCGTCGATCCCACTGACATGCCAGTCCCACCTCACGATCTCCCCCAAATCCTCGAGCGGATCGCGGCCATGGCGCTGGAGGCGGTGACCACCGACGAGCCCCACTGGAACCACCCGGACGTGGAGGATCTCTATCGGCCGGTGAGCGATGCCCACCCGGTGTTCTTCGGCGCATACGACTGGCACTCGGCGGTCCATGGGCATTGGACCCTGGCCGGCCTCGTTCTGCTCGGGGCGAGCGACTCCGCCGGCCACCGACTCCTGACGACCACACTCACCCCGGATGCCATCCTGCGCGAGACCGCCACCCTCGAATCAGGGGTGCTCGACGCCTTCGAGATCCCCTACGGAATGGCGTGGGTGACGATGCTCGACCGGGCCTTGGCCCAGGCCGGTCTCCACCAGGCGCACCGGGCACTCAGCCCACTCACGTCTCACGTCCGCCGCACGCTCTCCGCCTGGCTCGGCGGCCTCGACCGTCCCAACGAGACCGGTCTGCACCGCAACACCGCCTTTGCGCTCGGACTGCTGCGCGACGCCGGCGAGCCGCTCTGGTCTCAGGCGATCGGACGGATCCGCGACTGGTGGGGCAACGGTCTGACAACGCACCTGGAAGAAGAACCCGGACCGACCGACTTCCTCTCCCCGACGTTGGAGGCGACGGCGACCACCCTCGCCGCGCTCGAGCCCCATGAGCGGGCCCGCTGGCTCGATCGCTCCCTCCCTTCCGCCATCGCCCAGATCTCGCATCTGCAGCCGGTCCCGTGCCCCGACCCCAGCGACGGGGCGGTGAGCCATCTCCTCGGGCTCAACCTGTCGAGGGCGTACGCCCTCCGAACGATCGCCTCGATGGTCGACGACCCCGACCTGCGCGAGGCCATCGAACGGGCCGAGCACCGGCACCGCGTCCACGGCCTCGCCGCGCTCGACGAAGATCACTTCGCTGCCACCCACTGGATCGCCTCGTTCGCCCTTCGGGCGGTCGTCGATCCTTTGAGACGGTAGGGTCCTGTCGCACACCGCGGCGAGAGGAAGACACCATGCAACAGTTCCTGTTGTTCCTGCACGTGCTTGGGGCAGCGACCTGGTTCGGAGCCGGCGTGGCCGCCATGACGCTCTCCATGCGGTACGCCAAGGCAGAGGGCCCGGCCGCCTCGACCTTCCACCGTGCCCTCGCCGATCTGGGGCTCCGGGTGCAGACGCCGGCTGCGGTGGTGCTTCTCGTCACCGGGATCTTCCTCGTTCTCGGAAGCAACGACGCCTACTCCTTCGGATCCGTGTTCGTCTCGATCGGATTCTTCACGATCATCGTCGGAGCGATCCTGGGCAGCCGGTTCTTCGGACCGCTGGCCAAGAAGGCGGCCGACCTCCACGACTCCGGCGAGGTGGGAGCTGCCCGCGCCATCGAGGCGAAGGTGGCCCGGGTCGGATCGGCCGAAGGGGCCCTGCTGGCGATCACCATCGCGGCCATGATCTGGCGCTGGGGAGCCTGAGCTTCGTCAGGTGGGTCGGCCGAGCCCGACCTCCAACACAGTGGCCCCGCCGTCGGCGCGCAGCGTCGTGTTCGAGATCGCCTCGGCAGGGACGATGAGCGTCGTCCCTGCGCCGTGCGCCCGACCATCGACCGCCAGCCGACCGGCTGCGACAACGAGCACCCGCACTTCGGACGCAGGGTCAAGGGTCAGAGCGCCATCCGACCGGTGCTCCCTGATCCAGTAGTGCCGGTTCGATTCGAGGTCTCTCACACCGGGCACCGCCGCCGGTGCCCGGGACAGCTCCTCCTCATGACCGAACGTCAATGTCTCGAGGGCTTCGCCCAGGTGGAGGGGCCTCGAGCGTCTCCCGTAGTGCTGAGACCAGTCATACAGACGGAAGGTGCTGTCGCTGGGGGTCTGGACCTCGACCACCATCACCCCCTCCCCCAGCGCATGTGCCAGCCCGGCCGGCAGACGGTGAAACCCGCCTGCCTGGGCGGGCACGCGACGGAGCAGTCCGACGATCGACGGCGTGCCGGCGGCGGCTTCCACCTGTTCGAGGGTGACTGCCGGCTCGAAACCGAGGAAGAGTTCGGCCCCCTCGGTGGCTTCGACGATGTACCACGACTCCGTCTTGGGGCGGGACTCCGGGTGGTCGTGTGAATACTCGGCATGGGGGTGGACCTGAACCGACAGGTTCTCCCGTGCGTCGAGAAGCTTGACGAGAAGGGGGAAGTCTCCCTGTGCGGTGGGCGAGGCCGATCCAAGGAACCGCTCACCGAAGCGTTCGATCAGTTCGGACAGCGCCAGTCCGGCGAGCGGCCCTCCGGCCACTCTCGACCTCGGATCGACCACGTGGGGTGCCACCGATGCCGGGAGATCGCACACCTCCCAGCTCTCCCCGATCCGAAGGCCCGGGGGCAGGTGCTTTCCGTATGCCTCCAGCCGGCGCCCTCCCCAGGGCCGTTCCACCAGCACCGGGCCGAGCGCAAACGCCTCCAGTTGGTCCACCGGCGTGACCTCCGCGAACGTGGAGCGGCCAGTGTGCCACAGAGGAGGTCGATGGCTACACGGCCTCCAGCGCCACCGCGATCCCTTGCCCGACCCCGATGCACATCGTTGCCAGCGCCCTCCTGGCACCCCGTCGCCCGAGTTCCATCACGGCGGTGCCGGTGATCCGCGCCCCCGACATCCCGGTCGGATGGCCGAGTGCGATCGCGCCTCCGTTCGGATTGACGTGGCCCGCATCTTCGGCCACTCCCATCTCCCTCAGGCACGCCACCGCCTGACTGGCGAATGCCTCGTTGAGCTCGATCACATCGAAGTCGTGGATCGAGAGGCCCAGCCGATCGAGCAGTTTGCGAGTGGCGGGGACCGGTCCGATCCCCATGATCCGGGGTGGGACTCCCGCCGTGGCGGAGCCGGCGATCCGGGCCAGCGGCCGCAGCCCGTACCTTTCGACGGCCTGTTCGGAGGCGACGAGTAGGGCGGCCGCTCCATCGTTGATCCCCGAGCTGTTGCCCGCGGTGACCGACCCATCGGTTCGAAATGCCGGTGACAGCCTCGCCAGGTCCTCGACCGTGGTGCCGGGCCGAGGGTGTTCATCGGTGTCGACGACCTCGTCGGGCCCGCGACGCACCGGCACCTCCACGGGCACGATCTCCTCCGCAAGCCGTCCCCCGTCGATAGCCGCCGCCGCCCTGGCCTGGGACCGTGCGGCGAAGGCATCTTGGACCTCCCTGGAAATGCCGAACTCATCGGCGACGTTTTCCGCGGTCATCCCGAGGGAGTCGGTGTGACCCATCTCCTCCATGCGCGGATTGACCAGTCGCCACCCGAGGGTCGTCGAGACGAGCTCGGCGGTCGTGGGAAACGCCCGATCCGACTTGGGGATCACAAACGGCGCCCGCGACATCGACTCCACTCCCCCGGCCACGATCAGATCCCCTTCCCCGACCGCGATCGCCCTGGCCGCCTGCACGACGGCTTCCATCCCCGAACCGCACAACCGGTTGACGGTGACCCCGGGCACGCCATCGGGCAGACCGGCGAGCAGCAGGGCCATCCGGGCCACGTTGCGGTTGTCCTCACCCGCCTGATTGGTCGACCCGAAGAACACGTCGTCGATCGACGGCCCGATGTCCGGATTGCGCCCGAGCAATGACCTGATCGGGACGGCGGCGAGGTCATCGGTCCTCACCGACGCCAAGGCTCCCCCATATCGCCCGATAGGCGTTCGGACGTAGTCGACGATGAAGGCCTCGCGCATGCTCGTTCTCGATCGAAGGGCGACGTGGCGAGGGTAGCCTCGCCGCCATGGATTCGACCGTCCTGACCATCGAAACCGGACGCCGCCCGTCGATACACGACCTCACCGCAGACCTCCTGGCGTTCGTCGCCGGGCGCGGCGACGGGCTGCTCTCGGTGTTCGTGCCCCACGCCACCGCCGGGGTGGCCGTGATCGAGACCGGGGCCGGGAGCGACCTCGACCTCCTTTCCACGATCGATGAGCTCCTGCCGCTCGACCCCGGACGGTGGCGACACCGTCACGGGACCCCCGGGCACGGAAGGGACCACGTGATGCCGGCGCTGATCTCCCCCAGCGTCACCATCCCGGTGATCGACGGCCGTCCGGCGCTCGGAACCTGGCAGTCGGTAGTACTCGTCGACCCCAACGCCGACAACCCCACTCGCCACGTTCGCCTCTCGTTCCTGGCGGGCTGACGTTGGCGCTCATGTGTACAGCCGGAAGATCCCCGTCCGCCCGGTCACGGTGATCTCGGCCCGGGGTCGGAGCCCGGCATCCTCGAAGAGGCCGATCTGATGGCGATGGGCGAGAGCCGCCGCGAAGGACACCGTGGCAAACGGCCAACCGGCGAGCCACGTTCGGAGTTCGGCCAGCAGCCGCCGGTCTAGGGCGGCTCTGCGCTGCTCGTCGATCACCCAGAATCCGACGACCGCCTCATCCTCCCCCACATCGCCGAGCGCGTTTCGGTTCGCCTCGGCTTCCCACCGGAGCGGGGTGAGGTAGACACAACCCAGGCACCGGTTCCGATCAGGCGCCAGCACCGTGAAGGTGAATGCCTCCCGATGCCGGTGCTCCCGGTCATGCCTCTCGAGGTCGTCCCTGTTCTCCTCGAGCGTGAACTCGTCCGATGGCCAGTCGGATCCGCTCCATTCCCGCAGCGTCTCCCGGCTGCTCATGAGTGCCGCGAAGTCGACCTCCGCATGCACGACGGTGAGCGGTTCCAGACAGAACGCCCCTGTTTCGATGCCCGGGGGTACGTCGAACTGGGGAGGGACGACTGACACGCCGCCATGTTGAACGCCCGGGATGTGCGCATCAACTCGGAACGTTCTGTTTGCCTCTACAGCTCGCGCCTGCGGGCGAACCGGACTCCCAGCCAGAAGAGCGCCGCGGTTGCGGCCGCGGTCACGATGGCCGAACCGAGGTAGTCGCCCGGCTGCGTGCCGCCGGCGGGGAGGGCACCCAGCGCCCCGGCCAGATGGGTGGGTAGCCACCTCCCGATCGCGTCCGAGAGCGCCAGGATCGGCATGACCAGCAGCACCACGATCGACACCATGACCGTGCCGAGCACAGAAGACGCACGCCCTGCCACCGCCGCCACAAGCGCCACCAGGAAAAGCAGGAACATCACCCCGAGCAGCAGGCCGATGACGATCGAACCCGCATCTGGCGACCCGATCAGCGCCCAGGTCATGTACCAGGCGGTGAGCGAACCGAGAATGAAAGAGACCACGACGGCGCTCGTGGTCACCACGATGCGCGGCATCAGAATGCGGCCGACCGACGGGATCCGGGTGCGGAGGAACACGCCCATCTCGGGGACGGCGTCGAAGGCGAGCGCCCCGGCCGCCACCACCACGGCCACCAGCCCCCCGATCTGCATGGCGTTGGAGACGTACTGCGCCATCCCGTCGGCAGGCACCGGGGGCGGGAACTCGATGGTGGCTCCCTCCAGCTCGCCCCCGGCGAACGAGACGATCTCGGCGATGTAGCGAGCTGACAGCGGTCCGAGAAGCCCGAAGAACACGAACACCCCGACCAGTGCCACCCAACGCCTGGTTCGTATCAACCGGAGCCATTCGAGGCGCCACAGAGTCATCGGGTCACCTCCAGGAACGCCCGCTCCAGAGTGACCGCCTCCGGCCCGAAGGACACGACCCTGGCCCCGGCCTCCGCCAGCGCCCCAGGCAACAGGGCCTCTGCCTCGTCGAGGGTCCTCACGATCACGACGAGTTCACCGTCGCCGGCATGCTCGACCTCCACGATCCAGGGTTCGCGCCGCAGAGCCTCGGCCACCCCGTCCACCGGTGGCCGGCACCGGACCACATACCGCGGGACAGCCGAACCCACCAGCAGATCATCGATGTGTCCCTGGAACAGCAGCCTCCCCCGATCGAGGATCCCGACCGTGTCGCACACCTCCTGAACGTCGCCCAGGATGTGACTCGAAAACAGCACTGTCGCCGAGCCGCGGAGCCGGGCGATCAGGTCGAGGACCTCGCGCCGTCCCAGCGGGTCGAGGGCAGAGGCGGGCTCGTCGAGCAGAACCAGCCGGGGCGAGCCGACCACCGTGCAGGCAACCCCGAGCCGCTGGAGCATGCCCCGCGAATACCCGCCGACCGACCGATCCGCCGCATCCGCCAGCCCGGCGTCCGCCAGCACCTCGTCGACCCGGGAGTCGTCCGCCGATGCAAGGTGAGCTGCGAGCTGGACCACCTCCCGACCGGACAGCCACGGGTCGAATCTCGGTGTGTCCGGAAGCACCGCCACCTCCTCGGGCCCGACGTCGAGGTGGAGCGATCCCTCCGTCGGCGTTCTCAGACCGGACAGCAGTCCGAGCAGCGTGGTCTTTCCCGCGCCGTTGGGACCGACCAGCCCGTACACCGCCCCATCTTCCACCTTCAGATCGAGCCCATCGAGAGCGGTCGTAGAGCCGTAGCGCTTGACCAGCGCCCTGGTCTCGATCATCGCCTGGCCCCCGGCTCGCGGCCGACGAGGAGGTACACCACTCCGCCCAGCGGCACAGAGATCACACAGATGATCCCCCACGCCCACTTGGGGAGGTGCCTGACCTCGCTCCGGGCGAGGTCGACCAGGCAGTAGATCACGAAGCCCAGCGCAAAGACCAGGACCGGGACGACAGCGGCAATCGGTATGTCCATGGGCAGTTCCACCCCTTCCGGTGGCGCGGCCGAGTGCGCCACCGACGACCGTCATGCATCGGTTCCCGACCTCGTCGGGTCCGGATCGCATCCAGAACGAGACCACGATCCATCACCGGACATCGGCACGATAGAGAACGAAGACCTGCGCGGCCCGGGTCGTTCGCCTCATCGAGGGACATCCCCGTATCCTCCAGGGACTCGGCAACGCCATGCATCGATACATCCTCACTCTCAGCTGCCCCGACCGTCCCGGCATCGTGCACCGCGTCTCCGGCGCGCTCCTCGAGGTCGAGGGGAACATCCTCGAAAACGCCCAGTTCGACGACCTCCAGACGGGCCAGTTCACGTTGCGCACCCGGTTCGAGTCACCGAGATCGGAGACAGAGATCGTCGCCACCCTCGACCCGATCGTCTCGGACCTCGCAGCCGAGTACCGCTTGCGCGACGAGACCCGACGTCCGCGGGTCCTCGTGATGGTGTCCAAGGCCGACCACTGCCTGGTCGACCTGCTCTACCGGCAGGGAACCGGCGAGCTGCCGATCGAGATTCCGCTCGTCGTCTCCAACCACCGCGACTGCGCCCACCACGCCGCCCGCTACGGGGTGCGGTTCGAACACCTTCCGGTCACCTCCGACATCAGGGCGCAACAGGAGCGGCGTCTCCTGGAACTGGTCGACGAGCTGCGGATCGACTTCGTGGTGCTCGCTCGCTACATGCAGATCCTCTCCCCCGACCTGTGCGAGGCCCTGGCAGGCCGGGTGATCAACATCCACCATTCGTTCCTGCCCGGATTCAAGGGTGCCCGCCCGTATCACCAGGCCCACGCCCGGGGAGTGAAGATCATCGGCGCGACCGCCCACTACGTGACGTCCGACCTCGACGAAGGGCCGATCATCGAACAGGACGTCGAGCGGGTCACCCACGCCCTCACACCTGAGCAGCTCACCGTGATCGGCCAGGACATCGAGCGCCGCGTACTGGCGAGGGCGGTCCGCTACCACGCCGAGGATCGGGTGATCCTGATCGGCAACAAGACGATCGTGTTCTCCTGACTCGCCGGCGGCGGATCCCGGGCCTCAGCCGCTCCGCACCATCGTCAGCAGCATCCGGGAGGGCTCTTCGGCGAACACCGAGTGCGGTTCTCTGGCCTCGAGATAGATCCACGACGACGGCGTCATGCGATGGCTCTCACCGTCCACGGTCACGGTGAGCAACCCCGTCAGCACCTGAACGATCACCGGCACAGACGCCGTGTGTTCCGTGAGCTCCTGACCCCGATCGAAGGCGAACACCACCACCCGGACCGAGCCCTCACCCGCCACCACCCGGGAAAGGGTGCCATCAGGTGGGATGTCGGTTGCACCGACCAGATCCTCTATGACCGTTGCCATCGTCACCGTCCCCTCTGCAAAACGCTCCCACCGCTCATCCGGTGGGGGCCAGCCGCTTCCGCGACCACTGGTAGACCGCCACCAGGCCCCACGCGAGTCCGACCAGCGCCGTCACCGCTCCTACGATCAGCACGTAGAACCAGATGAGCGACGGGGCCTCCGCTCGCTCCACCACGGTGGGATCGAGCGTGTGGATCGCCTCGAGCTCCTGGCCCACCGAGTCGGTATGACATCCGCGACAGGTCGCCTGCATCGCGGGGTCCGACACGGCAAGCGCCGTCGGGGCGTGGGGATCGTGACAGTCCACACAGCCCGGCGCCTCGCCTCGAACGGCCGGATCGATCAGGGCGTGGGCCTGATCCAGCGCGATCGTGTACTGCCTCCAGTGGCACTGGCTGCAGGTGGTGGCGAGTCCGGCCGAGTAGACCTCGGCGCTCTCGGCATCGACCGGCGGATGCGGGACCTGGACGATGTTGGTATGGCAGTGGACACACTGCACTCCACCGCCGAGCGACCTCGACAGGTCTCCGCCCAGCCCGGCACGGGCGGTCTGGTGGGTCTCACGGAACGCTGCCCCGTCGATTGCCACAGACACCTGCTCACCAGATGGGAAGGTCAGCGATTCATCGCTCCCGTCGTGGCAGCCGAGACACGCCTCGGAATTCCACCGGGGCCCCTCCCCCTCCGGTACCAGCTCCTGGGCCGCAGCAGAGCCGCCCATCGTCGACAGCAGTATTGCGGCCGCGCCCAGGGCGATGACCGCCCACCATCGCCGGGAGATGCGGCGCTGAAGGTCGCTCACCATCGCAGGCTCGCCTTCTCGCTCGACCATCGGCGGCGTCCGTTCCCCCATCTCAATACTCCTTGTAGGGGGAATGGCACTGGGTGCAGGGAACCTGCCGCCAGAGGCCGCCGATGTCCACCGGGTGCCTGAACTCCAACCCGCCCAGGTCGGTGACGAGCTCCCCGGGATCGTCTGACGGGCCCTGACCGACGATCAGATGACAGGTGTCGCACTCCGCGGAGATCGCGCGACCCGTGTCCGACTGCAGGTCGCTGCCGTGGCAGCGGAAGCAGCCGGCGTTCACCCAGTGGCTGGCGTTGTTGAAGCGAACCCGATAGTCCGTGTTCATCTCGGGGAAGAAGTTCTTGTCGTAGATCTCGACCAGGGCGTTCGCAGCCGCATCGACGTCCCGCCGCAGCTCGCCCATCCGGGAGGCGTAGTTCGTCTCGTAGAAGTCGACCAGACCGGACCTGATCGCGTCCAACGCTTCGGTCTTGGTGTGATACGGGGCGTTGAGGAGGTCGAGGCCAACTCGCTTGACGTAGGGAAGGTCGGAGTTGATCAGCCCGAGCGCCATGTCACGATCCATCACCTCGCCCGCCGACTCGAACACGTGGCTCGGGCGGTTGTGACAATCCATGCAGTCGAAATCGCGAACCTCGACCTCGGGATCGCCCGGATCGATGTCCGCGTCCGGGTCGGTGTAGACGACGGTTCTCCCGCTGCCATCGGTCACGCGCACCCAGACGATGTCCTGGCGCTCCCGGTCGGTTGCGATGTATTCGACGGCATTGGCTTCGAATGTGTGCCAATGAACCCCTTCGATCGCTCCCTGCTCGGCACCGCCTCCCAGATCCAGCAGCAGACTGACCGACCAGGGCGTGTTCGCCTCGTCCGTGGAGTAGTGGACGACGTCGATGAACTTCTCGCCCTTGGGTGCCTCGCCCCAATGGCAGTCCTCGCACACCGCCTCGGCGCTCTGGATGTGCTCGAGCGGGGTCGGGATCGGCCGGTCGTACTCGCCCGTGATCACCCCCCAGAGCTGGCGTATGCCGTCGACCTTGGCCCGCACCCAGGATCCTCCTCCAGGGCCGATGTGACAGGCGACGCACTCGACCTGGGCGTGGGCCGATTCCTGATGGGCGATCGCCTGAGGCCCCATCGGGGCGTGGCAGGCATCGGCGCAGAACGCCACCGAGTCGGTGGCCTCGAAGCCCCGAAAGCCCGAATACGCCACGATCGCCACAAATGAGGCAGTCATCGCCGCGAACAACCACAGGGCACGCCTGGAGCGCCGATCGGTGAGCTCGAGCCGGAAGTTGAACCGAAGCGTTTCCCCCCTGGCGCGGGCGCTCGTGATCTGGACCCGCACGCCGAGGAGGAAGATCCCGAAGCCGATCAGGATGAGCAGTGGCGCCCCCACGAAGGTGATGAGGGACCGGTAGGGGTTCTCCGAACTCGCCGTGAGGTCGAGCGCCATCAGCACGACCAGCGCAAAGCCGCCGGCCAGCATCAACGATCCGCCGATCGCCGTGAGCGGGTGGCGGTACAGGCTGCGGCGTACCGCTACCGCCGGAACATCCTCAGACGGGCCTGAGGGTGCGGGCTCCTCGGGAGGAGGAGAAGGAGGAGGGGTTTCATCCGTCATGTGGATTCCGCCGGTGGGGATCGCCCACCGCTTGCACCATATTTCACAGGCGCGACGTCACCCCAGGGTCAATCGGCCCCACGCCGAAGCGAATGGGGGTAAATCCCTCGCTCCTCGTCAAAGAACCCCGGAGAGACTCCGAGGCCCTTTGACGACGGTTTGCACAAACGAGGTTCGTGCGTGATCACCTTCGTCGAACGAACGATCGTTCGTTAGGGCCTTTTGGCCCGGATTGCGGGACCGACCGATCAGTCGGAGGACAGGGGCCCGATCGCCTCTCTGGTCGGCCTCGTCAGGATGAAGTACACCCCGTACACCCCCAGTCCCGCCACGGCGACGCGCGACCACATCCGGTCGAGCCCCACCGCCACCGAGAAGCCGACCACGACCACCACCATGGAGACCGCCACCGTCTTGGCCCGGCGCGGAATCCCGAGTCCGGCCCGGTAGTCGGCGATCGCCTGCCCGAACCAACGATTCCCGACAATCCACCGGTACAGGCGTTCATTGGAGAGAGAGAACAGCCACGCCGCCAACAGCAGCAGCGGCGTACCGGGAAGTCCGGGAAGCACGATCCCGGCGATCCCCAGGCTGGTCAACACCAACCCACCCACCACCGCGGCCAGCCTCACGATCGGGCTGCGGATCAAACGGGGCGGTTCGGGCTGTGTCACTCCACGCTCTCCGTCCCCCACGCGTCGGCACGATAGGCGACGTCCGGCTCGACTTCGATCTCGGTCGCCTTGATCGCAACCCACACCTCGCTCCCCCGCCTCAACTCCAGTTCGACAGACGCCGCTTCGGTGATCTCGGCGGTGAGCGCGAGCGGAGGACCGAGCCGCACTCGGACCCTCCCCCCGAGGTGCTCCATCAGATCCACGGCGCTGACCCACACGTTGCGCGGGCTGCCCTCCGGCCGAAACCGGTGAAGCGTGATCGCGGCAGGCCGGACGGTGGCCAGCACCGGCCCCGCCAGCTCGCGGTCGGCGATGTGCAGCCGGTGGGATCCGGTGTCCACGAGTCCATCGGCCGCCACTCCCGACACGAGGTTCGACCCGGCGAGATCGGCCGCGTACGGCGTCCGCGGCCGCAGCCGGATGTCGTCGGCGCTTCCGGACTGGGTGATGACACCCTCCTCGATGACGTGGATCTCGTCTGCGAGCAGAAAGGCCTCGGTGGGGTCGTGGGTGATCAGGAGCCTGGGGCCGGCGAAGGACGAGAGATGATCTCCGAGCGATCGCCGCAGCTCCAGCCGGGTGGTGACGTCGAGCGCGGCCAACGGCTCGTCGAGAAGGAGGAGATGGGGTTCGGTGACGAGCGCCCGGGCAAGGGCGACGCGCTGGGCCTGACCGCCGGACAACTCTGCCGGACGGCTGGCGGAGAGATGGGTCAGTCCGAAACGTCCGAGCCACGCGCCCGCCCTCTCTCTGGCGCGTGCCCGGTCGGTGCCCGAGCGGATTCCGAATGCCACATTGTCGAGAACGGTCATGTGGGGGAACAACAGGTAGTCCTGGAAGACGACTCCCACCCTGCGCTCTTCGGGTGGAACGAATACGCCTGCTGCCGGATCGTCCAGCGTGGTCCCGTCGAGCACGATCCGCCCCCGATCGATCGGCAAGAGGCCGGCCAAGGCCGCCAGCACGGTCGACTTGCCCGCTCCGTTGGGACCCAGCAATGCCACCGTCCGGCCGGCGGGAATCCGGACTGCGGCCTCGAGGCGGAATGAGCCCCTCTCCAGCTCGATCTGTGCGTCGAGCCCCGTCATGACACCCGCCACCATCGGTCCCGCAGGCTCACCAGGACGAGCAAGGACACCGCAACCATCACGAGGCTCAGCGCCACCGCGACATCTCGGTCGCTCTCGAGGGCAACGAACACCGCCAGCGGCAAGGTCTGGGTCCTCCCCTGGAGGTTGCCGGCGAACGTGATGGTGGCGCCGAATTCCCCGAGCGCCCTGGCCCACGTGAGGACCAGACCCGCCATGAGAGACGGAGCGATCATCGGCATCGTCACCCTCCGGAACACGGTCAGCCGGGTCGCCCCGAGCGTCGCAGCGGCGGCCTCGAACCGGGGGTCGAGATTGCGCAGCGCACCTTCGACCGTGATCACCAGGAATGGCATCGCCACGAACGTGTTGGCGACCACCACGCCCCACATCGAGAACGGCAACAGGAGCCCGGTCGCGTCCGCCAGCGGACCCCCGATCACGCCGCGACGGCCGAGTGCGAACAGGAGTGCCGCTCCCCCGACCACGGGGGGGAGCACCATCGGGAGCGTGACCAGTGCACGCACGATCGATCGGCCCCTGAACTCGATCCTCGCCATCAGCCATGCGAGCGGGATCCCGACGGTGGCCGATACCGCCGTCGCCAGCAACGATGTGACGACCGAGAGCAGCATTGCGTCCGTCACCACCTCTTGAGAGAGGATCTCACCGAGCCGCGACCATGGGACCCGACCCGCCAGCCCGGCGAGGGGAACGAGGAAGACCGCCAACCCCACACCCCCGAGCACCGCCAGCACGGCAGGCACGCGGGGGGAGGTTCGCCTCTTGGGCCGACCGGAATGTGTCATGGTGTTCCGAAACCGTAGGCCATCAGGATCCTCCGACCCTCCTCCGACAGCACGAATTCGACGAACAGGCCGGCTGCGGTTCGGGCCGATCCGTTCGAGAGGACGGCGATCGGATACTCGGCTGTCACGTTGAACTGCCCCGGGATCGCGACGCCGTCCACCGAGCCTGCGGCCGACGCGACGTCGGTCAGATAGACGAGACCGGCGTCGAGCTCGCCTCCCTCCACCTTGGTGAGCAGTGCTCGAACGTCCGGTTCATTCGTGTCCACCATCGGCTCGACCGAGGCGCTGCGAAGCACCTGTCTCGCCAGCGACCCGCACGGAACCTGCTCGGCGCACAGACCGATCAGGAGCTCGGCTCGGGCGAAGTCGTCGAGCCCCGTGACACCCGCCGGATTCCCCGGAGGCACGGCGATCACGAGCTCATTGACCGCAAAGGGACGGGGCGATCCGACGACCAGACCCGCGCCCACCACGCCTTCCATGTTGGAGCGGTCGGCCGGAGCGAACACATCGACCGGGGCGCCCTCCAGGATCTGTTCCCGCAGCGCCGAACTGCCCCCCACATTGAGCACCACCTCGACTCCCGGTCGAGTGCGCTCGAAAGCCGCCTCGATCTCGCCGAAGGCGCCCGCCAGCGAGGCTGCGGCGGAAACCACCACCTCCTCCGAGCGCCCACCTCCGGAACAGGCCGCAACGAGCATGAGCATCACCGCGGCGGCGATCGACGTTTTGGATGATCCACGAGACTTCGTCATGCGGCGAGCGCTCCTCCCGGGAGAGCTTATGCGTGCGTCCAGAGAAGACCGGTGGAGCAGTGGCGGGCCGATCTGGGAGCCTGCCCCGAGGTTCCTCACCGGCGTCCAATCCCCCACCTCGGCCGGCGCCCCCGGTCTGTGTCGAACGGGGTTCGACGGCTCGGCGATCTCACCCCGCGGTCTACAGTCCACCCATGACCCCCAGCGTCCCCACGACCATCGCCGGCAGCCTCCCGAAACCGGGCTGGCTCAGTTCGCGCGATCAGCTGTGGGCGAGCTGGAGGGGGGAAGGCGGCGAACTGGAGGAAGCCAAGCGCGACGCCGTCCGGCTGGCCGTCGCCGAGCAGGAGGCCGCCGGGATCGACATCATCTGCGACGGCGAGCAAACCCGGAGACACTTCGTCACGACCTTCATCGAAGGTCTCGACGGCGTCGACGCCGACCAGCGCGCCACCGTCACGATCCGCCGGCGGTACGACGCCTCCGTTCCCCGGGTGGTGGGCGAGGTGGCGAGGAGCCGGAGCATCTACGGCGACGACGCCCGGTACCTGCGCTCGGTGACCGATCACCCCACCAAGTTCCAGCTCCCCGGTCCGATGACGATGGTCGATACGCTCCTCGACGAGCACTACCGCGACCGCCCCACGCTCGCCATGCGCTTCGCAGAGATCCTCAACGAAGAGGCCAGGGAGCTCGCCGAGGCCGGGATCGACGTCATCCAGTTCGATGAGCCTGCGTTCAACGTCTTCACCGACGACGTCAAGACGTGGGGAATCGAGGCGCTCGAACGCGCCGCGCACGGGCTCGAGGCGACCACGGCCGTTCACATCTGTTACGGCTACGGCATCAAGTCCAACATCGACTGGAAGCGAGGCCTGGGCACGGAGTGGCGGCAGTACGAGGAGACGTTTCCGGTACTCGCCGGGAGCTCGATCGACCAGGTTTCGCTCGAGGTCGCCGGTTCACACGTTCCCATCGAACTCCTCACGCTCCTCGGCGACAAGCAGGTGATGGCCGGGGTGATCGACGTCGCCACCGAGGCGGTGGAGACGCCCGCCCAGGTCGCAGCCGACATACGACGGGTGTTGACACAGGTGCCGGCGGAGCGGGTGATCCCATGCACGAACTGCGGCATGGTGCCGCTCAGCAGAGGGGTGGCTTCGGGCAAGCTGCGAGCGCTGGCCGAAGGAGCCCGGATCGTCCGATCCGAACTGAGTTGAGACTTCCCCGGCTCGATGCAGCGACCCGGGCTCGTCGGTAGCGTTGGAGCCGCGGCCGCCGTCCGTGGCCACGAGAGGAGAAGTCCATGCGCAAGCTGTTCAAGTTGGCCGTCGTTGTCGCCGCCGTCACCGGGATCGCCAAGCTGATCTCGTCCCGAAAGGCAGGGTGGCAGGGACTCACCGAGGCCCAGGTGAGGACCAAGCTCCACGACACGCTCGGCTCGAGAATGCCATCCGAGGCGTTCGACCAGGTGGCCGACAAGGTCGTGACGGCGATGCGGAGCAAGGGTGTCATCGGCGAAACCGCCGCCCCCGTGGACGACGTCGCCGCCGACGAGGACTCCGCCGACGCCTGACATCATCATCCCGAGGCTGCCGAAGTCGGTTCCATGAACGTCGGAGAAGCCGTCGCCCGGACCCTGGTCGACGAAGGCGTCGACGCAGTCTTCTCGCTGCTCGGAGACGGCACGGCCCGCATCGTGTATCACCTGGCACAGCTCGGTGTGCCCGTGTACGAGGGACGCCACGAGGCGTATGTGTATGCGATGGCGGATGGGTATGGCCGGACGACGGGAACGCCGGCCGTCTGCGCCATCACTGGCGGGCCGGCCGTCGGGCACACCTTCACCGCCATGACCGCGGCCGCCCGCTCACGGTCGCCGGTGATCCTCCTCACCGGACCGTCGTCCAGGGATGACCTCGCTGGGAGACAGCGCCTCGATCACCGGGCGATGACCGAACTCACCGGCGCCCGGTTCTTCCCGATCCACGATCCGGTGAACGCAGAGCGGCGAACCCGACAGTCGGTCGACTGGGTACGGGCGGGCGGCGGACCGGCAGTCCTCGATGTGTCCGAGGTGACCCAGGGGGCCGACTTCGAAGGCGCACTCGAGCCGCGATCCGAGCTCCGGTCACCAGGACCGGGGCGCATCCACCCCGACCCCGAGAGCATCGAGGTTGCGAGCCGGTTGATCGCCTCCACCAGGCGACCGGTGATCCTCGCCGGGGCGGGCGCAGTCCTGTCCGGAGCCCGCGACGAGCTGGTCGCCCTCGGTGAGGACCTCGGGGCACTCCTCGCCACCACCATCGAAGCCAGGGGCATGTTCTTTGGCGATCCCTTCAACGCCGGGGTGTCGGGAGGTTTCGCCTCCGAGCCGGCGGCAGCGCTGTTGCCGGACGCCGATCTCGTGATCTCGTTCGGAACGAGCCTCGACCGCTTCGTCACCAGGGACGGAGCGCTGTATCCGGGCGCCGCCCACATCCGGGTCGATGTCGAGCCCCCCGGTGATCGGGCCGGCGACAGGTCCGCGGCGTGCTACATCCAGGGCGACGCGCTGGCGGTGGCCCGGGCGCTTCGCGCCGCCATCGCCGCCCGACCGGCCCGGAGCGGATACAGGACCGACACCACCGCCAGGCGGCTGAACGACCCTGTCGACCCGCACCCCGCCGACACCGAGCCCGATCGGGTCGACCCGCGAGAGGTGTGCGCGCTGCTGGACGAGCTCCTGCCCCCCGGCTGCGGCTGGGTCACAGGGAACTCCGGCCACTTCTGGGCGTTTCCGATCATGCACATGCCGCGCCCTCGGCGGCCGCTGCTCCACGCCAGCGCCTTCGGAGCGATCGGATACGGCATCCCGGTCGGCCTCGGAGCCGCCCTCGCCCATGGAGGAGAGCCGGTGGTGGTGTTCGAGGGAGACGGCGGCGCCATGATGCACGTCCAGGCCATCGAGACGGCCGCCCGCTATCGGGCGAGGATGCTGGTCGTGGTCCTCTCCGACGGCGCTCTCGGCGCCGAATACCACAACCTGGTGGCCGAAGGCTACGACCCCGACCTCAGCCTGCTTCCGGATGTCGATCTCGCAGGCGTTGCCCGCCAGTTCGGCTGCAGGGCGAACACGCTGACCGCCGTGGACCAGCTCGGCTCCATGGTTTCGGAGTTCCTCTCCGGATCCGGGCCGATGCTGATCGACGCACGCGTTTCACGACGGGTGATCTCGGCGCCGGTGCGCCGGGCGGTGTACGGGATCGACGGGTAGTCCGGACGATCGGGCCAGGCCCTCGTCTTCCGGACCATCTGAGGGCGTATCCGTCACGCCGCGAGGAACGTCCGGACGCGCACGGCTCCGGGCCGGTAGCTTCATGTCATGCCCGACCACTCTCTCTACCCTCGTTTCTCTGACCAGGAGTACGAGCGCCGCAATGGCGTCGTGAACGACTTCCTGGCCCGCCACGAACTGGATGCCCTGGTGGTGTTCGGATGGTCTGCGATGGGCCGCGCCGTGCAGGCGGACGTCCACTATCTCTCGACCTATCTCGGGATGCGCGACAACTACGTCGTGGCAGGCGGCGGGGAGGAGGCCACGCTCTTCGTCCAGAGCTACAACCATGTCCCGAATGCCCAGGAGGTGAGCCACCTCGGCGACGTCCGCTGGGGCGGCAGCGATCCGGGCGAAACGGTCGGTCGCGAGCTGAACCGCCGAGGGGCGACCGCGGTGGGCGTGGTCGGGATGATGCCCTACCAGCATCACCGGCGGATGCTCGAGACGTCGCCCACCGTGGAGCTGCGCGACGTGACGCCGGCGTTCCGGGCGCTGCGGGTGACCAAGAGCGACGAGGAGCTGGACTGGCTACGGCGTGGCGCCTCCTTCACCGACGACGCCCTGTATGCGCTCGAGGCCGCCCTCGAACCCGGCATCCCCGAGTACGCCCTCGGCGCCGCCATCGAGAGCGCCTATCTCGGCCGGGGAGGGCTCACCACGTTCTACTACCTGGCGGCAACCCCGATGGCGTCCCCGACCCGCTGCGTCCCCGCCCAGGTCCTCTCGTCGCGGCCGCTCGAGGCGGGCGACGTCGTGTCGTGCGAGATCTCGATCTCCTACGGCGGCTACGCCGGACAAGGGCTGCGCACCTTCACGGTCCGGGCCGAGCCAACGCCGCTGATCTCCGAACTGCACGCAGTGGCCGAGGCGGTGTATGGGTCGGTTCGCTCGGCCATCCGGCCCGGCGCCACCCACGAGGACGTCTGGGCAGCGTCAGACCTCATCGAGGATTCCGGGTTCACGATCAGGGACGGTCTGGTCCACGGCTTCGGGATCGGACTGCTGCCTCCCAGTCTGCGGACCCGTGCCACCACCCACGTCGACGACCCGTGGGTGTTCCGCGAGAACCAGACGATCGTGATCCAGCCCAACGTCATCACGCTCGACGAGACGGTCGGAGTCCAGACCGGAGACCTGTGTGTCGTGACGGCGGACGGTTGCGAAAGCATGCACCGCTTCCCACCCGGCCTGCGACAGGTGTAGTCCTGCGGCCGGGGTCGGGCGGCGTCCGGGCTCTTGCGTCGAACGTCGACCAAGGTCCCTGGTCACGCCTGCCCGGCACCGGTAGAAATGGGAGAGCATTCACCTGAATCCGTGTTCCCGGCCGGGAGCGGAGGGTGGGGCGAACACGCTGCATGGTCCTGCACACCACCGTAGGGAGCACACATGACGGACCTGATGGAGAGGACAGACCTGGATCAGAAGGCGGAACGCAAGAGGTTCGAGTCGATCTGGTGGGCAGGGGTGCTCATCTGGATCGGACTTGCCCTCGGGGCAAGCCAGCTCGACGTCCTGCCCGAGATCGGAGACCGGGCCGACTTCTGGCCCTGGATCTTCCTGGGCGTGGGCCCGTGGTCCCTGGCGCTCAACCTCTATCGCACGCTGTCCGAGACGGCACCCAAGCCCAGTACCGGCGACTGGATCTGGACCGTTGTGTTCATTGCGATCGGATTCGGGGCGGTCGTCGACTTCGCGGGCGAGCTCGTCGGCGCGGTTGCGCTCATCGCCCTCGGCCTGATCTTCATGTCGAAGGCGCTGAACCGGTCGGGCTGACACACACCCGGAACCGACGGAGGGGCAACCGCCCGGCATGGCCGTGGCCGCCGGTTGGGTTCACGCGGGTCGGGCGAGAACCAGGGCGTACCAGGACCGGGAGTCGGTGTACCAGTCGTCGATCACCATTCCGGCCTGGGACAGCTCCTCGACCACCATGGTCTTGGTGAACTTGCAGGAGACCTCCGTGTGGATCCGCTCACCGGCTGAGAAGTCGACGGTCGCCTCGATGCCGGGGATGGTGACGGAGACCGGACGCGCCGCCTCCAACCATGCCTCCATCCGCGATTCGGCCGGGTTCCAGACAGGCCGGTGGATGAACGACTCGACCGGGAAGTCGGAGCCGAGCTCGCGGTTGACGACGGTGAGGATGTTGCGCGTGAACGCCGCCGTGAGGCCGGCGTCGTCGTCGTAGGCGGCGATCATGGTCTCGGGGTCCTTGATCAGATCGACGCCGAGCAGGAAGCGGTCGCGGTATTCGAGCATCCTGGCGATCTCCCGGTACAGCACGATCCGTTCGGGTCGAACGAGGTTGCCGACGGTGGACCCGAGGAACGACACCAACCGGCGGCCACCCCTGGACACCTTGTGGAGGTCGGAGTCGAAGTCTCCGACGAGTCCGTCGATCGCAAGGTCGGGATAGGCCACGCCGAGAGACCGGACCGCCTCCTCGAGCGCCGGGAGACTGATGTCGATGGGCACGTAGTGGCGGCCGGCGGTGTGCTCCAGCATCGCGTCGAGCAGCATCCGGGTCTTCTCGGCGGACCCGGCACCGAGCTCGATCAGTTCGTCCGGCTCCACCTGCTGCATGATGCCCGCAGCGGCCTCGGACAGGATCGACGTTTCGGTGCGGGTGAGGTAGTACTCGGGAAGCCGGGTGATCCGGTCGAACAGCTCCGATCCGGTGGCGTCGTAGAAGTACTTGGACGGGATGAATCTCGGCCGCGAGCCCATCCCTCTGCGCACGTCGGCGGCGAGCTCGGCGCGCAGGTCGTGAGGCGGCGAGAGACGACGAACGGTCACGGGGGCGGCGGCGGAGCCCCGCATCAGCTCACCGCATCCATGGGAACGACCTGCGTGCCATCGGGGCGGGCATCCACCACGTGGTCTTCGGGCACTTCCGCCCACGAGCCGTCGGGCTCGAGCGGCTCCGAGGCAATCCGCACCTCCGATTCCGCGGCCGACCAGAACAGCGTGTTGTGCTGTGAACGGACTGCAGTGCGGATGGCGACGAGGCGTCCGGCGGTGACGAGACACATCGTCAGCGTGGCCGACTGGTCGCGGGCGTCAGCCAGGTCGGACACGAGACGGGCGGAGGCTGCCAGCGCACCCATCGGATCGGCGCCGCCGCGAAGCAGGGCGATGGCATGGAGGAAGATCGCCTTCGAATCATTGGCGATGTCGAGTTCGCCGTGTAGCTCGTCAGGAAGCCGATCGATGAGGTCGCGGCCCACCCCGGTGCGCCACCCGTCGATCCAGCCGTTGTGGGCGTACGCGACGCCGTCGGCCAGAAACGGCTGCACGTGACCGGGGCCGAAACCGATGCCCGGAGTGGCAGATCTCACGGCGGCGACGGCGGTGGTCGCTTCCAACCTCCTGCCGAGAAGCGGGAGGTTCGGGTCCGACCACGGGGGCCGCTCACTGACGTAGCGCAGCGGGTCGGCCCCGCCTTCCGGCCACCAGACCACCCCGGTGCCGTCGACGTTGACATGACCGCGGTGCAGGCGCTGGGGCGCGTATGACTGGTGCTCGAGGGAATGCGGGGGGTCATAGAGGAGCGACGCCAGCGTGCGTTTCGTTCCGGCGAACGCCGCGAACCGGCACATCAGCGGACGACCTCTGGATCCCATGCGAGACGGAACCCGGCGAAGATCTGGCGGCGAATCGGGAGGTCCCAGTTCCGGAAGGTGGCCCGCGCCACCAGAGGGGAGGTGGCCCACGACGCCCCGCGCAACACCCGGTGCTCCTCGCCGAAGAACACCTCGGAGTACTCGGGGTAGGGGAAGGTCGCGTATCCCGGGTAGGGCCGGAAGTGCGTCGACGTCCACTCGTACACGTCCCCGATCAACTGCTCCACCCCGAGCGGCGAGCGGCCGGCCGGGAAGCTGCCCACCGGCATCGGACCCCACGCACGGTGGTCGAGATTGGCGTGACGTCTCGTGGCGGCAGTGTCGCCCCACGGGTATCGCCGGGAGGTACCGGTGGCCGGGTCGAAGACCGCCGCCTTCTCCCACTCCGCCTCGGTGGGGAGCCGGCCACCCTCCCAGCGGGCGAACGCCTCGGATTCGTGATAGGACACATGCTGGACCGGCTCGGCGGGATCGAGCGGAAACACGTGACCGAACCTCCGCACCAGCCACCCGCCGTCGACGGCCCGGACCCACCCCTGGGGGGCGGAGTGACCCGAGTCTGCCAGCCACTTCCGGCCCTCCGGCGACCACCAGTCCTCGGTCTCGTATCCACCGGCGGCGATGAATGCGGCGTACCGGCGAACCGTCACCGGATACCGATCTATCGCGAAACCGTCCACGTGGACGGTGTGGGCAGGTCGCTCATTGTCATAGGCGCTGGTCCGGTCGTCTGTGCCCATGAGGAACGGGCCGCCCGGCACGGTCACCCTCGCGGTGTCGTCGACGTCCGGGGCCCGATGCTCCGCACGGCGGAGGAGCGGGTACGGGTCGAGATCCGGACGAAGGTCGAGGGCCTGGAGCATCGTCTCCTGGTGCTGCGCTTCGTGCTGGACGACCATGTCGAACACGTACCCGTCGCGCATCAGCCCGTCTTCGGGATCGAAGGGGCGCCGGCGGAGGAATGTCAGGGCGTCCTGGCGCACATCACGCAGGTATTCGAGGGCCTCGCGGCGGCGGAGGAAATCGAGGTCGCCCCGGCACCAGCGAGGGTTCTCGAACGGGTTGTAGACGTGGTCGAGTCGCTCGTCGTGCGGATCCCGACCTCCGAGGACCCGAAGCAACCACAGCTCCTCGAAGTTGCCGACGTGACCGACGTCCCACACGAGCGGGCTCATGATCGACTGATGCTGCCGTTCGAGTGCGTCCTCATCCAGCGGATCGATCATCCGGTGCGTTCGACTGCGCACGGCTTCGAGCCGGGACTCGAGCAGCCTGCGGCGGTCGTCGATTGCGATGTCGGTCATGTGTCTCCGTTGGTCGATTCGAAGCCGGCCCGTCGAGGTCGGCGCCGTATGCGCAGCCCGGGACGCCGTCAGACTCGTCGGGGGCCTGTCGACCGTTGAAGAGGCGATCGACCAACACCTCGGCCGACGGGCGACGCCGTGTGGCCAATGATAGGCGTTGCCGCATCTACGGCTTCACCCGCCTGGGTCGCCTCCCACCCCGATGCTCAGCTGCGCCGGCCCACCACCCATCCCGTGGCCACCCAACCGGCCAGCGCCCACGCCCCCAGCACGAGATAGGACGTGCCCACGCCGGTGACGAGGGCGTCGCTCAACCCATCCCGGATGACCTGAGCCATGTGATAGAAGGGAAGCGCCCGGTGCACGGAGGCGAGCCATCCGGGAAACTGACTGATCGGCACGATGATCGGCGAGAAGAGCAGCACGAAGAACACGATCATGTTGCAGATGAAGTTGACCACTACCGGGTTCTTCACGGCGTGCGCGAGACCGAACCCCACCGAGGTGCACATGACAGATGTGAGCAGCAAGGCGGGAACCACCGACCACGAGACGTCGAGATCGACGCCGTATTTCCACACGGCCACTCCGAGCGAGGTTGCGAATCCCGGCAGGGCCAGCAGCGTGAAGACCGTGAAGGTCGAGGCGGCCGCCGCCAGCCGGGGCACCGGAAGAGACCACAGGAAGTCATAGGTCTGCTCGATGCGCTGTGAGGCGACCATGTTGGGCACCATCACGAGGCCCATCGGGATCAGCCCAAGGGCGGGCACGCCGGTGGCGATGAACAGCCGCACCATCTCCGGAACATCTCCGAGATAGAAGCCGTACATCAGTGCCGCCCCGGCTCCCATCAGGACCTGCACGACCAGCCCGATCACCAACCACTGGCCCAGCCCCCGCACGTCGAAGCCCATCATCATGCGGTAGGACCGGATCCACCGACCGATCCCCTTCTCCACGAGGGGCCGGGGTGCGACAGCCGGCACGACGGACACCGACATCAGTCACGCCTCCCCAGAACCCGGCTCGCCACGGCCACCGAAGCCACCGTGTAGCCGCCCAGCACGAGGTACGACGTGGCAACTCCCGAAACGAGACCTTCGCTCAGTCCGGCCCGGATCACATTGGCCATGTGGTGGAACGGCAGGAAGAGGTTCAGATCCGCCAGCCAGCCGGGAAGGTTCTCGGGGGGGAAGTTGATCGGGGCGAACCCGAGAATCACGAAGATCAGCAGCTGGGTGATGAGCTGGGTCACCATCGGTTTGCGCAGCGCGTGGGCGAATGCGTAGCCGATCATGGTGGCCCCGACGATGGTCAGAAAGACCGCAGGAACGATCGACCAGGAAAGACGCAGGTCCAGATCGAATCGCAACCCGGCGATGAGGACCGCAGCGGCCATGCCGGGAAGGGCGATGACACTGTTCACTGCCACCCAGGCCGCCGCCTGCGTCGTTCTGGGAACCGGCAGCGACCACATGAAATCGTAGGTGCCGGCCAGCTTGTGCTGCGCCACCAGCTGGGGACCCAGAACGAGGCCCACTGTGATCAGCGTCACCACCGCCACGCCGGTCGACAGATACAGGGCGCTTCGCATCGGCATGTCTGCGTACAGCAGGCCCACCCCGAGCGCGAAGCCGCCTCCGGTCACCACCTGGATCGCCACGATCAGCGGGAGCAGCATCCGCAGCGACCCGAACTCCCACCGGGTCATCATTCGCAGGCTCCTCACCCAGTGAGAGGCTCCAGCCCTCACCACCGGTCCTTCGACCCCGAGCTCCCCGAGACCGAGAGTCACGGCGCAGCCCCGACCGGGGCGGGAGCGACGTCTTCGGAGAGATGACCGGTCAACCGGATGTAGACGTCTTCGAGCGTGGTGGCGGCCAGTGCGTACTCCTCTGCCTCGTCGAGACCGACCTGCTCCTGCGCCCACCCGATGGCGTGGGCGACGTCGCGCTCATCGACCACGGCAATGACGTTGTTGCCCACCCGGGTGTGATGCTGGATGAAGCCAGGCATCGTCGGAGTGGGCCTGCCCGGAGCCATCATCAGCTGCAGCCTCATCCTGCCCCGGTCTCCGGCCTTCAAAGACGACGGCGTTCCCTCGGCGATGAGCCGACCCTGGTTGATGATGGCCAGACGATCGACGGACTTCTCGGCCTCGAGCACGTTGTGGGTGACCAGGAAGACCGAGGCTCCTTCGTCGCCCAGGCGCCGGACCTGTTCCCACAACAGCCGGCGCCGGCGGGGATCGACGTCATTGGTGGGCTCATCGAGGATCACCACGCGGCCGGGCCACACCGTCACCATCGCAAAGCCGACGAGCCGCTTGATCCCGCCGGAGAGCTTGGCTCCCATGGTGGTGCGCCACTCGCCGATATCCAGAGCCTCGATCATTTCGCCCGCTCTCCGCTCGACGGTGGCCGAGTCGCCACCGCGGATCATCCCGGTGAGCCGAACGACGTGTTCGGCCTTGAAGGAGTTGATCGGCATCTGCGCCTGGGGAAGGTATGAGCACAGCTGACGGGCCGTATCCGGATCCTCGACCAGGTCGTATGGCCCCAGGCTCAGACGGCCAGACGTGGGTTTGAGAAGTCCGATGATCTGCTTGACCAGGGTGGTCTTGCCCGCTCCGTTGGGGCCCAACAGCCCGTAGACCTCGCCAGGCCGCACCTCGAGGCTGATCGCATCGTTGGCGCGGGTCTCTCCAAAGGCCTTGGTGACTTCCTCGGCCCGAAACGTCCACCCGTCCATCGGCAGTCTCCCCTGATCGGGTTTTCCGCAACATACGCGGAGCCTGCCGGGTAGATGAACAGCCGTTCGGCTCTGATCTTGGGGGGGGACGGGCCCGCGGCCGGGGACCGGCCCGGCTGGGTGGACATCGGGAAGGCCGGCGGTCTGGCGCCGCCAGGGATCGCCACGGCGCCCCACGCGGTGAGCGAGGACGGCCCGGGAGGGATCAGGAGGCGGATCGCAGCAGCGAACCGACTTCTGTCACCGCCACCAGCTCTGGCACCACGACTGCCGCGGGGATGGTGATGGTGAAGCGAGCCCCGCCCAGGAGTTCAGACGCTCCGCAGGCAACGGTTCCTCCGTGGCCTCGGACGATCGCATTCACGACCGCCAGCCCGATACCCGATCCGGGAACCGCCGCGTTGAGCCGGTTCGGCCCCCGCTCGAAGCGCTCCCAGATGGTCAGCTCGTACTTCTTGGGGACCCCGGGGCCGTCGTCGTGGACCTCGAGACGGAGGGTGGAGCCTTCGGCGCGGGCGACGACCAGGACCTTTTCGCCACCGTATCTGCTGGCGTTCGACAGCAGGTTGACCATGATCTGTTGGATGCGGTCGGCGTCGACCGACGCCTGCAGTTCGTCCTCGACATCGACGACGAGTTCCTGCCGCCCCTCATCGACCGCGGCCAGCGACGCCCGGACGAGGCCGGCAACGTCGGTGGGAGCGCGGGCGAGATCCATCTGATCGAGGTCCCCCCTGGCGAGCATCACCAGGTCGCGGACGATGCGGCTCAGGTAGGTGGTCTGGGAGTGGACGGTCGAGATCAAGTCCGCCTTCTCCTCCTCGGGGAGGGTGCGGGCGACCTCAGGATCGTCCAGAAGGCTGAGGAACCCCACCATCGCAGTCAGGGGCGTACGCAGCTCGTGGGATATCGACGACACCAGTGCCGCCCGCTGTGATTCCACCAGAAGGCGGTTCTCGCGGATTGCAGCGGTCTGCCGGACGATGACGAGACCGCCAACCGCCAGCGTTCCGAGCAGAAGCAGTCGGGCGTTTCCGGTGAACGAACCCTTCATGACCTCGATCACGAGCAGGCCGACCATGGCTGCCGCCGCCCCGTACGGCGCCATCATCCACAGCATCGACACGTTGCGGTCGGCGTATTCGTAGATGGAGGGCTGCTTGCGGACCATGGCGGCCGTCGCCACGAATGCGGCTACTGCCAGCAACATCATCGGGAAGAGCGGCTGGGCCTCGCCGAACGATCCGCCGATCGACTTCAGATAGGCGATGTCTGCGCCCGCCTGCAGGGAGGTGCCGGCCGCGAACAGCATCAGTCTGCCGTCGAAGCGGTACTCGCTGCGCCTCACGACCACGATCATCACCACCACCAGCGCAGCGAGGTCGATGCTCGGGTACGCAGAACCGACGATGCGGTGCGAAAGCGGAGCGTCGGGATTGGCGCCGATCAGGTCACGGATTTCGAATATCCAGAGGACGACGCCGATCGAGACACCACCGATCAGGCCGTCGAGCAGCAGTCGAAGCCGGCGCGTGGGAGTCCCTGAGAGCTGGGGGAGGAGCGCCAGCCCTGTGAGAAGCAGGAGATAGGCCCCCACGAAGAAGGCGTCGGCAAACCCGATGGCGGGCGCACCGGCGGCGGTGAAGGTGTCGAGGATGCCGACGATCACGATCCCGATCGTGACCAGGGCGAGCCCTCCTGCCATGTACCGCCACGGCAGGCGCTCCCGCCGACGCATGGCGGCGCTCCGCCTCCACATGACCACAGACGCCGTTCCGTAGCCTGCGACCAGGGCCAGGGGGGCAATGAGTCCGGCGGCGGCAGACGAGATCAACGACACGGCCAGCGCGATGGCAATGAAGCCGACCGCGGCGAGTACACCCGGAGTCCATGTCCGGGTGACGTCCGTGCCGGCTGGGGCGACCTCTCTCCGCAGCATGGTTTCGTATCGGTGCGGAGAAGCCGCGATCTGAGGGGTTTCTTCAGCCGGTTCGACGACCGAGGTCGAACTCCCCTGCCATCTCCTCGGATGACTCGGTGAGATCGATCACGATCTCCGTCTGCACGCCGATCAGGTCGGTCAGATGATGGGACAGACGGGACAGCATCGCCTCCACCTGGGTCTCGTCATGGAGGAGCGTGTGCGTGAATCGGATGCCGGCAGATCCCATGGGCACTGCGGGGAAGGTCGACGGGTTCACGTAGAAGCCGTCCGCAATCATGCGCCGTGCGATCTCGGCCGTGTGTCCGACGTCGCCCACCCGCACGAACCAGATCGGGGTGTCGGAATGGTCAACCAGGGGAAGACCGAGCAACTCCGCGGTGCGCCGCACGTGATCGATCTTCGACATGAGGCGGCGCGCCAGGTCGCCGTGTTCTTCCGAGAGATGGATCGACACCGATTCGATGCCGGCGCCAAGCTCGGCGGCCTGAAGAGGCCCGCCGAACGTCAGCGGCCCGCCCAGGAGCCGGACCCGGTCGGCCAGGTCCTGGGTGGCGAAGGCGATGGCGCCACCCCCGGCTCCGAACGACTTGGAGAGCGACAGGGCGACCACGAGGCGCTCGTGGAACGGCATCCCTTCGAGGGTGACGCCCCGTCCCCGCTCCCCCGTCCACGAGAAGCCATGGGCATCGTCGAGGTAGACCCAGAGGTTCGGACTGTGTTCGAGGAGGCCGGCGATGGCGTCGAGGGGAGCCATGTCCCCGAACATCGAATAGACCGCATCGCCCAGGTACCAGACGGTCCGCGCCGGCGATGTGGACGCCAGCGCCCGCCGGACGGCGAGCATGTCGTTGTGCGGGAGCAGGCGGATCTCACAACCGTTGGACGCCAGCACCTGGGTGGTGAGCATCAGGGAGGCATGCGCCTGGGTGTCGACGAGGACGAGGGAATCGTCCGGGACGAGCGCAGGGAGGGCATTGAGGTGGCCGAGCGTGGTGGTCGGGGTGATGAGCACATGGCCGCCCACCATGGCCCCGAGGCCCGACTCGAGCTCGCCGTAGATCGGCAGCCTGGTGTACACCGAAGAGGAGGCGTGGGTGACCCCATATCGCTGGACGGCGATCGATGCCGCATCGCGGAGGCGCTGGTCGAATCCGAGGCCGAGATAGGAACAGGAACCGAAGTTGACCACCTGCCGCCCCTGAATGGTGACTTCGGGTCCGAAGAGCTTGTCGTCTTCGAGTTGAACCCGGATTACGCCCGCGTCGATGCCCCGTCGAAACATGCGCTCATGCATCGCCTGGATTCTCGTGCGACTCAAACCGCGATGGCGATTCATGACGACCCTCTCGATCTTCGGTGCGTTCGCCCGCCGAAAGGGTCATAGGCCTTCGATACTCCGTCGTGCGGGCTCTCGGACCGTCGCAGCGCCGACCGGTGTCCGAGCCCGTCCCAAACGAGGGGTACGGCCCTTTCAATCCGGAACCATAGTGCTGGGTTTCGCGCACTTCAAGAGGACCGAAGTCCGGGCCACAACGAGCCCTCCCTACGGACTCATGCTGTCGACGGTGCCAGACCCGGCAGGTGGTGACGACGGGTGGAGTGGGCTTCCGCGGCGTGATGGCCCGGAGCGATCACGCCAGGTGCCGCCCGCGTCGGACGAGGCCATCCGGGCCGACGCGACCTCCCGTCATCCCTCCAGCGGTGTTCGCCAGTTGGGGAGGTCTGGAGCCGTCTCCTCCCACGAATGGATGAATGCGGACAGCGCCTTGATCTGCTCGGAGGTCAGCGGGCCGCCGTAGTCGAGCGACCAGGCGCTCATCCCGGTGCCGGGGACGCCCACCGCCACGATGAGGCGCGTCTGCTCGTCGGACGCTGCCTGCAGATACTGCTGGGAGTTGATCGCAGGTCCCAACCCTCCTTCACCATCGAGACCGTGGCACGACGAGCAGTTCTGCTCGTACAGGTGGGCTCCCTGCTCCTGGAGAGACTGGAGCTGCAACTCGCGGGCCTCCTCGCGCGCCGAGGGTTCGACGAACCGGTACAGCGGGAACGCCAGCACCATCGCGGCCAGCAGGCCCACGCCCCACGCCATGACGCGGTTGGTCGACGCATCGAGCTCGGCATCGTGAGAGTGCTCGTAGCCCATGTCAGGCTCCGTGTCCGTCTGGCGCACACGACGGTCCTGACACGGGCTCGTCGATCGACTCGCCGCCGGGTGGAGGACCGTCCTCCTTGGAAGACGTGTCGATGTAGATCATGCCGGTGTCGTCGATCGTGATCGGGTAGCGGTCCATGCCCCGGGGCGCCGGACCCGCTCGATACTCACCGGCCCGGTTGAAGTACGAACCGTGACAGGGGCACTCGAACTGGTTGGATTGCGCGCAATACGGCACCCGGCAGCCGAGGTGGGTGCATTTCTCGCTGATCGCCACGATGGCGCCCTGGATGCGTACCAGGTAGGCACGCGCGGCGGGCACCTCGACCACTCCGGTCTCGGGAACGGCCGAGGCGGGGACGGCTCTGACGAGACCGCCAAACCCGGTGCCGCGGATCGGCTGAAGCAAGTCCCAGGATGTCCATCCACCGGCGACGACGGTGAGACCGATGCCGGTCTTCCAGGCGTTGGACAGGAAATCCCTTCGTCTGATGATGTCGCTCATGCGTCTCTCACAACTCCCCGTGCCACTCGATCCACGGCCACACCCAGGCCCAGTTCGGGCCGCGGAAGGCGAATCCGATGAGGGTGAGAATGATCCATCCCACCAGGAAGATCGAGAATGTGATCACCGCCACCTTGCGATGACGCGGTTTCAGGTAGGGGCTTCGGTCGATGTACGGGAGCGCCACCATCCCTATGACGATGGCGCCGGGGACCAGCACGCCCGCGACGAGTGGATGGAAATGGGCGAGCAACTCCTGGAGGGCGGCGAAGTACCACGGCGCCTTCTCGGGATTGGGCGTCACGGTCGGGTTGGCGATCTCCTTCAGGGGCGCATCGAAGAAGACCGAAATGACGAGCACGGTGAGCAGGATCGCCATCGCCGCCACTGCGTGACGCACCAGCAGATGCGGCCACACGAAGACCAGATCCTGATCCTCCGGCTCCTTGCGGACGCCGGCAGCGGGCGAGCCGGGTACGACACCCAGCACCCGGTGCCCGTCTCGCACCTGCGGCGTGCCGGGGAGGGTCACCTCACGATCTTCAGGCATCGGGCTCGCTCCTCTCGATGTCGAGCATGGTGTCCTTCCTCCAGCGCCACAGGTGGATGGTGAGCGCCACGAGTATGCCCGCCGGAAGCACCGCCACGTGGAGTACGTAGAAGCGGAGCAACGCGGCCGATCCGACGGTCGTTCCCCCGAGCAGGATCTCCTTCACCGACTCACCGATCAGCGGCACGTACCCGGCCATCTCCGAGCCGACGGTCACCGCCCAGTAGGCAAGCTGGTCCCACGGCAGGAGGTATCCGGTGAACGACAACAACAGGGTGAGAGCGAGAAGCACGACACCGATCACCCAGTTGAACTCGCGGGGACTCTTGTATGCCCCCCGGTAGAAGACCCTCGCCATGTGGGCCGACACCATCAGCACCATGAGATGGGCCGACCAGCGGTGCACGTTGCGGATGTACTGACCGAACGCCACCTCGGTCTGGATCGTCTGGATGTTGGTGTACGCCTGGGCGGGGCTGGGCACGTAGAAGAACATCAGGTAGATCCCGGACGCCACCAGCGACCCGAACAGCACCGTCGAGATCACCCCCAGGTACCACGAGTAGCGGAAGGTGATCTCGTGGCGGCGCATCTTCACCGGATAGATGTGCAGGAAGAAGTTCGACCAGTGTCCGGCCGCCCGGTCGCGCGGCGTTGCCCGGTCGGGGGCGCGCCAGATCGATCGACCGACGTCGCTGCGACGGACGCGTTCGAAGAGGCTCGGCTTGTCCATCAGGTCCATGCGGGCACTCCTACTCCAGTCCACATCCCCATCGACAGAGCGTCCGTGGGGCAACGTTCGATACACAGGCCACAGCGGATGCACTTTGCCTCGTCCAGCACCAGGGCCGTTCCCTCGGTGCCACCCACCTCGGCGGCCGGGACCAGCGAGATGAGGTCCAGAGGACAGACGTCGGCGCAGAGTGCGCACAGCACGCACTTGCCCACGTCGAGCATGATGTTGGCGAAACAGCGCAGGCATCGAGCCGCTTCGCACCGCGCCTGCTGCTCGGTGAACCCGAGCTCGACCTCGGCCAGCCCCACCCGACGTCCCGACTCCAGGGTGGGGACCTCGACGCGGTCGATGCGGTCGTACTCGTCGGTGAGGCGGTGGAACTGGCGGAGTTGCACCATCTTCCCCGGACGACGCTCCTCGACGTCACCGCCGAATGAACGGTGGATGTCCTTGGCGGTGCGCCGCCCGTCGGCGATGGCGTCGATCAGGGTGCGTGGCCCCTTGGCGGCGTCCCCGCCAGACCAGATCCCGTCGATCGAGGTCCGACCCGTGTCGTTGTCGATGGCGATGGTCCGCCGCGGGCTGATCTCGGGACCGTCGGAGCCGAGGGCCTCCAGGTCGATCGCCTGGCCGATGGCGAGGATGACGGTGTCGGCGGCGTGGGTCTTCAGGTCTTCGCTGTCGAAGACGGGGGCGAACCGCCCTTCTTCGTCGAAGACCGACCGGACCCCGATTGTCTCGAGCCCGGTCACCTTCCCGTTTTCTACCAGGATCCGGGCCGGGCCCCGCCGATGAACGAACTCGACTCCCTCGTGCCGGGCCTCTTCGACCTCGAAGTCGTGGGCGGGCATCTCCTCCTCCGACTCGAGGGAGATGACGGAGATGCTGTGGGCGCCTGCCCGGGCGGCGCTGCGGGCCGCGTCGATCGACAGGGTCATCGAGGCCGACTCGTCGTCGGCGTCGTATGCGCCCGGTTGCTCGCCGGCCTCGGTCTGTCTGGCGTATTCGGCGGCGCGCAACGCGGTGCGGGCGGCGTCCATGGCGACGTCGCCGCCGCCGATCACGATCACCCGTTCTCCCACCGACACCTCGAAGCCGCGGTTCATGTTGATGAGGAACTCGATCGCCTTGAACACGCCGTCCGCATCGTGGCCTTCGATGTCGAGGCCGCGGCCGAGCGTGGCTCCGATGGAGAGGAAGAGCGCGTCGTGACGGTGGCGCAGGTCGGTCAGGGTCACGTCTGCGCCCAGCCGGGTGTTGTACTCGACCTCCACACCGAGAGCCAGGATGGCGTCGATGTCCGACTGCAGCACCGTGCGATCGAGGCGGTACTCGGGGATGCCCAACCACATGGCACCGCCGAGCTTGTCGGTGGCCTCGTACACGGTGACCTTGTACCCGAGTTGTCGGAGGTCGTGGGCACAAGCCATACCGGCCGGGCCGCCTCCGACGATGCCGATGCTCTGGGGGAGCTCCTTCGTCGGCGGCGCCGCCACCTTCTCCCACACCTTGCCGTTCTGTGTCTCCGTGCCGAACTGCTCGGTGACGAACCTCTTCAAAGCCCTGATCGCGATGGGGCGGTCGATCTGTCCCCGGCGACACGCATCCTCGCAAGGGGCGGCGCACACCCGCCCGCACACCGAGGCGAAGGGGTTGGGAAGGCGGGCGGTGAGATACGCCATCTCGTCGTCGCCGTCGGCGATGGCCGCCACGTACATCCCCGCATTGGTGTTCACCGGACAGGCGGCGAGACACGGAATGTTCTCGTCGAAGAACTCGAGCTTCTCGAGCGTCATATGCGCTGCTCGCGTTGGGTGTACCACAGGGCGAGGAGGCCGCCCACGAGGCCACCCGTCCAGAGCCCGGACCCGATGACGTCCTGGACCGGTCTCGCCAACCGGGTGACCGTCTCGGTCTGCATGATCATCGACGGGATGATGACGGTCGCCCCCACGAAGAACACCACGATGATCCCGGCCCGCAGCCAGGCGTCGAGCCAGGGCATCGTCAGACGGTCCACCGGCCCGACGATGTGGGGAGCCAGCACGAAGCCAACGGCGGCGACCGCGATCGCAAAGGCGACAATGATGGCCATCTGCGACAGGGCGGGGAGCGCTCCCGTGGCCACCGGGAGCCCCGAGCCGGTGTCGCCGTCGCCGGCCGGGAGCTGGAATCCGCCCTGGATGTATGCGACCAGACCGTCGAGTTGTTCGTCGCTCAGCGTCGGGAACGGCGGCATCACACCGTTGTACTCGACTCCGTCGACCTCGATCACGCCCTGCGCGCCGTTCAGGACGGTCGTCCTGAGGTAGTCGGCGTCCTGGACACGCGGATTTCCGAGCAGGGGCGGGAAGGTTCCGACGATCCCGACACCTCCTGCCTGGTGGCATCCGGAACAGACAGTGGAGTACGTCTCGAAGCCGAGGGTCACCAACTCGTCCTGGGTCTGGCCTTCCTGGGCCCCGTCCTCCTGGGCCGACGCCGCCAGCGGGGACAGCAACAGCCCCACCAGGATCGAGAGCACGAACACAAAGAAGGAACGCCGGCTGTGCCGACGCGTCGTTGTCGCCTTCATCGGCCGATCGTCTCCCTCTAGGCCTGGCCAGGTGTGGCTATCGTGCCCTCGACGATGCGTCGAGAAAAGGGACCTTAGACCCCGAAATGAGGGACTTGTGTCCGCGGCAGGCAACGACTCGTACAACTTCGATACGAGTCCACACCACGAGATGAGAGGGAGACCGTCGTGACCCAGGGCGTCGATCCATCTGCCCCCGCGCCTTCCGACGAACCGGAGCACTTCAAACCGACCGGGACCGTGTTCCTCCTGGCGCTCTTCGTGGCCACCATCATCCTGCTGTGGGGCTCGGTGTACGTGATCCTCCTCGCGCGCGGGGTGACGACGTGACCGCCGAGCAGGCTCCGCAGAAGGAGACCATGGGGATCGATCCGTACGAGAAGAACTGGATGCGCATCTCGATCGCCCTCCTCGTCGTGTTCATCGCCGCCGTCACAGTCGCCGGATTCGCCCTCGGCATCCAGGTGCCGGGCGACGAAGGACGCGTCGACCCGCAGACGATCACCGAGCGCGGGCCCTTTTCCACCCCCGGTGTGCGTCAGATCGCCAACGGCGAATTCGAGGCGTACGTCGTGGCGCGCGCCTTCAGCTTCGACCCCGCGGTGATCGAATTGCCGCAGGGGGCGAGCGTCACGATCTACGTGACCGCACAGGACGTCCAGCACGGCTTCAAGATCACCGACACCAACGTGAACATGCAGGTCGTTCCCGGACAGGTGTCGAAGCTGTCGTTCACGTTCGATCGGATCGGCGAGTACCCCTACATCTGCACCGAGTACTGCGGTCTCGGCCACGCCGGCATGTACGGCACCATCCGGGTCGTCCCCGCCGAGGAGTTCGAAGGGGGTGACGCATGACCGTCTCGATCGAGCGTGAGACCTACGACCTGACCCGGGAGGAGAAGCGATTCGTCGGTTGGCACCTGTTGGTGGCGACGATCGCCCTCTTCATCGGTTCGCTCATGGGCCCCTTGCAGGCGTTCGAGTTCAGCGGACTCGACCTCTACCAGTATCTCGAGCCCGTCCTGAAGTCCTACTACCAGGGCCTGACGCTGCACGGCGTGCTCAACGCCCTCGTCTGGACGACCTTCTTCATCGTCGGGTTCACCAATCTGACGACGATCAAGGGACTGGGCCGTCCGCTGAGTCACCCCAGGCTCAACTGGGCCGGGTACTGGACGATGCTGGTCGGCCTGGTGATGACGGCTGTGCCGCTGCTGCTCGACCAGGCCACGGTGCTCTACACCTTCTACCCGCCGCTCAAGGCGAGCTGGGCCTTCTACCTGGGTCTCACCTTGGTGGTGGTGGGTTCGTGGATCGAGGGCTACGGATTCTTCCTCACCTACCGGGCGTGGCGCAAGGACAACCCGGCGGTGCGGTCGCCGTTCATCGCCTTCGCCGGCGTGCTGAACATGGCGATGTGGCAGATCGCCACGCTCGGTGTCGCCGTCGAGATCCTCACGATGCTGCTGCCGTGGTCGATCGGCCTCATCGATGCCACCGACCCGGAGCTGGCTCGGACCTACTTCTGGTTCACCGGCCATCCGCTCGTGTACTTCTGGCTGCTGCCGGCGTACATCTCCTGGTACGGCATGCTCCCCAAGCAGGCGGGCGGGAAGCTCTTCAGCGATTCGCTGGCCCGGTTGGCGTTCTGGCTGTTCCTCATCGTGTCGGTCCCCGTCGGATTCCACCACCAGTTCGCGGATCCCGGCGTACCGCAGGTGTGGAAGATCCTCCATGCCGCTCTCACGTACTCGGTGTTCTTCCCGTCGATGCTGACGGCGTTCACCGTGATCGCCTCGCTGGAGTACGCCGGCCGCAAGAACGGAGGAACCGGTCTGGTCGGATGGATCCGGGCCCTTCCCTGGAGAGACCCCTCGGTCACGGCTCAATTGCTGGCCGGAATCCTGTTCTTGTTCGGAGGCATCGGTGGACTCACCAACGCCAGCTACAGCCTGAACCTGATCATCCACAACACCACATGGGTGCCCGGTCATTTCCACCTCACCGTGGCCACGGCGGTGACGCTCTCGTTCATGGGGATCTCGTTCTGGCTCGTGCCATACGTGACCGGGAAGCAGCTCTACAAACCGCGCCTGGCGGTGATCCAGGCATGGACGTGGTTCGTCGGCATGATCATCTTCTCGAACGCGATGCACATGCTCGGTCTGCTCGGCGCTCCCCGGCGCACGCCACTCGGCTCCGCTCCGTACGTTCCCGAGGAGTGGAGCGGACACCTGCTCCGCACGAGCATCGGCGGGGCGATCCTGTTGGTGTCGGTCCTCATGTACGCCTGGGTGATGCTGCGGACGGTCATGGGACCAAAGGCGGCGCCCGAGGACGTTCCGACGGTGCCGATCGCCGAGTCGATCCGTGATCCCCAACTGACCCCGCTGTGGTTGGATCGATTCAAGCCGTGGTTGATCGTCGCCGCGGTGCTGATCATCGTCGCCTACGGTCCCCAGCTGTTCGACCAGATCGTCAACATGGAGCTCAACGCTCCCGGATTCACGCCGTGAAGTAGAGGCGCCGGTCCGGGGCGATCGCCTGTCCTGAGTCACAGGCAACGGCTCCGGAAGCCGGCATGGACCCCGGCGTGAGTCCACCGTCGACATCCGAATGCCTTCTGTCTCGGCCGCCGTACCCTCCGGCGCCGCGGTCGATGCGCGTGTGCCCCATCTGGAGCGCCCGCAATGACGACCGGATCAACCGGAAGGGAAGATCTCTTCGGTCCCGGCACCTTCGAGCCCGTCGACGGTGCGAGTACCGACGAGGGTTCCATCCTCGCCGAGGGTGTACACGGCGGCGCCGGTGCTGTCGCCGCGCGGCCCCTGAACCGTGACCCACTCGACCCGCAGCTCTTCGCCGACCAGGATTCCGGTCCCCTCGTGGATGGCCCCGGTGACCAGCCAGGTCATGACGAACTCGGAGACGGCGTCTCCTTCGCTGATCACGACCGTGCCGGAATACTCGACGCCGAGAGGGTCCACCCCATTGACGACGTAGGTGCCGACGATGCCGGGCCCGTCGTCCACCTGGGAGCCGGGCAGGCTGCAGGCGGCGACGGCGAGCGCGAGGGGAACGATGGCGATGAGTCGCATGAGCCGGGCGAGTCTATTGACATCCGGATGCCGGTCTGGATGCGGCGTGCGGCGATCATCGGCTGACTGGGCGCAGCGGTGATGGCGTTCGCCGTCTTCGAGCCGACCCAGGTGCTCCCCCGGTCTTCCTCGGATACAGCCATTGCCCGGACATCTGTCCGGCACGCTGGTGGCCATCGACCCCGATGGCCACCTTCGAGTCATTTATCCCCACGACGTCGACCCCGCCGTCCTGACAGCGGACCTGACGAGACTCCTGAAGGGCTGAACGTCCCCGACGAAGGGGAGGCCCGGGCCGGCCCAGCGCGATCCCGACCGCACGTGCCGGACTCCGACCACGTGCCGGTCAAGAAACTGCAGGTGGGTCGGCAATCGCAGCATGACACTCCGATCAAGAAACCCCCGTGCGGTCCCCCATCGACCCGGATTGCCTTGATAACTTGCTCTGACCTCGCAGGTGAGGGAGGGCCATGATGTTGTCGAGGATGACGACCTCCGTCCGTGATGCGGCAATCTCACCGTTCGGTTCCCTGTTCGGGTTGGCCCGGCACATCGTTGCGGCGGGACTGGCCGGTGTGGTCACCGGGCTTCTGGTGGGCGGTGTCGGTGGCCGCGTGTTCATGCGTATCGCCGGGGCAGCCGCCGCCGACACAGCCCAGGGTCGCACCACCGAAGCGGGCTTCACCGTGGGGCAGATCACCGCCGGCGGGTCTTTGGGTTTGATCATCTTCGTCGGCACATTCGTGGGGATCACAGGAGCAGTCCTGTACCTGGTCTTTCGCCCGTGGTTGGCGTGGACCGGCCGGTGGCGAGGCGTCGCCTACGGCCTGATGCTCTTCGCCGTGGGCAGCGCAACCTCTGACGTGATGAACCCGGACAACATCGACTTTCGCATCCTCGGAAATCAGGCGCTGGTGGTGGCGATGATCGTCGCCCTGTTCGTCGTGTTTGGTCTCGTCATGGACTGGATGTTCGGAGTCGTGGACCGGCGTCTGCCTGCCTCTGAGGGTTCGGCGCGATGGGCCTACACCCTCCTTGCGCTCGCCGGCGTCGGTGCAGGCGGCCTGGCGACGCCATTCCTGCTGTTCAACAGGGAGGCATGCGACTGCGACCCGCCCATCGTTGCCTCCACGTTCGTTGTCATTGCCGCGGTCGGGACCGCCATCTCGTGGTGGAACACCGTGCATCGGAGTCGGCTGTGGACGGTGACGGTCGTCTTCGGCCTGACCGGCGTCACCGGAGCAGCCGTCTTCGGGTTGATCCGTGCCATATCGGACGCCGTCGAGATACTCGGATGATCACCGCTCCTGCGCCGGGGCGGAACACACCCCGCAGTTCCCTCCTGGTTCTTCCGCCATGAGCCCTCACCCAGAGGGGCGACCCGATGGAAGGGAGGCTTCGAACCTGCACCGTCGTCGTCACGCTCCTCGAGGGAGGAGACGATGACCTAGGTAGCCGGTCGGCTGTCGACTTTGGAGTGCGTGCGCAGATACACGCTTCCGCCTGCAGCCACGCCTCCGAGCGCCGGGAGCCAGTAGGAGATCATTCGGAAGGCGAACACAGGCGCGGCGGCGGCGGCGACCGGGATGCCGAAGAGGACCAGGAAGCCGACGAGACCGGTTTCGGTCACACCGAGCCCGCCCGGCGCCCCGGGCAGGCCTCCGGCCAGCTGCGACCCACCAAAGGCCGCCACCACCTGGGACGGCGGAAGCGGGCTGCCGAACGCACGCAACGTGAGGCCGAGTGTGGCCGCCTCGAGAACCACCCGGGCAGCCAGGAGCGACCAGGCCCGGGCGGTCAGATCGCAGTCGATGAGCATCGGCTCGACGCGGGCACGAAACCGTGCGGGGACGAGTCGAAGGAGCCGACGCAACCGCCCGCCGAACCCGACCACCGCCAACCCTCCGACGAACAGAAGCACTCCCACGGCCACGATGGTGCCCGGAGCGCGGGTCGGTGGCTGACTGATCGCTGCCCATAGGAGTCCGATTCCCGTCGCCCCCAGAAGGGCGCCGTAGTTGAGAACCGTGGCCCGTATGGCCGCTCCGGATGTGCCCTCACGCTCACCGCGGACCGACCAGGCCATGGCGACGGGCGTGATGGCACCTCCCACCGGGATGAGCCGGGCGACGCCGGTGCCCACCAGCGCAGCCCGGAAGGCGCCGAGCCGCGAGACGGGAACACCCGAGCGGACGGTGCCCTCTCTGAAGAGCTCGCCGAAGGCAAACTTGGCCGCCACCTCTGTCAGTGCCGCCCCGCCGAGTAGCACGAGCCCCCATGCACCGATCCGTACCTCCGTGGAGAGCGACATCGTTGCGAGCGCATAGCCCGGGAGGCCGACCAGCAACAGCGCTGCCGCCCAGCCACCGGGGCCACTGTGAGCGAGCGGCCGGGTTGGGCGTCTCCTCGCGCGCCCATCGACGTCGAACACCAGGCGCTCGACGAGACCCTTGGCGGCAAAGCCGGCATTGCCCTGTGCACGCCTCGTGACCATGAACACCGCCAGGCCCGCAGCCAACACGATGTTCGCCGTCGAGGGATCCACGAGCGCCACATAGACGGGGAGCAGACCCCAGCCGACGAAGCCACCGAGCGCCCCGCCGATCCTCCATCCGGCGGCGGACCACAGTGCCGGCCACAGGATCAGTCCGGGGGACGCCGCCAGTACGACTCCGACGGAGGTTGCGAGTCCTCGGCCACCCCGATCCTTTCTCCACACCGGCCAGTTGTTGCCCGCAACCGCCGCCAGACCTATCGCAGCCATCGACATGGCCGAGAGTTCGAACCAGCTCGCTGCCAACACAGGGAGCAGGCCTTTCAGACCATCGAGCACGGCCAGTGAGACGCCGGCCACCGCACCCACCGACCTGGTGGCGTTTCCTGCTCCGGCGTTGCCCGTTCCCACGGTGCTCAAATCGGTCGACCATATGCGTTCGACGATGCGCACTGAAGGGATCGAGCCGAAGAGAAACGCCAGTTCGAGAAGAACGAGCATCTTCATCGCGTCACCTCGACATGGCGTGTCAGGACCACGCTCGCCTCCGGGAGCCTCGCTCGGTCGTTTCGAGCCACCTCATTGTTGAAACCCTCACGAGGTCGATCGCACAACACAGACACTATCGACCTCGCTGCTTCGCCATCCGTCTAAGTTGATCTCATGGAGCGGTCATCTGAACTCGAGGCCGTGGTGAGGCGAATCTGGAAGGCGTTCGTCGAACGAGATGCCGACACGTTGCGCAACCTCACCACCGGCCATCCGGACATGCGCATCATCATGTCCGACGACGACGAGTGGATCAGGCCCAAAGGACGGTTCGCCGAGATCACGACGGACCGCGCCGAACGGATGGGGGCTGCGGGAATCGACTTCGACCGTCTCGAGGCTTTCGAGCACGAAGGCACCGGATGGTGGGCGGCGAACATGATCGGCACGTTCGCCGACCGCGATCCGCTGACGTTCCGCCAGACCGGTGTCGCATTCATCGAGGCCGGGGTCTGGCGCGCCGCCCAGATACACACATCGATCGGCGTCCCCAACGCCGAGTCGTTCGGCTACGAGATCAGCAGCGGGCTGGCGGACCTCGTCGATTCGCTGGACGACGAGACCTCCGAGACGGTCGTCACGGCATCGCAGAGCGGCACCGTGACCCTCATGTTCACCGACCTCGAGAACTCGACGGTGGTGTCGGAGTCGATGGGAGACTCTGCGTGGTCGGCGCTCATTGCAGGGCACTTCGACGCGCTCCATCGCATCGTTGGGCTCTCGGGCGGAACGGTCGTCAAGACGTTGGGTGATGGCGCGATGGTCGCGTTCGCCTCGGTCCGCGACGCCATCGGCGCGGCGATCGGGATCCAGCGGGCGATGGCGACCTCGGCCTTGAAGGTTCGCATTGGCATCCATACCGGAGACGCCGTCCGCTCATCGGGCGACTACGCAGGAATCGCAGTCAACAAGGCGGCGCGCATCGCCTCAGCCGCAAGAGGCGGCGAGATCCTGACATCGTCAGTGACTGCAGAACTCGCCGGCAACGAGTTCCGTTTCGGGACCGAGCGGGTCGGCGAACTCAAGGGACTCTCCGGCACTCACCGTCTCATCCCCGTTCTCCCGGACTAGGGCGCGAGCCGGGTTCCCGGCGTCCCCGACCGAACACACGGGGCACATGTCGCACGCACTCTCTCTTGACGCGGCGAGGCGGGATCGTCATCCGGCCGGCGAGTGCCGATCCAGGAATCTCCGCCCGACGATTCCTCCCCGACCAGTCGCGGGAAGCCATCCGAGCGCGTCGCCTGCGGACCAGGCCTGGACCAAGAGGCGATGGCACCGGAACCCGGAAACGCAGAAACCCGCTCTCAGGGGGCTTCGTGGCTCCGGGGTGAGACTCGAGGTCACAACCAACGGATTGACAGCCAGTCTGGGGCCGGTTCGCCGACCTGGGCAGATACCAAGAGACCCTGGGGGCGAGCCCTTCCCATCGCCACTCTCCACATGCAGGTGAACCCGGCCCCTGCCATCGAGAGCAGAAGCCGGGTCCACCCGTCCCGTGTCCACCATCGGCCCCAGGGCCAACCGCGTGCGAAACCCGATGGTGGGTCCGACCGACCCGCCACCCACCGACCCGCAATGCTGCGAGTCCAACATCTCCCCCGCCGCCGTGTCCCGGCGTGACGGTGACCGATCCCCGCCAACTCATCGTCAAGGGACCGAGGGCCAGCGAAGTGGCATCGAGCGTCTTCTCTGCGGTCATTCAGGGGTGTGTTCGAAGAACTTCCCGTGCTCGGCGTTGTATGCGATGTCCATCAGCCCAAGAAGGGCCACGCCACTACCCGCAACCTCTCCTTCTGGTGGCTTCCCAGCGTCGCTCCGCCCGTGTGGGATGCGGGCGGCAGCTCGCCTCCACCTTCATCGTTGCGCCATCTCGGCGGCTGCGGGTGCCGTCTGGAGGCGGGGGGCTCTGCTCTCGAGAAGCCGCTGGAATCCGGTCACTGCCAACGCTGTGATGACGACCAGGACCACGGGGGTGACGTAGCCGGTCGGCTTGGCGATCATCATGAACAGGACTGCCAAATCGCCCGCCAGAATCAGATCCTCGGCAACCGCCCGTCCACGCCACCGACGGGCTGCGTCGATGTCGGCGCTGATCGTATCGACCGCCGCGACCTCGACCAGTTTCGTCAGATGAGCCAGGCTCGGCCGCACCACTGCGGTTGCGAGCACGAGGTTCATCACCCACAGCGCCACCGACACCCAGACCCAACCCCAGCGCCACCAGCTCCCGGCCTCGGCCAGGTACAGGCCGCTGGCGAGCAGGGCGACCGCTGCCATCGGGCTGATCGGTGCGAGACGGCGGGCATGGTGAAGCGCCCGCCGAATGTCCTCGATCGTCGTGGCGTGCCTCACCATCGATGCGATCGATGGTGCCGCTCCGATCGATCCTCCCATGAGGATCACAGCCGCCAGCACGTGCACGAAGACCAATACTTGATACGTATTCACACGTCCCTCCTCTCGGCATCAGGGTTTCCCTGTTCTCCTCACCGTGCCGAGCGGCACGGGTGCTCCCACCAGAACCGCCCGTCGGATCATCTCCAGCACCGTCACCTGACCCACCCCACCACACCCCTCGTCGCGGTCACTTTCGACGGAGTACACCCAAGACGGGTGACCATGGAGTCAGGCAGCCGGCGCGCAACCACGCATTCTTCGATCTCAGTAGTCCGGGTCGTCGCTACTTCTCGTGAACGTGTGTTCCATGACCCTGAACACGAAAGGGTCTTCCGCCTCGATCCGAGACCGGTCGTCGGTGCAGTCTTCGCTCTGTGACGACAAGTCGCATTGCTCGACCCAGACGAGGGTCGACTCGTCGCCTTCGATTCCCCATGTGCAGGTGGCGCGGATATCGCCGTGCGCTCCGGTCATGGCGATCCGATCACCCTCGACCTCAAACGGGCCACCATCTCCTTCCAGGACACCACCGAGAAGAAACAGCTCACCGTCGAACACGAAGCCCTGCCAATACTCGGAGCCGTCGAACCCGAGCCGAACGACCACGGCTTCAGCAGAACCGACCAGCCCAGCAAAGTCGTCCACCACCAGCTGAGCCTGCGTTTGATCGAGCGGGAAGTCCCAGGTGCCGGTCAAGACATCTGCACCCGACGAGGAACACGCTCCAACCAGAACAGACAAGGGCACCGAAACCAGAGAGCGATCGCGCACAGATTCCCTCCGTGCTCGATGCCGCCCACACGCCGACCGACACCATCTCGATGGGGCGGACCAGGCTCGGCGGTCGCGAGGCACGGAGCCGCAATTGCATGAGAGCCGGCAGGTCTGACCCGACCGGGCCCTCGCCTCTCATCGGATCGTACCTGCGTGCCCCTTCGGCCGAGGGTCGAACTGGAACATTCTCGCTTGTCCCGGATTCATGATGCCGGTCGGAGAGGTCGACACACGACGGAGAGTCACTGCACACCGACCATCCCGACGGTGAGCACGAGCACCGGGACCGGCGGGAGCGCCGCCGGCTCGGCCCTGGTGAGAACACCTCGCAAGAGTCGAGATCCCGGACATCCCAAGCTCAGGACGGAGGATTCCGCCCGTCCCGAGCGTCGGTGCCTGCTTCACTCAGGAAGTCGAGGATCCGACGGTTGACGACCTGGGCCCGGCTGATGCTCATGTCGTGGCTGCAGTCGGGGATCAGCTCCCCGTCGAGATTCGCAATCAGTCGACGGGCCCTCGCGAGCGCCTTGGCGGGGTCGTAGATGACTTCGTTCTCCCCGATCAGCAGCAGCACCGGCATCTCCAACGACCTGAGCGCATCATCGGGAAACGCGTCGGGAATCAGACGACGGGCTTCGGGCGGCATCCGGAAGTCCCGCATTCCGAGCCACATCAGCTCGATCAAACGAGTGTTGATCTCGTTGCCGGGTGTCTCACGGAACCCCATCCAGCGCATGAGCGAGGCCGCCATGCGGCGCGTCGGGAAGATTCCGGCCATCATCCCCCGGATACCGAACTGTCGCACGAGCGGCTGAAGGCTGGCAGCCGGTGACAGAAGTACGAGCTTCCGAACCCGGTTGGGCGCGGCGATGGCGAAGTTGAGGGCGATCCATGCGCCAAACGACATTCCCGCCAGATCGACGTCGTCGAGACCCAGGCCATCGAGTACGGCAGCCAGCCACTCGACGAGATCCGCCGGTTCGCCCATCGGATCAGCGGGGAGGTTCTTGCCGGGCTGGCCCATCGTGTCGACGGCATAGATGCGGTAGCGCCGGCAGAGTTCGCCGACGTTGGGTGACCACATCGCCGCCGTCACCATGAAGCCGTGCAGCAACACCAGCGCGTCACCGTCTGGGGGACCAGAGACGACAACATGGGTCGATCCGAACCGGCTCGGGACCGCGACGTCCTCAAACGGAACCGGCCACAACCTCATTGCCTCGTCGTAGGAGGCGAGGTATTCGGACTCGCCTCCGGCGGTCTTGAACGCCGATCTCGACACCACAGCCGCAGCGTCCTCCTCAGCCCCTGATCCCGCAAGAGCCGAAGGTACCCGGATGCCGTCGACCTGCGGACTCGTCTGGGCTGACGTTCACGAGCGGCGGGTCTGTGCGGGCTGGGGAGGATCCACCAACCGCCTGGACGAGAAGGTTCGGGAGGTTGCCCGAGCGGATTCGACCCCCGTTCGGCCCAGACGACGACCCGTCGGTGAGCCCACAACACAGAAACCCCCTGCTACCAGGGGGTTTCGCGGCTCCGGGGGTGAGACTTGAAGTCACAACCAACGGATTAACAGTCGGCTTGACCCCACTGCGATGACCTGGGGGATACACCAGGAAACAGCCCCTGACCTGGCGTTTTCGCTTCTGGGTGCTTCTCGTCTCCTGCCAACGTTTTTCGGCGTCTCGCGGACAAACCGCGGAAAAGAACCGATCCCTTCCATCGCAGTGACTCGTGTCCCACTCCACACGGGTCGGAGGTCGATCGCATAGCCAGGACCATCCAGGGATTCAACACCACAGGTCACCGGGAAAGAGAGGCGGCCCCCCGTGACCGGGAGGCCGGATCCTCGAAGCGTACGCGGAGTGCGACATCGACACAGTTCGGGCCTTGAACGCCGAATCCGACGCTCTTCTCCTGATCGGAACCAATGCTCGGGGGTGGCTGTACGGCTTCGAGGCGTTCGAGGTTGCGGCGGCCCAGACCGCGAATCTTTCAGTGGCGAGTGGCTGTTCGGCCATCAGGCCCCTGTACGAACCTTGCCCCTGTCCTGATACTGGAAGCAGGACGGTCGGGCGGTGACTGCTACGCGGGAGGTTTCTGATGAGAAACCGGGCGCTACTGCTTCTCGGGTTGGCGGCGTTGGTGGCCTGCGGAGGCGGGGCGACAACCGCAACTGAAGAACCAGATGAGTCTGCACCATCGACCATCACAACCGGCTCTGATACGGCGTTCACGGAGACGGAGGACTTCACCTATCTGGTTGTCGATGGGGAGGCGTTCGTGGGGGATATCTATGTGCCGGAGGGTGAGGGGCCGTGGCCGGTCGTTGTCATGTTCCACGGCAATCCCGACACCAAGGACGGCCGCTATGCGACCGTTGTTGCCGAGGCAGCCGCAGCCGCCGGGATGTATGTGTTTGTTCCGAACTGGCTGACGGGGATTACTCGAATCACCCTGGAGTCGTTCGATTTCTTCTATGCAGCAGCCAATTGTGCAGTGGCGTATGCCCAACCAGACCCGGATGTTTCGCTGCCTGTGGTCGTCTACGGATTCTCTGCGGGAGTCGGACCGGCATCCCTGGCGGCACTCGACCCTGCCAGCGAGCCGATCCCCGGCTGCGTCGCCGAGACTCCGCCTGCTCCGATTACCGGAGCGGTTCTCGGTGACGGCGAGTACTTCTTGCAGTCAACGATTTTCGACGGAGCGTTCGCTGCCGATCTCGAAGCGATGCAGGCCACGGTTGCGGAGATTGTCGAGCCGAGCCTGTGGCCGCCCGACATGAAGACACGGTTCTTCCTCTGGTACGCCAATAACGGCACCGCACCGCGTACGTTCGACGATCCATGGGATGAGACGGGCTGGCTGGCGCAAAGAGACCCTGACGGATCGATCCGAGACGACCTTGACCGTCTCGGCCAACTCGACGACGGAGTCATCAGCTTCATCGATCAGGGACAGTTCATGGCACTACGTCTCGAGGAAGCGGGGATCGAGGTGACGCTCGACGCCTACCCCGGTGGACACACCCCATTCGACAAGGTGCCCAACCTCATTGACTACCTCATCGACACAGTCGCCGTCCACTGAATGCACCGGACCACTGAAGGCCAGTTTGACAAGACGTTGAGGAATGAGCCGAACGGCCCAGGACCCGTCACACCCGTTCGCTGGTGTTCGAGGGTGTGCAACTCGGACGCTGGGTCGAGTCGGTCAGATCACGGTGGCGGAGCGGCACGCTGCCCGACCACCAGAAACACGCCTTGGAGGCGCTCCCCGGCTGGGAGTGGCCCGAGGATGGCCCGGATCGGGGCGGATCGGTCCCCGAGGCGCAGGGGGGAGCCTGGGTGTGCGGTTGGACCGTTGGGAGGCGGAGCTCGAGCGCCTGGAGGCTCCGACCGGTACAGACACCTCTACACCGAGGATCTGGAGGATCTCGCCGACCGGCTGGACCAGAAGTACCGAGGGACAGCCTGAGCGGATTCGGCCCCCGTTCGGCCCAGACGACGACCCGTCGGTGAGCCCACAACACAGAAACCCCCTGCTACC
>DATCZS010000056.1:0-22846 GCA_036525795.1 Acidimicrobiia bacterium | reverse complement strand
CTGTTTTCACCTGATGGGTGAGATCACCCTTCTTCGTTGATGCAGGCGTTCCACAAGTAGCAGTAGTACTCGAACACGCCGGTGTTGCCCACGTGGAGCGGGTTCGCCGCATCCAGTCCGGCCGAGAAGGCCGTGACAACGTCGTTGGCATCGAACGTCGAGCCGTCGTGGAAGAGCACGCCCTGGCGGAGCGAGCACGTCCACAGGCTCAGATCGTCGTTGGGCACGCACTCGGTGGCGAGCTGCGGCTGCACCTCGCCGGTGATCGAGTACGAGTACAGGCCCTCGATGATCTGGCCACAACTCCGCAGGGACTCACCGTCCGACTCATCCGAGCAGTACAGCGAGATCGGCTCGTTGCCCTGCATGAACACGAGCGTGTCGGTGCCGTTGTCCCACAGGTTGAGCTGCACGTGACCCCACGGTGTGGCGTGGGCTCCCTGCACGTCCGCCCCTGCCGCGAAGTACGCGCCGGCGTGGGCGATCGGGACCATCGGCACGAGTTCCTTGATGGCGTTGTTGGCCGCTTCATACAGCGGAGCCGCTTCCTCGGCCGACGCCAACTGCGACGCCTCGGCCAGAGGCTCGTAGATCTCCGGATGCGGGTTTCCGAACTGGGCGTTGCCCTCGGCGAAGTGGAAGTCCAAGAAGTTGGTGATGTGCGGGTAGTCACCCGTCCATCCCAGCAGGTGGATTCCGTCGCACGTTCCGAACGTCGAGCACGCCTGGATGAACTCCGCAGACTCCATCTGGACGATCTCGGCATCGATGTTCAGGTTGGCCTTGAGCTGCGCCTGGATGTCGGCGGCGACATCACCCGGCGTCGGCAGGTAGCCACGGGTCACGTCGCGGTAGTAGATCGACGTCGAGAACCCGTCCGGGAAGCCGGCGTCGGCCAGCATCTGTTGGGCGGCCTCGGGATCGAAGTCGTACCAGGACTCGCCCTGGCATCCGTTGTCCACCGAGCACGGGGTGAAGTGCGATGCGGCCTCGGACCCCGGGGCGTAGAACGTGTCGACGATGCGCTGCCGGTCGATGCCCATGGCGATCGCCTTGCGAACGTCGACGTTGTCGAACGGCTCGAAGGTGTTGGTGAACCCGACGTAGAAGATGTTGGGCTCGGGCTTCTCCAGCAGGACCAGGTTCGGATCGTTCTCGATCGTCTCCAGATCCTCGGTGCCGGGGAACGTGATTCCGTCGACCGTGCCCGACTGGAGTTCGAGCAGACGGCCGGCCGACTCGGTCGACCATCTGATGACCGCCGTCGAGTGGGCGGGCTTGGTTCCGTAGTAGTCCTCGAAACGCTCGAGCACCACCGAGTCACCCCGCACCCACTCCGTCAAGGCATAGGGACCGGTGCCGATCGGGTTGTCCAACGGTGCACCGCCGGTCGCCTCGAGGTGCTCTTCGGGCTGGATGCCGAACACACCGAATGCGATTTGTGCCAGGAACGCCGGATGGGGGCCGCACAGATCGAACTCGACGGTGAACTCGTCGACTGCCGTGATCTTCTCGACCCGGCCGCCGTAGTCGCACCCACCGGCATCGAGAACCTTGCCGACGAAGTCGGGACTCGGCTCGACCGTGGTGGTCGTCTCGGCGGCAGTGGTCGTGGTTTGCGCTGCTGTGGTCGTCGTCGTCTCGTCCTCGCTCGCATCGCCGCCGCACGCGGCGACGACGAGGGCAAATACGGAGAGCAACGTGACCCAACGGAGTCGCGTCATATGTCTTCCTCCCTTGGAGCGCGTCCGCGGCGCGGACGCACCAACAACGCTACCCGCGGGTCGGCGCGCATGCATGTCGAGAAGCGCAGCCGAACGGACCCGGGGCTTCACCGCAGAGGCGTCACCAGTTCGAGGGTCTCCAGGTCGAGCACCACGTAGCTGTCGTCGAAGTCCCCGCGGTCGTGGCCGAGGCTCTCGAATCTGGTTCCCCGGATCTGCGCCGAGGCGCGTTGGTGGAAATGCCCGTGGAACCACCATGACGGCTCCGCCGACCTGCACAGGTCCCTGAGACGCCTTCGGTGCTCGGACGCTCGCCGCCGTGCCGACCAGGGGATCGACAAGGGAGGGAGGCCGCGGACCGGCATCTCAGGAACGGTGTCGTGGGCGATGACGACATCGACCTGTCCGGCGGAATGGGCGCGTTGCCAATCGGCCTCGTCGGGGATCTCGTTGGCGAACCAGGTCCACCCGGAGGTCCGGCTGTCCTGGTCGACCGATACCGCCCCTCCGAAGAAGAGGAGCCTCCGCCTGGCCCATTCGAGGACCGTGCCGCGGGGAACCCAGGAGATGCCGGGACGGATCTCGACCGGGCCGACCGCCGAGCCGTGGGGGAGGGCGTCGTGGTCCTCGTGATTGCCGTCGCAGAAGTACACGTGCACACCCCTGCTGGTGGCCTCTTGTGACACGACGTCGAGAAAGCTCTGCCCCTCGTCGAACCGGGGCCAGAAACCGAAGTCGCCCACCTGGATGATGCGGTCGACTGCGAACTCGACTGCCCGGTCGATGGTCCGTGTTGCGTGAGCGGACCCTGCGTGCCAGTCACCGCTTACGAGGACACGCATCAGCCGGGTCGTCCCGTGGGTGCGCCCCGCGCCGGGTCAGCGGTAGCGCCAGACGATGCGACCCTTGGTGGGGTCATAGGTCGAGACCTCGACGTCCACCTCGTCGCCGGGGAGGATGCGAATCATGCGTCCGCGACGCATACGTCCACTCGGGCGGGCGGTCACCTCGAGCCCGCCTTCGATCTCGACGAGGAAGGTGGCGGAACGCAGCACCTTCTTCACCTTCCCGCGCATGCGGATGTACTCGTCGTCAATGTCGGCCATGTGCCCTCTCGATTGATGCTCGCAGGAACCGGGTCGGCGGGCGCCCTGCTCGGTCGTGGCCGGCCCGTCCCAGACGGGCGCGTGCCGGCGAACGGAATCGTAGGCGATTCGGTGTAAATGAGCGATCCGCGCCGTCGACGCGGCCCGTGGGAAGATTGGCGGTAGGGGCGAGTACTCTGCCTGCGGCCATGACGGCACCCCCTTCCTCCTTCCGCAACGTTGCGTTGATCGCGCATGTCGACCACGGCAAGACGACGCTGGTCGATGCCATGCTGCGCGCCACCGGGGTCTTCGCCGCCCACGAACAACTGGTGGAGCGAGTGATGGACTCGAACGACCAGGAACGGGAGCGGGGGATCACCATCTTCGCCAAGGCGGCCTCCATCGAGTGGAAGGGTGTCCGCATCAACCTGGTCGACACCCCGGGACACGCCGACTTCGGTGGCGAGGTGGAGCGAGCCCTCACCCTGGTGGACGGCGTGTTGTTGCTGGTGGACGCCGCAGAGGGTCCAATGCCCCAGACCCGCTATGTGCTGTCCAAGGCGCTGGGTCGAGGCCTGCCAGCGGTGGTGGTGATCAACAAGGTTGATCGCCCGGACTCCCGCCTCCAGGAAGTGGTCGACGAGATCTACGAGCTGTTCTTCGACCTGGAGGCCGAAGAACATCACATCGAGTTCCCCGTGATCTCGGCGGTCGCCCGCCAGGGACGGGCCGTTGTCGGCGTGGGGATACCGGCCGAGGACGCCGACCTGTCCGCGATCCTCGACGCAATCGTCGAGACGATCCCCTCGCCCACCGGAGACCCTGCTGCGCCGTTGCAGGCACTGGTCAGCAACCTCGACGCCTCCGACTACCTGGGGCGGCTTGCCATCGGCCGGGTCATCCAGGGGACGCTGCGCGCCGACACCGCGGTGGCGTTGCTCCACGCCAGGGCGGAGGAAGCGCCGGTGCGTCGCAAGCCGAGTCAGGTGATGGGCTTCGCCGGCCTCGGGCGTGCAGCGGTCGACGAGCGGCAGGCAGGCGACCTGTTCGTGCTGGCCGGGTTCCCCGAGGTCGAGATCGGCGACACCTTCGCGGACCCGGCACATCCGATCCCTCTCGAGCGGCTGACCGTCGACGAACCGGTGCTGCGCATGACCTTCGGCGTGAACACGTCGCCCCTCGCCGGCAGGGACGGACGCTATCTCACGTCCCGCCAGATCAGAGAACGGCTCGACCGCGAGGTGCTCGGCAACGTGTCGATCCGGATCGGCCCGACCTCGTCACCCGAGGTGATCGAGGTGGCCGGGCGCGGCGAGCTCCAGCTGGCGGTGCTGATCGAGACGATGCGGCGGGAAGGCTTCGAGCTGCAGGTGAGCCGGCCGGAAGTGATCTTGCGCGAGATCGACGGCTCGCCCCACGAGCCGCTGGAGAGGGCCGTGGTGGACGTCCCGGACGAGTACGTGGGAACCGTCACCCAGGCAGTGGCGCCGCGCAAGGGCACGGTGCTCGACCTCCGCCCGGGCGATCGGGGACGAACGATCGTGACGCTCACCGCCCCTGCTCGGGGCCTGATCGGGTTCCGCTCTCTGCTCATGACCGAGACCCGCGGAACGGCGCTGGTGCATCAACACCTCGACGGGTGGGTGCCATGGGTGGGCGATCTGCCACATCGCCACGGTGGGGCGATCATCTCTGATCGGACGGGGGCGGCCACCGCCTTCGCCCTCGACAACCTCCAGAAGCGGGGCGAGCTTTTCGTGAGCCCCGGCGACGATGTCTACGAGGGAATGGTCATCGGAGAGAACTCCAGGCCGGACGAGATGACCGCCAACGCCGCCAAACCCAAGCAGCTGACCAATATCCGGGCGGCCTCATCGGACGAGGCGATCAAGCTCAAGCCGCCGCGGCGCCTCACCCTGGAGACCGCCATCGAGTGGATCGCCGACGACGAGCTGGTCGAGGTGACGCCGATCTCGATCCGGGTCCGGAAGCGTCACCGGACCGAGAGCGACCGCAAGCTGGCGAAGAAGCGCTGAGGCTTCAATCCTCGATGCCGGCGTCCTCTTCGCGTAGCCGCGGCGGAGTCTCCTGCCCCGGGCGCCGCCCTCGCTTTCCGGCGTAGAACGCCCTGATCCGGTCCATGTCCGCCCGCACGTCTCCGGTGGGTTCGATGGCCGGACCGAGTCCTATGGTCTTGGTGGCGTAGTCGACGAATCCGCACACGATCGGCACTCCCGCACCGACTGCGATGCGGTAGAACCCGGAGTGCCAGTACTCGCCTTTGCTCCTCGTCCCCTCCGGCGCGACCACCAGAGCCATCTCCCCGGCGCGGCCGAATTCGGCCACCACCTGCTCGACCAGTCCCTGGCTGGTGTGGCGACGAACCGGGATTCCACCGAGGCGCCGCATCAGAGCTCCGAGCGGCCAGCGGAAGAGCGTGTGCTTGCCGATGTAGCGGGCCGGGATGTCGAAGTACCGGACCGCCGCCAGGAACGCAAGGAAGTCGGAATTCGAGGTGTGGGGCGCACCGGCCACCACATACTTGGCCTGAGAGGGACGCGTCCCCACCATTGTCCAACCGCGGCGTCGGAACCACCAGAGGGCCAGCCGGTTCATGCCGCGATCAGTCCTCCCACTCCATCACGACCTTGCCTGCCATCCCGGATGCGACGGTGGAGAAGGCCTGCTCGTACTCGTCGACGGGGAATCGGTGGGTGATCACCGGTGAGATGTCGAGGCCGGTCTGCAGCATTGCGGCCATCTTGTACCAGGTCTCGAAGATGCGTCGTCCGTAGATCCCGCGCACGTCCAGGCCCTTGAAGATGATGGCGTTGAGATCGATGGTGACGTCGGCGGGCGGGATGCCGAGCACCGCCACCCGCCCGCCGTGGTTCATGACGTGGAGCAGCGAGTTGAAGGCGGTCTCGTGGCCCGACATCTCCAGTCCGACGTCGAAGCCCTCCGTCATCCCCAGCTCTGCCATCACCGGGGTGAGCTCTTCTCGTGACACGTCCACCACCCTGTCGGCCCCCATCTTCACGGCCAGGTCGAGCCGGTACCGGTTGACGTCGGTGACCACGACGAACCGGGCTCCGATGTGACGGGAGATGGCGGTCGCCATGATCCCGATAGGACCGGCCCCGGTGATGAGCACATCCTCACCCACCATGTCGAAGGCGAGGGCCGTGTGGGTGGCGTTTCCGAGGGGATCGAGCACAGAGCCCTGGTCGTCGGGGATGTGGGGCGGCAGGGGAAACACGTTCCCGGCGGGGAGGACGAGGTACTCGGCGAACGCACCCGGCCGCGTGACGCCGGTGCCGAGATGGTTCCGGCAGAAGTTGCGTCGACCCGCCCGGCAGTTGCGGCAATGCCCGCAGGTGATGTGGCCTTCGCCCGACACGCGGTCTCCCACGGACAGGCCCTCGACCTCGGAACCGACCGCCTCGATGACTCCCATGAACTCGTGGCCCACCACCAGGGGCACCGGGATCGTCGCCTGTGCCCACTCGTTCCATTCGAGGATGTGGAGATCGGTTCCGCAGATCGACGTGCGCTTCACCCGGATGAGCACATCGTGGGATCCGTGCGACGGCACGGGGAACTCGACCAGCTCGAGCCCGGGACCTGGCGCGGTCTTGGCGAGTGCCTTCACGAGATCACCTCGAGTTCCCGCCCCACCGTCACGAAGGCCTCGATCGCCTCGTCCACGTCCACGGTGGTGTGGGCCGCGGACATCTGGGTTCTGATCCGGGCCTGCCCCTTCGGCACAACCGGAAAGGAGAAGCCGATCACGTACACGCCCTTCTGGAGGAGACGGTCCGACATCTCCACGGCGAGGCGGGCGTCACCGAGCATCACCGGAATGATCGGATGGCCGTCGCCCGCCAGCGCGAAGCCGGCACCGGTCATCCCGGCCCTGAACCGGGCGGCATTGTCCGACAGGCGTTCTCGGAGCTCGCCGGAGCGTTCGAGCAGATCGAGGGCGGTGATGGAGGTGGCGGCGATCACCGGCGCCAGGCTGTTGGAGAAGAGATAGGGACGGGATCGCTGGCGAAGCCATTCGATGATCTCGGCTCGTGACGAGGTGTAGCCGCCGCTGGCGCCGCCCAGCGCCTTTCCGAGAGTCCCCGTGAGGATGTCGATCCGGTCCGACGTCCCGGTCAGCTCCGGCGTGCCGCGTCCCCCGTCGCCGACGAACCCGACGGCGTGCGAGTCGTCGACCATCACAAGCGCATCGTGGCGGTCGGCAAGTTCGCAGATGCCTGCGAGATCGGCGATCACCCCGTCCATCGAGAACACCCCGTCGGTGGCGATCAGCCTGAACCGGGCATCCCGGGCCTCTGTCAGGCATCGCTCGAGTTCGGAGAGATCCCGGTTGGCGTAGCGGAAACGACGCGCCTTGCACAGCCGGATGCCATCGATGATGGATGCGTGGTTGAGCGCGTCGGAGATGACGGCGTCCTCCTCGCCGAGGAGCGTCTCGAACAGACCGGTGTTGGCGTCGAAACAGGACGAGTAGAGGATGGTGTCCTCGGTGCCCAGGAAACGGGAGACCGCCGACTCGAGCCGGCGGTGCACGGTCTGGGTGCCGCAGATGAATCGAACGCTCGCCATTCCGTACCCGTGCTCCCCGAGTGCCCGCTCGGCTGCGGCGACGAGTTCGGGGTGGTTGGCCAGGCCCAGGTAGTTGTTGGCGCACAGGTTGAGTACGGAGGATCCGTCTTCGAGGGTGATGCGCCCGCCCTGGGGCGACCCTATGACGCGTTCGGACTTGTACAGGCCCTCGCGGTGCAAGTCGGCGGTGTCGGCGGCCAGGTGCTCGAGGAAGCGATCGCTCATGGGTCGCACGCTACCGGCGCCAGGTGGACGGCGTCAGGGTCGGTCTCCCCGGAGCGCCGGACAAAGAGATTTTGGGGGGGTCGCCACCGCCACACCGGGGGGAGCGCAGCGATGACGATTACCCCGCCCGTCGTTTCAGTCTCTCCGCGTATCCGTGCGTTACACGGTCATTCGACGGGGGGGCCGGAGCACGGGCCGGCGGTGGTGCCGGGTGCTTGGAGGCGCAAGGGCGATACCCTGGCACCGTGAGCCTGTACACCATCGAGGTCCGTCCCGTACTCGATCGACCCGTTGCGGTCGTCGGATTCGACGGGTGGGTCAACGCCGGCAGATCCGCCACCGGAGCCACCGACCACCTCTCGGGCGACGGGGTCGTCGTCGCCCGCTTCGATTCAGACGCCCTCTTCGACTACCGAGACGTGCGCCCGACGCTGCGATTCTCCGAAGGCGTTCCCCAGGGCATCGACTATCCCGAGGTCACCCTCACCTGGAGGGAGTGGGACGGGCGCGACATGCTCGTGCTCACCGGCCCGGAGCCGTCACTGGCGTGGCGGACGTTCGCAGCCTCCGCCGCGGAGCTGGCATCGACGCTCGGCGTCGTCGAGCACATCTCACTCGGCGGAATCCCGTGGGCCGCTCCGCACACGAGACCGGTCTCGATCATCACGACGGCCTCGAGCCGCGAGGGGCTCAGCGAGAGGGGCGAGCATCCAGAAGGGCTTCTCTCCGTTCCTTCCTCCGCGACGAGTGCGGTGGAACAGGCCATGATCGACACCGGGATCCCGACTGTCGGGTTCTGGGCGAGGGTGCCCAATTACATCGGGAGCACCTTCTACGGCGCCTCTCTGGCGCTGGTCGAGCGGGTGGCGGAGCATCTGGGCATTGCGGTCGACGTGTCCGAACTGGCCTCAGAAGCGGCCGAGCAGCGGGTGCAGATCGACGCCATCGCCGAGGGGCGGCCAGACGTCAAGACCCTGGTGCAGAGGCTGGAGGCGCTCGTCGACGACGAGCCTTCGGTCTCGGGAGAGCAGCTGGCAGGCGAGATCGAGCGGTTTCTCCGCTCCCGCGACGAGGGGATGGGCGGGGAGTGAACCCAGGGCGGTTCAGGCCTTGCTCCGGAGGATCGACGTCCCGGGATACCCCGGAGCCGTTGCACCCTCTACCCCGTTCGGCCTAGCCGGCACCTTCCCCGCGCCTGGCTCCAAGTCCCGAGAGGACGAAGCCCATCACCGCGTCGGCGAGCTGCTCGCGAGTGAGCCTTCCCTCAGGGTCGTACCACCGATCGACGGCGTTGAGCAGCGACAGGATGAAGATCGAGGCGATTCTGACGTCGGTCGCCGGATCGAGGCCGCCCGCCGCGGTGGCGGCGGCGATGGTCTCCCGGAACCGCGCTTCGTAGCCGTCGCGGAATGCGAGGACGGCGTCTCGCTCGTCCCCGCCGAGGACTCTCGCCTCGTTCAGGAAGGTCTTCGACTCGTCGACGTGGTCGAGGATCACGTCCAGGTGGGCGCGCACGAGCGCCCGGAGCCGGGCCACCGGCTCTTCAGTCTCGGCGAGGGCCCTGTCCGCGGCCGCCTGGAACAGGGCCGCCCCCCGCTCCACCACCGCCACGAACAGTGCCTCCTTCGACTCGATGTGCGAGTACAGAGACGACCCCTGCAGTCCGAGGGCCTTGCCCAGGTCGCGCATCGACGTGCCGTGGTACCCGCGTTCGGCGAACAGCCGTCCGGCCGCTCCGACCACGTCATCGCGCGAGCGTCTGTCGCTGCTCATCGTTGGTCGAAGTCGACGACGATCGACTGAGTGGTGGGGTGACTCTGACATGTGAGTACGAACCCGGCGTCGAGGTCGTCTTTGATCAACGCGTAGTTCCTGTCCATGGTCACGGCTCCTTCGATGACCCGAGCCTTGCACGTCGCGCACATCCCGCCGCGGCACGAAAACGGCAGTTCGGACCGTATCCCCAGCGCCGCGTCGAGGATGGACGTCGTCGGCCGCATCCGTGTCGTCGAACTCCGCCCCTCCAGCGTGAACGTCAGCGAGACCGTGTTCGCCTCGTCATCCGGTGGCGGCGGGGGAAGGTCCGACGGCGGACCGGCGAAGAACAGCTCGTCGGCGATCAGGTCGTCTGCCACACCGGCAGCGACGAGTTCCTCTCTTGCGGTCGTCACCATCTCGAACGGTCCGCACAGGAACCAGCGGTCGACGGCCGCCGGAGGGATCACCGTCGAGAGCATCCGCCTGAGCCTCGGTCCGTCGATCCTCCCCGAGGTGAGATCGAGCCCGGTGTGCTCCCGGGACAGCACGTGGATCAGCTGAAGACGGGTCGGGTGGCGGTCCTTGAGGGCTTCGATCTCCTCGAGGAACATCACCGACCTCGCCTCCCGGTTCCCGAAGACGACGGTCCAGCGGGTGCCGGGATCGGCCCCGAGGGTGGTGGAGAGCATCGACAGCACGGGGGTGATCCCGCTCCCGGCGACGATGGCGGCGAAGTGGCCGGTGGACCCGGGCGGCGTCACGAACTCGCCCGCCGGCGAAGCCACACCGAGCACATCTCCCGCCTCGAGCCGGGTGGTGGCGTATGTCGAGAACGCGCCCCCGGGCAGGCGCTTGATGCCGATCCGAAGCATCCCCGACCCGGCGTCCCCGCAGATCGAGTACGTGCGGCGGACATCGCGTCCGTCGACGTCGGCCCGGACGGTGACGTGCTGTCCGGCGACGTACCGGAAGTCGTCGCGCAGCGCGGCGGGGACGTCGAACACGACGGCGACCGCATCGTCGGTGAGTGCCTCCACCGAGGCGACCCGCAGATCGTGAAAGGTGACCCCGCCCGGTGCGGCGCCGGAGCCGATCGCATCGGCCATCACAACTCCTTGAACCGGTCGAATGGCTCCCCGCACGCGATGCACGCCATCAGGGCCTTGCAGGCGGTCGATCCGAACTCGCTCACCTCTCTCGTCTCCTCCGAGGCGCAGCGGGGGCACAGGACGGACCGCGAAGGGCTGTCGAGTCGTCCGGGCGGGGCGATGCCGTACGCCGCCAGCTTTCGCTTTCCCGCCTCGCTCATCCAATCGGTGGTCCACGCAGGCGAGTAGACGGTTCTCACCTCCACACGGTCGAACCCGGCGGCGCCCAATGCGTCGACGAGATCCTGGCGGATGCGGTCCATCGCCGGGCATCCCGAATAGGTGGGAGTGATGTCGACCTCCACCCCGGTTTCGGTCACCTCGACCCGTCGCACGATCCCCAGGTCTTCGACGGTGAGGACCGGGATCTCGGGGTCGGTCACAGACGCGACGGCGGCCTGTGCAGCCTCTCGATCCCCGATCGCCGGTCGCCGCACGCCCACGCGGTCACCACTCGAGGCGCGGGTAGGACCGTTGCATCCATTGCATCTCTGCCAGCAGGTGGCCGAGCGCCTCGGTGTGCCTGCCCCGGCGGCCGCCGGAACGCTGGAAGCCGTCTGCGGGAAGGGTGAGGGTCGCCCGGGAGGCCACCTCGCCGACGGTCTGCTCCCACCTCGGGCGCAGCGCCGCGAGGTCGGCGCCGATCCCGGCGCGGGACGCGACGGCGTCGACCTCGTCCATCAGGAACATCTCCCCGGTGAAGGGCCAGTGTTCGTCGACGGCCCGCTGCATCCGTCGGTGCGACTCCTCCGTCCCGTCTCCCAGCCTGACCACCCAGGTCGAGGAATGGCGCAGGTGGTAGCGGGCCTCCTTCAGCGCCTTGGCGGCGATTCCCGCCAGGACGGGGTCGGTCGATCCGGCCAGCGTCTCCCACAAGAGGACCTGATAGGCGTCGAAGAACAGCGCCCGTGCCATCGTGTCGGCGAAGTCCCCGTTGGGGCGTTCCACCAGCAGGAGATTGGTGAACTCGCGCTCGCTGCGGAACATTGCGAGGTCGTCCTCGGTGCGCCCGGCCCCTTCCAGCGATGCGGCGTGGGTGAGCAGGGCCCGGGCCTGGCCGAGGTGGTCGAGCCCGATGTTGCCGAGGGCGATGTCCTCTTCGAGCTCCGGCGCGTGGGAGATCCACTCCCCGTACCGCTGCGCCAGCACCAGGTTGTCCTCTCCGAACCGCAACACGTAGATGAAATGGGTGTCCCGGTCGAGGGCAGCGGGCGGATCGTCCACCGCGTGTCGTTGACCGCTCACATGTGCCCCACTTCGTCGGGGATCTCGTAGAAGGTCGCCGCCCGGTACGGCTTCTCGTTCGCCTCCACGTAGTCCTCGGCATCGCTCGGGTCGAAGGTGGCGATCGCCGAAGAGGGCACCACCCAGATGCTCACTCCCTCGACCCGCCGGGTGTACACGTCGCGGGCGTTCTGAATGGCGGTCTCCGCATCCGGGGCGTGGAGGCTCCCGGCATGGACGTGGGAGAGTCCGCGACGCTGGCGCACGAACACCTCCCACATCGGCCAGGAGGAGGGATCGCCCGACGTCTCCAGGGTCGGGACCTCCTCCCCGGGAGCGGAATGGACCTCGTATGGCATCAGGCCACCTCCGGGCGGGCCGCCCGTTTGGCGGCGTGGGCGGATGCCGCCTCTCGCACCCAGGCGCCTTCGTCCCAGGCAGCCAGTTTGTGGCGAATCCGTTCGCGGTTCATCGGTCCGTTCCCCTTCACCACCTGCCAGAACTCGTCCCAGTCGATCGGGCCGAAGTCGTAGTGGCCCCGCTGTTCGTTCCAGCTGAGGTCGGGGTCGGGGATGGTCAGACCCAGGTAGTCGGCCTGGGGGACGGTCATGTCCACGAACTGTTGACGGAGATCGTCGTTCGACACTCGCTTGATCTTCCACGCCATCGACTGCTCCGAATGGGTGGACTCCCCGTCTGGCGGCCCGAACATCATCAGCGAGGGCCACCACCACCGGTCGAGGGCGTCCTGGGCGAGTTCCTTCTGCTCGTCGGATCCGCGGCACAGGGTGAGCAGGATCTCGTATCCCTGGCGCTGGTGGAACGACTCCTCCTTGCAGATGCGCACCATGGCGCGGGCGTACGGGCCGTAGGAACAGCGGGTGAGCATGACCTGGTTGGTGATGGCCGCTCCGTCGACCAGCCAGCCGATCGCGCCGATGTCGGCCCAGCTGAGCGTGGGGTAGTTGAAGATCGACGAGTACTTGTGGACTCCGGAGTGGAGCGCTCCCACAAGCTCGTCGCGCGACACCCCGAGGGTCTCTGCCGCCGAGTACAGATAGAGGCCGTGACCTGCCTCGTCCTGCACCTTGGCCATCAGGATCGCCTTCCGCTTGAGCGTCGGGGCGCGGGTGATCCAGTTTCCCTCCGGCTGCATCCCGATCACCTCGGAGTGGGCGTGCTGAGCGATCTGGCGGATGAGGGTGCGGCGATACTCCTCGGGCATCCAGTCTGCGGGTTCGACCTTCTCGTCCCGGTCGATGAGCGAGTCGAAGCGCGTGCCAGGGTCCGGGGCGGCGGTCGTCACCGGGCCATGGTACCGAACGATCGTTCGTCGGGGGTCAGGCGGTGAAGACCCCGCCGACGAACTCGTCGATGAGGTGCTCGAGCGTCGGTACCCCCGCCTCGGTGAACTCGTAGGTGACACGCACGATCGGCTTGCTGGTGGTGATGAGCGCTCCGAGGTCGATGGGAGTGCCGGAGACCACCAGCTCGGCATCCGACGCCTCGATGGTCTCGGTGAGCGCCTGGAGATGGTCGTCGTTGTAGCCGATCGCCGGGAGGACCCCTCCGATGTGGGGGTAGGTCCGGTAGATCTCGGCGAACACCCCCGAGGCGCTCAGACGGGGATCGACCACCTCGGCATCCGCCGCCACCGCCGCCACGTAACCGGCGCCGTGACTCATGCCACCGTGAGTGATCGTCGGTCCGTCCTCCACCACCAGAACGCGGCGGCCGGTCACCGCCGAGGGATCGGCGAGGCGCGGGGGAGATGCCGCCCGGACGATCGTGGCCGTCGGATTGAGCGCCGCGACGTCCTCGGCGATCGCCTCGACCACCTCGGCACGGGCGGAGTCGACCTTGTTGATCACGACGATGTCTGCGCCTCGCAGGACCATCTCGCCTGGGTGGTGGGTGGTGAGCTGGTCGGGGCGCAGGGCGTCGACCACGGTGATCTGGAGTTGCGGCCGGAGGAACGGATAGTCGTTGTTCCCCCCGTCCCAGACGATCAGATCCGCCTCCCGGTCGGCCTCGGCGAGGATCGCCTCGTAGTCGACGCCGGCGAAGACCACGTTGCCGAACCTGATGTGCGGCTCGTATTCCTCGCGCTCCTCGGCGGTGCATCCCGCCTCGGCGAGGTCGTCCATGGTGGCGAAGCGCTGGATCCGTTCGAAGCGCAGGTCGCCGTAGGGCATGGGGTGGCGCAGAACCACCACGTCCAGGCCCTTCTGGCGGAGATGGCGCGACAGCCAGCGGGAGATCGGCGACTTCCCCGATCCTGTTCGCACCGCCGTCACCGCGATCACGGGGTGGGTCGAGGACAACTCGGTGTGCTCGGGCCCGGGAAGCACGAAGTCGGCGCCTGCGGCGAGGGCCCGGGACGCGAGATGCATGACGTGGCCGTGGCTCACGTCCGAATAGGCGAACACGACCTCGTCGATGTCGTGCGCCCGGATCAGGTCGTCCATCTCGGATTCGGGGACGATCGGGATCCCGTCCGGATACCGGTCACCGGCGAGCTCCGGCGGGTAGATGCGGTCGCCCACTCCCGGGATCTGCGTCATCGTGAACGCCACCACCTCGTGGCGCGGGTCGTCCCGGTACACCAGGTTGAAGACGTGGAAGTCGCGTCCGGCCGCCCCCAGGATGAGCACCCGGTGAGGTGTGGTGTCAGTCATGTCTCGTCTCCACGGGCGTCGACGAGGGGCCCGTGCCTCCGAAGGCAACGGTAGGAACTCCGGGAGCCGGTGGCTAGGGGCGTATTGACCGTGTGGCCGGTTCCCCGGGTCCTACCGGCTCGCCTCCAGGACCCGCCTGATCGCCTGAACCTCTTCGAGGAGGGCGTGGATGTCCTCTGCCCCCGGCGCCCCGGGCTCTGAGACGGCGGGCGACCCGGGCCGGTGGCGCAACCGGCTGCGCAGATCCTCGTGGAGGCCCGCCCACGCGTCGAGCCCGGCGAGCTTTCCCTCGTAGCCGGTGGCGGTCTGACTCTGCCCGGCGGTCTGGATCTGGATGGATCCGATCCCCAGGAATCGGTCGTACAGCGTCCGCTGGAGCCGGAAGTCGGTGATCATGCGCATCGGGATGTTCTGCTGGGTCTTGGTGAGAATCCCCTTGCGGATGATGACCTTGTCCGGCTCGATCTCGTAGTCGAGGTTCTTGAACCACAGCAGCACGGCAGGGACGGTGATCGCCCACGAGAGGGCTACGACCCCGCCGAAGGATGCCCAGATGGCCGTGACGGCTGCGTCGACCCCGGTCCCCGGCTCGGTGGCCAGCCGCACGACGGCGTGGGCGATCACGGCCGCGAGCGCGGCGAAGGCGGTGATGGTGGACAGGACCAGCCACTGTTTGGTGATCCAACGTCGATCTGGACGGACAGGCACAGAAGACCTCCCTTTCCCCAAGTCTCCCTCGACGAATGCCGGGCCGCCAGAGGAGAGAGTCCGATTGGGCGCCGCCGCGGGACGCCCGATCCCCGACGGCGGCGCTCCCGGCCACGTCCCGGGCCTATTCGACCTGACTCGCCGCTCCCTCCCGGTACCCTCACCACTCAATGACATACGACCACCGTCACATCGAGAAGACCTGGCAGGAGCGATGGGAGGCCGCGGGCCTGTACCGGACCCGCGTCGACTGGGACAAGCCCAAGCACTACGCCCTGACCATGCTCCCGTATCCCTCGGGTGACCTGCACATGGGCCATTGGTACGCCATGACCCCCTCGGACGCCCGGGCGCGGGTGATGCGGATGAAGGGCCACAACGTGTTGTTCCCGATGGGGTTCGATGCCTTCGGGCTCCCGGCCGAGAATGCCGCCGTCCAGCGCGGAGTCCACCCGGCGCGATGGACGTGGGAGAACATCGAACGGATGCGCCTCCAGCTGCGGTCGATGGGGGCGATGTTCGACTGGGAGCGGGAAGCCGTGTCCTGCGAGCCCTCGTACTACCGGTGGACGGAGTGGTTCTTCTCGCAGATGTTCACCCATGGGATCGCCTACCGCGGAGAGGCGATGGTCAACTGGTCCCCGACCCTGCAGACGGTGCTCGCCAATGAACAGGTGATCGACGGCAGGGACGAGCGGACCGGTCAGCCGGTGGTCCAGAAGCTGATGGAGCAGTGGTTCTTCGCCATCACCCGCTACGCCGACGAGTTGCTGGACTTCTCCGGCATCGACTGGCCCGAGTCGATCAAGACGATGCAGACCAACTGGATCGGACGGTCGGAGGGTGCCAGGGTCGACTTCCCCACGGAGACCGGCGACACCATCACGGTGTTCACCACCCGCCCCGACACGCTGTGGGGAGCGACCTTCATGGTCCTGGCGCCGGAGCATCCGCTGGTCGACACGCTCACCTCCGATGAGCAGAAGGCAGATGTCGAGGCATACAAGGCGCAGGCGGCGCGCCGGACCGAGCTGGAGCGGATGGAGGAGGAGCGGGAGAAGACCGGCGTGTTCACCGGCGGCTTCGCCGTCAACCCGGTCAACGGTGAGCGCATCCCCGTGTGGATCGCCGACTACGTCCTGATCTCGTACGGCACCGGAGCCATCATGGCGGTTCCTGCCCACGATCAGCGCGACTTCGAGTTCGCCCGCCGCTTCGACCTGACCGTGGCTCCGGTGATCCACCCGGCGGGTGCGGACGCGCTGGATGGCACCACGATGGCGGAGTCCTTCGTCGGACCGGGCGTGATGGTGAACAGCGGCCCCATCGACGGGGTCGAGACAACCGAGGCCAAGGGCCGTGCCAATCCGTCGATCGCCGCCGCCATCGACTGGCTGGAATCGAACGGAGCCGGGTCGGAGTCGGTGAACTACCGGCTGCGGGACTGGCTGATCTCACGTCAGCGCTACTGGGGCTCGCCCATCCCTGTGATCCACCGGAGCGACGGGGGCCTCGAAGCGGTTCCGGAAGAGGAGCTGCCGGTCGTGCTGCCGGAGGACGTCGAATTCGAAGGCCGCAGCCCGCTGGTCGAACATGACGCCTTCCTGTCGGTGTTCGACTCCGACGGCAATCCGGGGCGCCGCGAGACCGACACGATGGACACGTTCATGTGCTCTTCGTGGTACTGGTTCCGGTACCTCTCGCCCCGCTTCGAGTCGGGTCCGTTCGACCCGGAAGAGGCGGCCTACTGGCTGCCGGTGGACGTCTACACGGGCGGTGCGGAGCACGCGGTGATGCACCTGCTGTATGCCCGGTTCTTCGTGAAGGCCATGCGCGACATGGGCGTGTTCGAGGAGACCATCGCAGCGATGGAGGCACACGGCCGTGACCCGGACGCGCTGTTCGACGAGCCGTTCCGGCTTCTTCGCAACCAGGGACAGATTCTGGGCGAGGAGCGAATGGGAGACCACGTGGTGGTCGACGGCGAGCGGGTCGACGGCCGGGTGGTGGCGTCGGTGATTCGGGTCGATCCCCGGGCCCGGCCGGGAGACGGCCTGGTGGTCGGCGAGATCCTTCGGAGGACCGAGAACGTCGTCCAGGTCCAGACCGAGACCGGCGTGGTGGCGGTCGAGGTGCCGGAGACCGCCAGGGTGGAGATCCCGGCCGTGCCGGGCGACAACGACGTCAACCAGCTCAAGCACCACCTCGAAGTGCAGCGCATGTCGAAGTCAAAGGGCAATGTGGTCAGCCCGGACGAACTCGTGAACGACTACGGGGCAGACACCGTCCGCACCCACCTCATGTTCGCCTTCGAATGGCAGAAGGGCGGTCCGTGGGACAGCAGAGGGATCATCGGCTCGCGGCGCTTCATCGAGGACGTCTGGAAGCTCGGGACCGCCGAGTATCGAACGGCGGGCGAAGCCGCATCGGTGGACCTGCGCAGGCGCGTGCACCAGACCATCCAGAAGGTCGACGACGACATGATGGCCTTCAAGTGGAACACCGCCGTCGCCGCACTGATGTCGCTGCGCAACGACATGCTGGACGCCCTGCGGTCTGCCTCGGTGTCGGAGGCCGTGTGGGAAGAGGCGGTCGAGAGCCTGCTGAAGCTGCTGGCGCCTATCGCCCCGCACATCGCCGAGGAGCTGTGGGGCCGGCGCGGACACGACACGTCGATCCACCTCGAGCCCTGGCCGGTGGCGGACCCGGCAGTCGCCCGTGAGGAGACCGTGACGATGGTGCTGCAGGTGAACGGCAAGGTCCGGGACCGGGTGGAGGTTCCTGCCGACATCGATGCCGCCGACGCCGAGGCACTGGCGTTCGCCTCGGCGCGCATCCAGGAGTGGACTGCCGGAAAGCAGGTCAAGACCGTGATCGTCCGCCAGCCCAAGCTCGTCAACGTCGTCGTCGGTTGACTTCCGGGGCCTTGCCTCCGCCCTCCGCCATCCTGGCATCTGCCGGCCTCGATCCGGCGGTCGTCGCAGGAGCCTGCGGCATCGCCGATGTCGACCAGGTGCCGATTCGGCCGGCGCCCCGCCTCATGCGGCGGCTGTGGGTGGGTCCGGTGTGGGCGATGACGCTGCCATGGGCGATCTACGTGGACCCATCGCGGGTCTCCGACCCGCGCCTGGCGCGAATCGTCTTCCACGAACTCGTCCACGTTCGTCAGTGGCGACAGCTCGGCGCGATGCGTTTCCTGGGGCGGTACCTGGCCGACTACGTGCGGGCGCGGGTGGGCGGCGCCTCACACGAGGCCGCCTACCGTGGCATACGGTACGAAGTCGAAGCCCGCATGATCGCTGGAGTGTGAGACGATGATTCTCGGTTCCATCCCTTCCCCGCCGTTCAACACCTTCCCCGTCGGGCCGGTCGACCTCCATGTCTATGGACTGCTGATCGGCTTGGGGGTGATCGCCGCCATCTCGATCACCACCCGGCGGTACGCGGCGGCGGGGTTCGATGCCGCACCCATCGAGCGGATCCTCGTCAGGGCGGCGATCTTCGGCTTCCTGGGCGCTCGACTCGCCTACGTCTCGACCCACACCGGCCGCTATGCCGGGGAGTGGTGGAAGGTGCTGGCCATCTGGGAAGGAGGCCTTGCCCTCTTCGGCGGACTGACGGCCGGCACGCTGGTCGCAGTGTGGATGATGCGCCGGGAGGGGCTCGACGCCCGCCCCCTCGTCGACGCAGCCTCCGTCGGAATCCCTGTCGCACAGGGGCTGGGTCGGTGGGGCAACTACTTCAACCAGGAGCTCTTCGGAACCCCGACCGATCTTCCCTGGGGTCTCGAGATCGACCCGTCGCGCCGTCCCGCCGCCTACGCCGACGCCGCCACGTTCCACCCCACCTTCCTCTACGAGTCGCTGTGGAACCTGGCGGTGGTGGTGCCGGTGCTGCTGTGGCTCGATCGGCGCAAGCTGCTGCCACCCGGGGGTCTGTTCCTCGCCTATGCGGTCCTCTACGCCGCCGCCCGGTTCGGTCTCGAGCTGATCCGCACCGACACCACCTTCCGCCTGCTGGGCTTGAGTCGCAACGCCTGGGTGGCGCTGATCGTGGTGGTCGCGGGTGGGACGTGGCTGGCGCGGATGAAGCTGAGGGCCTCCCCGACCCCCGAACACCGAGAGGCGTCTGACTGAGAGGCGTCCCGGCGAGTCGTCCCCCTACTCCACCGTGACCCCGGCCAGGTCGTCGGCGGGCGGCGGGTAGTCGAGCCCCAGGCTCTCGAGGGTGCCGACGAGCACCGAGGCCACCACGAGGTCGCGGAACCACTTTCGGTCGGCGGGGACCACGTACCAGGGAGCCGACCCGGTCGACGTCCTCGTCAGAACCGACTCGAACGCGGCCTGGTACTCGTCCCAGCGTCGCCGCTCGTCGAGGTCGCCGAGTGAGAACTTCCAGTGCTTCGTCGGATCGTCGAGGCGCGCCTGGAGGCGTCTGCGCTGTTCGTCTCTCGAGATGTGAAGGAAGAACTTGACGATGGTGGTGCCTTCGTCGGCGAGCAACTGCTCGAAGGCGTTGATGTGGTCGTAGCGCCGGGACCACCGCTCCTCGGGCACGAGCCCGTGCACCCTCACGACCAGCACGTCCTCGTAGTGGCTGCGGTTGAAGATCACCATCTCGCCGTCACCGGGGACGTGGGGGTGCACCCGCCACAGGTAGTCGTGGGCCAACTCCTGGGGAGTGGGCCTCTTGAAGGAGGCCACCTTCACCCCCTGGGGGTTGACGCCGTCGAACACCTTGCGGATCGTCCCGTCCTTGCCGCCCGTGTCGGTGGCCTGCAGGACGACCAGCACGCGATGGGTTCCCTGGGCGTAGAGCACCTCCTGCAGATGTTCGAGGCGAGCGTTGAGCAGGGCATGGGCGCGCCGGCCCTCTTTCTTCCCCCCGACGAACCCGGGAGTGCCGCCCGGGTCGATTGCTGAGAGGTCGGCCACCGACCCCGGGGCGACGCGGAACGGCGTCGGATCGAGCGCGGATGGATCGGACATGGCCCGAACCTAATACCCCTCGACGAACGGTGGGCGGTCGGGTATCTAGGTGGCGGCGGGTGCGCCGGGTGGAGTCGAGTTGGACCGGATCCGTGCGTCTCGCGCCGCGCTGGCGGTGGCAATGGTGGGCGTCCTCGCCGGGGCGTCGCTGGGGGTCCACCACGGCCCCGAGCCGCCGTCCGTCCAGACCCTTCCGGTGTCGGTCGAGGCGCCGCCGAGCACCGAGGTCGACACGGTGCACGTCTCGGGAGCGGTGGTGGCACCGGGCCTGGTGACCGTTCCGGCCGGTTCGCGAGTGGCAGACGCGGTCAGGGCGGCGGGTGGGGCGCTCGCGTCTGCCGACCTGGGAGCACTGAATCTGGCGGCGCCGGTAGGCGACGGCGAGCGTCTGATCGTCCCCTCCCAAGGTGCGGGGAACAGACCGGAACCTTCCGCCGGTGGGACCGGGGCGCTCTCGCTCAACCGGGCGACGGCGCAGGAACTGGAGGCGCTGCCAGGGGTGGGTCCGGTGCTGGCCGAGCGCATCGTTGCCCACAGGGAGCGGATCGGTGGTTTCTCGACGGTCGAGGACCTGCTCGATGTGAGCGGGATCGGCGAGCGCACCCTTGCCGAGATCCGTGATCGCGTCACCGTGCCGTGAGAGCGGTCACGGTCCCCGCCTCCGGTCGAAGGCTGGGCGTGGCCGCGGTCCTCACCTGGCTCGGCGTGGTCATCGGTGGAAGCGCCGGGCCCGGTGTGTGCGTCGCAGCGATCGGCGCCGCCGCATGGGGATCGCGGCGACACCTCGCAGCGTGGATGATCGTTCCGGGAGTCGTCGCCGGGTGGGCGGCGGCGGGTCCGGCGGTTCATGAGGCATGGAACGCCGGGCCGGGCCCCCACGCGCTGACGCTCGCATCCGACCCGGTCGCCGGGCGATGGGACGCGCTGGCGTTCGCCGTCGTGGACGGGCGCATCCCGGTGGCCGTCAGGCTCCCGATCGACTACCAGGCGATGCACGGAGACCGCCTGGTGGTGAGGGGAAGCTCCGACGGCCGGGCCGGCGTGGTGCGCGGGCGCCCGGTGGCCGCCACGATCCGCGTCGTCGGGGTCCTCGAGCATTCCGAGGCGGCCGAGCCGCTGCTGCGTTCGGCCAACAGGATGCGGAGCCGCATGCTGGGGGAGATCGAACCGGGGCGGTCGAACGCCCGCGGGCTTCTCGCGGGGTTTCTCATCGGCGACGTCAGCGCCGTCGACCCCGTGGTCCTCGAGGACCTGAGACTGTCCGGGCTGTCCCACCTGGTGGCCGTGTCGGGGTCGAATGTCGCGCTGTTCCTCGGACTGTGGTGGATGGTGACCGCGCCGCTGTCGGTCTCGCCCCGGTGGCGGGCGTTGGTCGGGGCGGTAGGTCTCGTGGTGTTCGGGCACCTGACTCGATGGGAGCCGTCCGTGGTCCGCGCATCGGCGATGGCGCTGGTGGCGCTGGTCGGGCGCAGCCTCGGACTCGTGATCGATGCATGGTCGGCACTGGCGCTGGCCGTGATCGGCTCGCTGCTGGCTGCCCCGGCACTCGCCGGGAGTCTCGGGTTTCAGCTCTCGGCGGCGGCGACCGCAGGGATCCTCCTGGTGCCCAGGATCGATGGCGCGGTCGCCCGGACCATGGCGATGACGGCCGGAGCCCAGCTCGCCGTCACCCCGCTGCTGTTGACCGCGTTCGGCAGTGTCCCGATCTTCTCCCCGATCGCAAACCTGGTTGCGATCCCCATCGTGGCGGCTGCCACCGTGGCGGGAGGTCTGGGAGGGATCCTCGGCGCCGACCCCCTCGTCGGCGCCGCCGCCGCCGGAGCCGAAGTCGTCATTGCCGTGGGCCGGGTCGGGGCGGAGTTGCCGCAGGTGGGCTGGTCGGCGGTGCTCGGCGCAGCCCTGCTCCTGGCGTGCGCCCTGGCGCGCCCCGGGTGGCGGCCGGCGCTCTCGCTGGCCGCGGCCGGAGCCCTGGTCCTGGCGGTCGTCCCGGGGGGCAGGTCGTTCGATCCTCCTGCGGCGGTCTTCCTCGACGTCGGCCAGGGCGACGCCGCCCTCGTCGTGGCGGCCGACCTGGTGGTGTTGATCGACGGCGGCCCCGATCCCGCGCTGTTGGAGGAGGCTCTCCGCCGTCACAGGGTGGACCGCATCGACGTCATGGTCGCGACCCACGTCCATGCCGATCATCTGAACGGGCTGGTGTCGGTGCTCGCCCGGCATCCGGTGGGCGAGGTCTGGCAGGCTTTCGAGCCCCACGAAACCGGGGCATCCAGGGCGCTGACAGAAGAGGCGGCCCGGGTGGGCGTGCGGGTTCGAAGACCCGAGGTGGGAGCGAAGCTGACGGGGACCGATGTGGCGGTGACGGTGGCGGGTCCGCTGCGCCGCTACGACTCGGCGAACGACCAGTCGATCGTGCTGATCGTCGACCTGGGCGGCACCCGGATTGCCTTCCCCGGGGACGTCGAGACCTTCGCCCAGGCAGAGATCGAGATCGGGCAGGTGGACGTCCTGAAGGTTCCCCACCAGGGTGCCGCCACCTCCGACAGGGGATGGCTCGAGAGGCACGCGGGCTCGCTGGCCGTGATCAGCGTCGGGCCGAACGACTACGGCCACCCCAGCCAGGCGGTGGTGGATGCGCTGCGGGAGGCAGGGGCACGGGTGATTCGCACCGACGAGTGGGGCGACGTCGTGGTG
>DATCZS010000055.1:0-57877 GCA_036525795.1 Acidimicrobiia bacterium | reverse complement strand
GCCGTAGTGGCGTCTGGCCTCCCCCGCCAGGATCTCGCGATCGAAGGCGGCGATCGAAGGCCGCACCGGGTTGCCCACCCACTCTGCCCCCGGGAGACCATCGGTCCGGGCAAACGCACCGAACCGCCGCCTGGCCAGACGTCCGGCCAGGCGGTTGGCGAGCCCGGCGTGGGCGTTCTGCTCGGCCACCATGACCACCGCCCGCGCCCTGCGGGCGGCGATCGCCGCCGGAACCGTCACGTACCCCCCCATTCCCAGCATCACCTCGACGCCTCGAAGCCGGAATTCTTGGGTCATGGCGCGAACGGCCCGGGCCACCACCAACGGCAGACCGAGATTCGCCGCAGAACGCGACCGCGTCAGGCCGCGCAACTCGACACCGAAGAACGCGAAGCCGGCCGCGGGGTACACCTCGCTCTCGAGTCGGTCACCGCCTACGAAGAGGATGTCGGACCGGTCCACACCCGCCTCCACCAGAGCCTCGCCCACCGCGAGTCCCGGATAGACATGGCCGCCGGTTCCTGCCGCCGCGATGGCGTAGCTCACGATTTGGCGCGACGCCGCGGTCTGCCGGTCTGGGCGACACTCATGAGGACCCCCACCGCCGCCATCGACACCGCCACCGCCGTTCCGCCGAAGGACACGAACGGGAGCGTGATGCCGGTGATCGGAAGCACGCCGAGCACTCCGCCGATGTTGACGATCGCCTGCATCGTGAGCCATGCGGTGATCCCGGCGGCGAGCATCCGTCCGAACGGATCCGGTGCGCGACGCGCCACCGTCCATCCCGCCACACCGAGCAGCACGAACAGCAGCATCACCATGGATCCGCCGAGGAAGCCGGATTCCTCGCCGATGATGGCGAAGATGAAGTCGGTGTGGGCATTGGGAAGATAGAACCAGCGGGCCCGGCTCGCCCCCAGGCCCACCCCGAACACGCCGCCGGTCCCCAATGCGTAGTAGCTCTGGATGAGCTGCCAGCCCGCCCCTTCGGGATCCGCCCACGGGTCGAGGAACCCGACGATGCGGCTGCGCCGGTAGTCGGCCGAGAACGCGAGCGCGGTCGCCACACCCGCCCCCACCAGGCCGGTCAACGACACGAAGCGGAGGGGGGCAGCGCTCACCAGCAGCACGGCCAGCGCCGAGACGGCGATGACGATCGTGGTGCCGAGGTCGGGCTCGAGCATCACCAGTACGGCCGGGATCCCGACGATCACGGCCACCGGGGCGAGGAAGTGTCCGAAGTCGTCGAGCAGCCTTGCCTTCTTCTCGAGGACCGTGGCCATCGCGATGATCACCCCGAACTTGGCCAGCTCGGACGGCTGGAACCCGAACGGACCGAGGTTGATCCAGCGGCGCGCCCCGTAGGCGTCCTGGCCGGTGAACAGAACCGCGACGAGCAGGATCACCGAGCCGAGGAAGATGGGAAGCGCAGCCCGCCGGTACCACTGGTAGGGGACACGGGAGGTGACCGCCATCGCCACCACTCCGATCCCGATGCCGACGAGCTGGCGCTTGAAGAAGTGGAAACGGTCGTCCGCGCCGGCGATCCCCACCGTGGACGACGCCGAGAGGGTGGCGGTGAGGCCGATCACGGTGAGTGCCGCCACCACCACGAGCAGGGTGGTGGCCACGCGGCGGTTGGCCCGGGACTGGTCTGCCTGCCGTCGAGCGTTGGCCCGGATCTCGGTGATGGACGTGATCTTGCGACCGATGGTTCTGGTACTCATGGGGATGCCGTCTCCGACTCCATGATGGCTCGCACGGCCGCCGAAAACGCGGATCCTCTCGCTGCGTATGACTCGAACATGTCCCAGCTGGCGCATCCCGGTGCGAGCAGCACCACGTCTCCGGGGCGAGCGGCCCGCACCGCCAGCGCCACCGCCTGCTCCATGCTGTCGGCGGGGATGCCTCGCTCCCCGGCCGCCTCGAGAAGGTCGGGCCCCGCCTCGCCGATCGCCACAAGCGCCCGGACTGCCGGCTCGTGGGCGAGGGGTCGCACATCCAGTCCTTTCGCCCTGCCACCGGCGATCAGCACCACCGACGGGAAGCTGCGTATCGCCGCCAGCGCCGCATGGGGGTTCGATGCCTTGGAATCGTCGACGAACGTCAGGCCCCGGAATGCCGCCACGACCTGGCGGCGGTGGGCTCCCGGCCGAAAGCCGCGGACGATGCGCCCCACCGCCTCCGGCGTGGCGCCGGCTCCCAGTGCGGCGGCGGCGGCGGCGGCCAGGTCCATCAGGAACGCCGGGGAGTCGACCCCGACGGCATCGAGCTCCACGCTCAACGGCCCGAGATGGAGCCGCCCTGTCTCGGGTCCGTAGCCGTCGGTGGTGATCCGCACGCCGGACACCTCCACGGTGCGTCCCGGTGCGAGCGACGCGATCCTCCTCGCTCCGTCGTCGTCACCGTCGAACACCAGGAGATCGTCTTCCTCCTGCCGCTCGACGATGCGCGCCTTGGCGGAGATGTAGGACTCGAACGAGCCGTGCCAGTCGAGGTGATCGGGGGCGACGTTGGTCACCACGGCGATGCGGGCGTGAAACCGCTCGACGAACCGGAGCTGGAAGCTGGAGGCCTCGAGCACCGCCCAGTCGAGCCCCGCTCCGACCGCCCCGCTCACCGGATCGCCGATGTTCCCGAGTGCCCGTGCACCGAGACCGGAGGCCGAGAGCATGTCGGCCACCAGACCCGTGACGGTGGTCTTGCCGTTGGTGCCCGTCACTGCAACGGTGGGCACCCCGAGTTCGCGCCATCCGAACTCGAGCTCCGAGATCAGCGGGAGCCCCGATTCGATGATCTCTGTGATCGGGAGTGAGCGTTCCGGGAACCCGGGGCTGGTCACCGCCAGGTCGAACCCGTCCAGAACGGTCCGGTCCCAGCGACCGGTGACGGCGGCGTAGCCGTGCCCGAGAATGGCGGCGGCGGCATCCGGCCGCTCGTCGAAGACGGTGACGGCATGACCCAGTCTCTGTGCCAACCCGGCGGCCGCCATCCCCGACATCGCCGCCCCCAGGACCAGCGTCCTCATCCGAGCAGACCGCCCGCCCTGATGAAGTCGGCGTAGAAGAACCCCAGCCCCAACGCCACTCCGATTCCCGCCAGGATCCAGAACCTGATCACGATCGTCGTCTCGGGCCACCCGGCGAGATCGAAGTGGAAATGGAACGGCGCCATGCGGAACACCCGCCTGCCGGTGGTCTTGAAGCTCGCCACCTGAACGATCACCGAGAGCGTCTCGGCGACGTAGAGACCGGCGATCACGATCAGCAGCAGATGGGTTCCGGTGAGGAGGGCGAGCGCCGCGAGCAGCCCGCCGATGGCATTGGAGCCCACGTCGCCCATGAAGATCCGGGCAGGGGGCGCGTTCCACCAGAGGAAACCGAGGATGGCGCCGAACATGGCCGCGGCGACGATGGCCAGCTCGCGGGGGTCGGTCGATGAGGGGTAGGCCGCGGGGTTCCTCCACTGCCAGAAGGCGATGATCGTGTACGCCCCGAACATCAGCGCGCCGGAACCCGCCGCCAACCCGTCCATCCCGTCTGCGAGGTTGGCTCCGTTGGCCGCTCCGGTGAGCATCAACAGCACCAACACCACGAAGAACACGCCCAGGTCGAGCCCCAGCGGTCTGGCGAACGCCAGTTCCGTCGAGACGCCGGCGGCGCCTGCGCCCCATGCGAAGAGGGCGGAAATGCCGAGCTGACCGCCGAACTTGGCGCGCTTGTTCAGCCCCAGCGAGCGCTTCCTGGTGTACTTGACGAGATCGTCCAAGAACCCGATCGAGGCCATCCCGACGAGCGCGAGCAAGGCGAGCAGTCCACCGGACTCCAGCGCCTCGACGTCGAAGGTGACCCCGGTCGCCGGCGTCCACAGCCGGACGTGCGCCGCCAGGTACGCGATGACCACCGCAGGGACGAACACCACGCCGCCCATGGTGGGGGTGCCCTGCTTGTGGCGGTGCCCTTCGATCTCCTCCTGAATGAACTGACCGATCTCCCGTCTGCGCAGGATGCGGATGGCGATGGGGGTGCCGAGAATCGAGGCGACGATCCCGATGGCCCCGGCGATCAGCAGGGCGATCATCGTTCGCTCCCCTTGCGGAACAGCGACGCCCTGGCAGTCATGCGATCATCGAAGGGGATCATGCGCCCGGCGATCTCCTGACCTCGTTCGTGCCCCTTGCCGAGCACCAGCACGACGTCGCCCGCGGCGGCGAGATCGATGGCGCGATCGATTGCCTGCGCCCGGTCCTCGTGGCGCTCGACATGGGGATGGTCCGGAATGCCCTCCAACACCTGGTCGATGATGGCAGCCGGATCCTCGTTTCTCGGATTGTCCGAGGTGACCACCACGATGTCCGCCGCTGCCGCCGCTGCCCCCATGCCGGGTCGTTTCGTCCGATCGCGGTCGCCGCCTGCGCCGAACACACACAGCACCCGCCCGGTCACCAGCCCTCGCGCCGCTTCGATCACCCCGGCGATCCCGGCCGGGGTGTGGGCGTAGTCGACGATGACGTGGATGGGGTCGTCCCCGGACACGAGCTCGAACCGGCCCGGGATGCTGGCCGGGGCGGCCAGACCCGATCGAATCGATCCTCCATCCACCCCGCAGAGGGCAGCACATGTGGCGGCGATCGCAGCATTGGCCACGTTGAAGGCTCCCGCGATCGGAATCCGGAACTCCCCTGCCAGGTGTTCGATCTCGGGAGCCTGCGCGAGTGCGGTCGGCCGGAGGACGAAGCCGCTTCCCGTCAGGTCCATACCCTTCACCTCCACGACCACGTCGGCGTCGGCCGAGGTTCCCACGGTGACGACCGGGATGGTGGCCTCGTCCACCAGACGCCGTCCGGCCGGGTCGTCGACCCAGACCACACCGCGCCCGGCGCGGCTGGAGTCGAACAGCGTCGCCTTGGCCCGGTAGTAGTCCTCCATGTCTGTGTGGAAGTCGAGATGATCCTGGCTGAGATTGGTGAACGCCACCACCTCGAAGTGTGTCGCGTCCACCCGGCCGAGCCGCAGTGCGTGCGACGACACCTCGCACACGACCAGATCGGCGCCCCGCTCGACCATCGTCGAGAGCAGGCGCTGGAAATCGGACGCCTCGGGGGTGGTGCGCAGCGTGGGGATCCTCTCGTCCCCGATGCGGGTCTGGACTGTCCCGATCAGACCGGGACGGAGGCCAGCGGCGGTGGCGATCGACTCGATGAGGAACGTGACGGAGGTCTTCCCGTTGGTGCCCGTGACGCCCACCACCGGAACCCGGGCGGACGGATTCCCGTGCACCGCTGCCGAGAGCGGGCCGAGCGCCGCCCGCGTGTCGCCCACCACCAGCTGTGGCACGGCGGTGGGTTGCTCGGTCTCCACCACCAGCGCGCTCGCACCCCGTTCGACCGCCGCGTTCACGAAGTCGTGTCCGTCGACGCTGTACCCGCGGATCGCCACGAAGGCGCTTCCCGGGCCTGCCTGACGACTGTCGTGGGTGACGTCGCCCACGATGAGACCGGGGTCGCCGATCACCCGGCCGCCCACCAACGCCGCCAGGGCGTCGAGTCGCTCACCCGGTGGCATCCGGTGGTACTCCCAGAGTGTGAAGCGCCGCCTGCATGATCTCGGCGAACGCAGGGGCGGCAGCCGAACCCCCGGTCCGGAATTCGTACGAGGGGGCGTCGACCACGACCGCCACCACGACCTTGGGGTCGTCGATGGGAGCCATGCCGACGAAGCTCGCCATCGTCTCGTCGATGTAGCTGCCGTCGACGATCTTGTCGGCGGTTCCGGTCTTGCCGCCCACCCGGTAGCCCGGGACCTGGGCCTTGATCCCGGTGCCCTGGGCCACCACCCGGGCGAGAAGCTGACGCATCGTCCAGGCGGTTCCCTCCGAGACGACCTGGCGGCGCTCGGGTTCGATCGCGATCGAGCGCCCGTCGACATCCACCCGGGAGGCCACAAGGTGCGGTTGTGTCCACACCCCGTCGTTGGCGATCGCCGCGTACGCCGCGGCCATCTGCAGCGGCGTCACCGCCACCGAATAGCCGATCGCGACCGACGCCGCGCACGAGCTGCACCCCGCCGGGATGCTGATGGAGCCCACCGCCTCACCGCTGAAGTCCACGCCCGTGACGGCGCCGAATCCGAAGCGGTCGAGGTAGGTCTCGAGGAGGCCGTCCGGCAACCGCTCCTCCACGCGGATCGTTCCCACGTTGGATGAGACCGTGAAGATCTCGGCGACCGACATGTCCTTCGTCTCGTGCGGGGCGAAATCGCCGAAGCACCCGTAGATGTCGTCGGTGCGAGACTCGCACGCTCCCGGTGTGACCTCGTATCGATCCGCCACCCGTCCGATCACGTCATCGACCCGTGCGGCACCGCTGTCCAGCGCTGCGGCGAAGGTGATCAACTTCTGAGTCGAGCCGGGTTCGTAGGTTCCCCGGATCACGAAGTTCTCGAACACTCCGCCTTCCCGCAGCGATCTCCGGGCTTCCGGGTCGAACCCGGGACTGCCCGCCATCGCCAGCACCTCGCCCGTCTCGGCGTGCAAGACGACCGCCCAGCAGGACAGCGCCCCGGTGAGCTCGACGGTCCGCTCGCACGTCTCGTAGGCGTGATACTGCAGCGACAGGTCGATGGTGGTGACCAGGTCGTCGCCGGGGATGGCGGGGACCACCGTGCGCTGGGCCTGCGGAATGGGAACGCCCTTGATGTCGCTTTCGAACACCAGCTCGCCAGGCCGACCACCCAGGATGTCGTCGTAGACGTATTCGAGACCTTCGAGACCGAAACGCTCACCCTCGCCCAGGTCGTTGGCATCGAGGCGCACCATCCCCACGACGGCGCCGGCGATCGAGCCGTCCGGGTAGACCCGCTTCGGTTCGGGCAGGAACCCCAGCTCGGGGAGGCCCAGCGCTTCGACCCGGGCTGCGACGTTTGCCTCCACCTGCCGCACCATGTAGGCGAACTGGCCCCCCCGGAGGATCCGCTCGTACATCGGCTTCCAATCCGTCCCGGTGATGGCCGCCACCTGTTGGGAGGTGTAGACGGGGTCCGACACCAGGTCGGGCACCACGTAGATGGAGACCGCCTCCACCGTCATCGCCAGCGGATTGCCGCTGCGGTCGAACATGGTCCCCCTCACGGGGGCGATCGTCCTCCTCGTCAGCCGCTGGTCGAGCCCCTGCTGTTCGTATTCGGCGGCCTGCACGACCTGAACCATGAACAGCCGGTACCCCAGTCCCATCCAGACGGCGAGGAGCACGATTCCAAAGAGCACCAGCCGGCGCTGATCGACAGACCCGGCACGCGCGGCACGCCGCGCCGCCATGTCAGATCTCCCGACGGCGGGAAGGCGGGCGCGATGCGCTCACCCGCCCGACGCCAGCGACTCGTCGGGATTCGGATGGCTGAGGAACCATCACGGGGCCACCTCGGAGGCGGCGGATGCGTAGCGGTCGAGTGTGGCCCAGCGGGGATCGGAATCCGTGGATTGCACCACGATCCCCGCGACGGTCAGCACGGCGCGCTCGGTGGGGTAGACGAGACCGAGACCCTCGGCCGCCGGCGCCACCCGCCCGGGGCTCTCGAGCCGGGCGATCTCCAGGCGAAGTCGCTGGTTGGAGACCTCCGCCTCGGCGATCTTCCGATTGAGGTCGGCGAGGTCGAACGCACCCTGATCGAGGGTGGTCCGGGCGACCACGATGCCGAACAGCGCCACCACCACCACCAGGGAGAACGTCACCCAGGGAGCCACCACGACCCGCTTTCGGGCCGCTCCCGGAATCACCCGGAGGCCGCGCTGGACCGTCCTCGGCTGCCGCAGGGACCGGGCGGTCACGCCGCCACCTTCTCGACCGCTCGCAGGACGGCGGAACGCGACCGGGGATTGGATTCCACTTCCTCCGGTGTCGGCTTGACGGCTCTGGGGGTGATCACGCGGAGCTGCGGCGTGGCCCCGCATCCGCACACCGGGAGCTCGGGCGGACAGGTGCAACCCCGGGCGCCGTCGGCGAACCGCTGCTTGACGATGCGGTCCTCGAGCGAGTGATAGGCGATGGTCACGCATCGGCCTCCCGGCGACAGCCGGGCGAGTGCCTGGTCGAGGCCATTGCGCACGGCCTCGAGTTCGCCGTTCACCGCGATCCGCAACGCCTGGAATGTCTTGCGGGCCGGATGTCCCACCCGCCGCCGGGCCGCAGGCACCGAGGACGCCACCACCTCTGCGAGTTCGAGGGTCCGGCGATAGGGACGCCCGGCGACGATGGCGGCCGCGATGCGTTCGGCGAGCGGCTCCTCGCCGTAGACGCGCAGGATGCGTGCCAGTTCCCTGGGATCGGCGGTGTTCACCAGGTCTGCCGCGGTGGCCCCGCGGGTCGGGTCCATCCGCATGTCGAGCGGGCCGTCCTGGCGGTAGGAGAATCCGCGAGCCGGGTCGTCGACCTGGCGCGAGGAGATGCCGAAGTCGAACAGGACGCCGGAGATCTGTCCGATTCCCGCCTCGTCGAGCAGGCGGTCGAAGTCGCCGAAGTCGCCGGAAAGGAGCGTGACGCCGATCTGTTCGGCCTGTGCCCGTGCCGCCGGGTCACGGTCGATGCCGACGATCGTCACGTCCCCTCCTATCGCTTCCAGAAGCCGTTTCGTGTGACCTCCGCCCCCGAAGGTGGCGTCGATCACGATTCCCTCTCGCACCGGTCTCAGCATCTCGACCACTGTCTCGGCGAGGACCGGCCGGTGATATTCGTTCCGATCCATCTCCTCATCGATCCGCTGGTCGGGTCTGGCTCATGGCCAGCCCCCCGGGCGCTGGCACCAAAGTGGAAGCGGGCGGAGTCAGGGGCCTCCCATTTGGTTCCGGGGGGCTGGCGATGAGTCAGTGCCCAACACCGGCCGTCGTCAATGCCTCGGATCGTCCTCCTCGTCGTCTGCCATGTACTCCTCCTCCGCCAGCTCGATCTGGGCGTCGTATCGGTCGGTGTTCCACACCTCGATGTGATCGAAGACACCGATCACGACGGCTTCGCTTCCGAGTGCGAGCTCGGCGAACTGGCGCAGCTCCTCACGGATCAAGAGTCGGCCGGCGCTGTCTGGCTCGAGTTCATCGGCGGCGGCGAAGAAGGTGCGGGCGAAGCGGCGGCCCGCCTTGTCCTGGGTGCGGCCCATGACTTCCTGGGCGCGCGCCTCGTACACGGTGGGGGGATAGATCATGAGCTGACCGTCCCTTCCCTTGGTGACGACACAGCCTTCGGGCAGTTGCGGGCGATACCGCCTCGGGAGGACGATGCGCCCCTTCCCGTCAACGTTGTGTCTGTTCTCTCCAAGAAACACGCCACGCCGTTCCTGTCCTGCTCCGCCCCACCGGATCCCATCGGGTGGGTACTGCTGTCGTCGTGGGCGACATATTCCCCCACTCAGTGCCACTTGTCAACACTTTGCGACATCTTTTTCCACAGAATGAGGCGAACGTCCCACGGCGAGCCCCTCCCCTCCCCTTCCCGACACCCCGCGTCGGTCCGCGACGGGTAAGGTCGGCGGCACTGCGATCGAGGAGGGACTGTGCGCGTGCTGGTGGCCTCAGACGGCGGCCTCTCCGCCGAGCGAGCAGCCGAATTCGCCGCCCGCCTGGCGGGGCCGGCAGGATCGGTCCGGGTGGTGACGGCGGTCGAGGTCCCCCGCTCGGTGCTCGATTCCCTCCGGGCGGCCTACGAGGAATACGAGCGGAAAGAGCCGATCGACACCGACGCCGAGTACGTGTCGGCGAGCGCTCCCCGCGAGCGGGCATCGGGCTGGCCCGGCGACGATCTGTTCATCAACCGGTACGTACAGGACCAGACCGAGACGAGACTCGCCGAGATCCGCCAAGCGTTGGAGCGTCGCGGAGTCGTATACGAAACGGTGGGGATCGAGTCAGAAGACCCGACCACAGCGGTGCTCGACCAGCTGCAGGCATGCGACGCCGACGTCCTCGTGGTCGGATCCCACGGCCGGGGCCGCTTCGACGGCCTCCTCGGCTCGGTGGGCACCAAGCTCGTCCGCCGTTCCCCCGTTCCCGTTCTCGTCTGCCGGTGAGTCGGCGGTTGTCGGTCACGAGTCCTGAGTCACGAGTCCTGAGTCACGAGACGTGAGACGTGAGACGTGAGACGTGAGACGTGAGACGTGAGACGTGAGACGTGCGACGTGCGACGTGAGACGTGAGACCGGCTACGCGCTCTCGGCCAGCAGGTATCGCTCCCACACCGGGTCGACCGCGAATCCGGTGCTTGCGTAGATCCAGGCGTGCCGCATCGGCATCGCCGGTCGCCTCGGCAGCGTGAACCCGGCCTCGTGCGGGAGGCGGTTGCCCTTCTTCACGTTGCACCGGCGGCAGCACGCCACCACGTTCTCCCACTCGTGCTGGCCCCCGCGCGAGCGCGGAACCACGTGGTCGATGCTCTCCGCCGGGCCGGCGCAGTACTGACACCGGTGGCCGTCGCGGCTGAACACGGCGTTCCTGGTGAGCGCCACGTTGCGGGTGTACGGCACCGTGACGTATGAGGTGAGACGAACCACCGACGGCACCGGAACCACCACGTGCTCGGAGCGCCATTGCGCATCATGGTGTTCCACCACCACCGCCCGGCCCCGGATGACGAGCACGACCGCCCGTCGGCAACTGACGACCGACAGCGGCTCGTGTGATGCATTCAGCACCAGAGTGCGCGCCATGCTCGACCTCCGACGGCAGACTACCGCCGGGAAAGGGTCAACCGTGGGCGGACTCCAGATCTGCCACCAGAGCATCGGCGGCCGCAAACAGGCCCTCGGTGAGCGACGGCTCGCACACTGCGGCCGACACGGCCACCGCCGGTCCGCGACGGCCGAGCATCGTGATCACCCGGACGCCGTCGAGATCGTCGAGCGCGATCGCAAGGCGCTCGGGCCGATGCATCCCCCGGAACCGGGCCACCGCCCGCACCATCGCCTCTGCCGCCCCGATCGGGCTGCGCTCTCCCGCCTCCAGGACCGAATGGGTGGAGTTGGCGATCTCCACCGCCAGGCCGTCGGCCGTCGGCCGAACTCGCGCCCATGGTTCTGCTGACCCGACCTTCGGCTGTTCGCCGAGCACCGGCAGCCCTGCAGATGGCTCGGCACTGTGCTTGCGCGATCGCAGCCCGTAGGCCACGAGGATGCGCCGGATGTTCTCCAACACCTCGGCCTCGTCACTTCCCTCGTCGATCCGTACTCGTATGCCGTCCAGGCCTCCGTCTCCCAATTCGATCGTGAGGTCGGCCACTCCGGCGACTCCGCGCAGACGGCGCTCGAGCCCGTTCATCCGACCGCCCTCCGATAGCGCCTGACCCAGTCGAGGTAGGCGACGAGATCGGCCCGATCGATGGGATGGGAGGCAGAACCATACGCGGTGGCACGGCGCCAGGCCATGTGCCGCTCGGAGAACGTCGGCAGGAAGGGAGCACGAGCCCACCAGCGCCGACGGACGTGACGAATCGCCACGAGCGGCGCGCTCCGCATCGCCGCCAAGATCCCCCCTCGGCCCGAGGTGTGTCTCATCCCGACCCGCGCCCGGGATGGGCGCGCCTCCCGGCGCACAGGTTACCCGGAACCAACGCCTCGACCAGGGGTAAAGTCCTCACGACAGCCGCCAGCGAGGAGCCATCCAGCGTGGGTGAAGCAAACAGCGAAAAGGTGGAATGGTTCGAACGGCGATTCGACGCCGTCGCATCGAACGTCGAGAAGGTGATCCAGGGCAAGCGGTCCGTGGTCGAACTCGTGCTGATGTGTCTCGTCGCCGAAGGCCACGTGCTCATCGAGGACGTTCCCGGAGTCGGCAAGACCCTCCTCGCCAAGTCGATCGCCCGCTCCATCGACTGCACGTTCCACCGCATCCAGTTCACCCCCGACCTCCTTCCCTCCGACGTCACCGGCGTCTCGGTCTGGGATCGGGATCGGTCCGAGTTCTCCTTCAAGCCGGGCGCGATCTTTGCGAACATCGTCGTGGGAGACGAGATCAACCGGGCGAGCCCCAAGACCCAGGCAGCCCTCCTCGAGGCGATGGAAGAGCGCCAGGTGACCATCGACGGAGTGACCCGGGTCCTCTCGCCGCCATTCATGGTGGTCGCCACCCAGAACCCGCTCGAGCACGAGGGGACCTACCCCCTCCCCGAGGCGCAGCTCGACCGGTTCACGATGCGGGTGACGATCGGCTACCCCACCCGGGAAAAGGAGCTCGAGATCCTCGACACCCACGGCATCCGTTCGACCTTCCTCGACCTCGCTCCGGTCATCGCCGCCGCCGAGGTGATGGAGCTGGTCGAGATCGCCCGCCAGGTGCACGTCGCCCCCTCGGTCAAGGGCTACATCGTCGATCTGATCGAGCGAACCAGAGAACACGAGGAGTTGCTCCTCGGGGCATCTCCCCGCTCGGCCCTGGCCATGCAACGGCTCGCCCGGGCACGGGCGGCGAGCGAGGGGCGCGAGTTCGTGACACCGGACGACATCAAGGCGCTGGCCACCCCGGTCCTGGAACACCGCATGGCGCTGCGGCCAGAAGCCCAGATGCGCGGCACGTCGATCCCCGAGGTCATCGGCTCGGTGCTGCGCAACCTGGCAGTCCCCGGAAGCACACGAGTGGCGAACTGAGGTGCTGACCGATCGCGGCTGGGCGGCTTTCGGGGTCGGCGTCGCACTGGTGGTCCTCTGGGTCGCGCTCGGCGAGATAGAGCTGCTGGCGGCCGGCGTCGTGGTGCTCGTGGCGGTGGCAGCGGCATTGATCCTCGTCCGGTGGGCGACGCCGCGGGTCGGGATCTCGCGCCGCCTCTACCCCACCCTCGTCCACGAGGGGGACCGCGCCACCGTCGAGGCGATCGTCACGAATCGAAGCCGCCGCGCCCTGACCAACGCCACCCTGTCGGATGCGGTCGGCGCCCTCGGGACCGCGGTGTTCCAGGTGGGTTCGCTCGCCCCCGGCGAGAGCGGTGACGCCCAGTATCAGATCGTGTGCCGGCCCAGGGGCGTCTACCCGGTGGGCCCGGTGACGGTCACCGTCACCGACGCCGTCCGCCTGGCGTCCTCCGCCCATGTCGGGGAAACCGTCGACCGGTTGATCGTCTACCCCAGGGTCGAGGAGCTGCGCGGGTTTCCGCTCACCCGCGGACGCGATCCGTCGTTCCAGGCTTCCCGGCCGGAATTCGCCCAGCGGGGCGGCGAGGACTTCTACACGCTGCGGGAATACGTCCACGGCGACGATCTTCGGCGGGTTCACTGGCCGACATCCGCCAAACGCGACGAGCTGATGATTCGCCAGCTGGAAACCCCCTGGCAGTCGCGGGCCCTGGTGATGCTCGACATCCGGCGGGCGTCGTACGAATCGGTCGACTGCTTCGAGAAGGCCGTCAGCGGGGCGGCCTCGGTGGTGCGACATCTCGCTCAATCCGGGTTCGACGCCGAGTTGTGGGCGGGGGGCGCCGTGACCACCAGCGTGGCTCAATACGCGGCGGTGATGGAACAGCTCGCCGTGGTGAATTGGGAGCAGCGCTTCGACATCAGGGCGGTGGCATCCCGGCTGCGCATGACGGGCAGCGGCGGCGCGCTCGTGCTGGTCGGCGGAATCCCCGACCACGACCTGCTCGAGGTTCACCGCCTGCTGTCTCGGGACTACCGCAGCACGCTCCTCATGACTGCGAGCGAGGCCCAGGCTTCGTCTGAGCTCTCGTTCCAGCGGGCGGGAGCGGTGACGATCGGCGTCCGCCCCAACGAGAGCTGGGCGGATTCGTGGAGGAAGGCGATGGACAGAACATGGCTCGGCGCCTCGGCTGGCTGAGCGGCATCGCCGCCATCGGGTTGGCGCTCGCCCGCCTGGCGCGCCTGCTTCAGCCGCAGGTGGAGGGCCCGCCCTGGCCGCTGGTGCTCACCGCCGCCGCCGTCCTCGGCGCCACGTTTGCCTGGGCCGCCCGCAGCTACCGGCTGTCCCCGGGACCCCACCTCGCCTTACAGGTGCTGGGAGGAGCGATTGCGGTCCTCAGGATCACGGCGCCCGGCACGCTGTGGCTCGGATTCGTTCCAACCGGGGACACGCTCCCCCTGGTGCGAGCGGAGCTGTCCTTCGCCTGGGAGATCATCAGGTTCGGGGCGGCGCCGGTGCTTCCCGTGGCCGGGCTGGTGGCGTTGCTCGCAGTGGTGTTCTGGTCGCTCGGCGCGCTGGCGGTGATCGGCACCGGCCGCCGCCTTCCGCTTCTCGTGGGCGTCCCCGGTCTCGTGTTCTATCTCCAGCTCGCCACCCTCGATCGCCGTCCCCCCGGCACCGGCTGGCTGGTGGCGGTCGCCCTCGTCGGCGCCCTCGTGTTGGTGAGCCTCGGGCGGTTCGAGGATTCTTCCTCCGGTCGCGTGAGGGCGAGGTCGGGCGTCCTCCTCCCGAGGACATCGCGTGCCGTGCCCCTCGCCACCGCCGCCGTGGCGGTGATCGGAGCGGTCTACTCGAGCGGTGCGCTGGCGGCCACCGTCCCCGAGTCCGGGGTGCTCCAATGGCGCAATCAGTCCGGGGTCGGAACCGGCCTCTACGGCGGGAGCTCCTTCAACCTCTTCGTCGGCCTCCAGCAGAGCCTGATATCACTGGGTGACGAGCCGCTGTTCTACGCCACGGTCAGCGATTCCGCTCCCCCCAGCCAGGAGCTGTACTGGCGCCTCATCACCCTCGACACCTTCGACGGCGCCAACTGGGTCCCGAGCGCCCAGAGCTTCGCTCGCCAAGGAGACAGTCGGTGGGAGCGGCCCGACCTGGCCTTCCAGGGGCCGACCGTTCCGGTGGCGGCCAGGGTGAGGATCGCCGGACTGGCCCAGCAGCTGCTCCCGGTCCTCTACTCCCCGTTCTCTCTCCAGAGCGACGTGGAGCTGATTCGCGAGAGCTTCCGGGTGCGGGAGGATGGTTCGGTCGGCATCGACCTTCGGTCCCGGGACGGGTGGGAATACGAGTTCCAGTCGAACATCCCCCAGCCGGACATCGCCCAGCTCGCCTCGCTCGGCGGAGACCTCTCGCCGATCTTCCAGGAGGCATCGGAACGAGGGGTGTTCACCCAATCAGCCCTTCCCCCGGTGTTCCTCGACCGCCCCTCGGACATCGACGACTACCTGGCGCTCCCGGAAGACACGGCCGTCTCGGTGCGCACCGTTGCCAGGGAGATCACAGACGAGGGAGCCACCCGCTTCGAGAAGGCACTCATCCTCGAAGCCTGGCTCCGCGACTCCGACCTGTTCACGTACTCCCCGAACGTCTCCACCGGTCACTCTTCACTCGATCTCGCCGACTGGCTGCTCGATCCCGAATCTCCCAACTTCCGAACCGGATACTGCGAGCAGTTCGCCACGGCCATGGCGGTGATGGCCCGGACGCTCGGGCTTCCGTCGCGCATCGTCCTCGGATTCACCCCGGGCGATGTGGAGACCCAGTCGGACGGTTCGGAGGTCATCGTGGTGCGCGAGCAGAACGCCCACGCCTGGGTCGAACTGTGGATGGACGGCCAGGGCTGGGTTCGCTTCGATCCCACCCCTCGTTCCGATGGCGTGAACCCGTCGCTGTCGGACGCGACGATCGGCTTCGATCCCCGCGAGTACGTCCCGCAACCAGACGAGATCGACTCGGGCGCCGGCCAGAGCGGCACCCCGGGCGAGCGCGATCCGCTGCTGCCCGAGATCGACGTCACCGCCGGAGACGCCACCCCCGACCTCCGGCCCGGATTCGGATTCCTCCTCCCGACCTGGGTCTGGTGGGTCCTCGGCATCGCCGCCCTTCTCTCCGCGCTGCCCGGCTTCAAGATGGTGCGCCGCAGGCGACGGATGGCCCGGATCAGGACCGGGGACGTGTCTGCCGCCTGGGAGGAGATCATCGACCGGCTCCGCGACCTCGGCGAACGGATCGAGCCGTCGCAGACCCCTCTCGAGATCGCGGAATCGACCCACGTCGACCTGCTGCCGCTCGCCACGATGTACACGGCCGCCGCATACGGCGGGACTCCGCGGGGGGACGGTCGGGTGGCCTTCGCCAGGGCCGAGGATCGGATCGAGCACCGCTATCAGCGCTCGCACCGTGCGCTCGCCTGGATGATGCCGACGTCGCTGTCGCGACGTTCCTAGCCCGTTCGCCGGGTCGGGCCCGGGGCGGATGGCCCTCAGCCGTGCGCTTCGCCCAGCTCCTCGGTGACGTCGTCCTCGACCCGCCTCAGCATGGCCAGGAACTCCGACCGGTCCAGCTCGAAGCGCGAGATGTCTTCTTCCACCTGGCGGGTGATGTGATCGATCGCCCCGAAGAACACCAGCTGGCCCTCCCGCAGGGCGTCCAGCAGCTCGCCCTCGTCGTTGGTGACGTGAAAGATGGTCCGACCGTCGGTGATCAGACTGACCTCGGCCAGGTGCTGATCCATCGCACCCTCACGCCGCAGGTAGTCCCACGCCCTTCGCACCCGTTGCAGGGACATGCCGTTCACCAGGAGGCTCTTGACCACGCGCAACGCGACGAGATCGCGAAAACCATACAATCGACGCACCCCGGGCCTGCCGCCCGTTCCCTGGATGGTCGGCGATACCAGGCCGACCCTGTCCCAGTACCGCAGCTGGTGATGTGTGCATCCTGTGAGCCTCTGGGCCTCCTGGGCGGTGAATCCCTCTTCCAACGCAACCTCTCAATCCACAGCGGGCCGGGCGCGCACGATCCGGCCGTCGAAAACGATCGCCGTCCGGAACCTCTCACCCGCAGTCTGAGGCCCGGAGGGAGGCGGACTCTAGTCGCTGAATCTCAGCCGCGTCCGAAGAGCCGCACCCACCATGTGCGGTCGTCATCCCCCGGCTTTTCGGCATCGCCCTGCCCGATTCCGCGGCTGCGGATTCCATAGACCACGGCAGTGGCCGAAGCCACGATCAGGACGAATCCCCCGAACGCCAGGAGCGTGTTGGCCGTGAACGAGACGAGCACGATGAGGATTCCCACGACGACGCCGATCAACGGCAGCCGGATCCCCAGGCGCCTGGTTCGCGACAGGCCACGAACGGCATGGGCCAGGTCGGGGTCCTGCTCGTAGAACTGACGCTCGATCTCGTCGAGGATGCGCTGTTCGTGATCGTCGAGGGGCATGGGATGGTCGAACGGTCCGATGGGAAGGTGCTCGGGCATTATACGGCCACCTCCGAATCAGCGGATGCTCGAATCTTCTCCGCGATCGAGGCCTGGCCGGCTCAGACCGGCCGGTCCGATGCTCCCGAGGCCGAACCGATCGCGTACCGCGTCGACCGCCACGTCGAGCTCGTGCCACCGGGGATCGGCCTCCGCGCTGAGCTGGCGCGGGGCGTCGCGCCCCTCCAGCGACGCAACCCCGATCCCGAGGAGACGAACTCCTTTGCCGCCGCGCTCCACCCGCTCGATCAGACGGCCGGCGATACGGAAGATGTGCAGATCGGCGTCGACCGGAGTGGCGAGGGTCTCGGACCGGGTGAAGGTCGTGAAGTCGTTCAGTCTCACTTTGAGCTGGATGGTCCGCCCGGCGAGCCCCGCCCTGCGCACCCGGTGTCCCACCCGATCGGCCAGCAGCCGAAGCGCAACGGTGATCTCCTCTGCCGACGTCAGGTCGCGGTCGTAGGTCTCCTCGGCGCTGACCGACTTCGTCTCCCGATCGGGCGTGACGGGACGGGGGTCGCGTCCGGCCGCCAGATCGAGCAGGTGATCGGCCAGCGATGCTCCCAGCGATGCCTGCAGCGTTCGGCGGGGCACGGAGCCGAGATCGGCGACCGTCTCGACCCCGAGCGCCGCCAGCCCGGCCAGGGTGGCCTGTCCCACCCCCCACAGCGCCCGCACCCCGAGCGCGGCGAGAAAGCGCTCTTGCTCGGCCAGCGGGACGTGGCGGAGCCCATCCGGCTTGGCTGCCTCGGAGGCCAGCTTGGCGACGAACTTGGTCGCCGCCACCCCTACCGAGGCCGGCAGGCCGACCTCGGAGCGAAGGGCGGCCCTGATCGCATGACCGATGGTCACGGGATCGGGGTAGTGCAGCCGGAGCCCCGAGACGTCGAGGAATGCCTCGTCCACCGAGAGTCCCTCGACCACCGGGGTGAACGAACGAAAGACCTCGAACACCTCTTCGGAGACCCTTCCGTACTCGCGGTGGTCGGGCGGGATGATCACGAGGTTGGGACACAGGCGCCTGGCGCGGGTCATCGGCATCGCCGATCCGATGCCGAACCGGCGCGATTCGTACGACGCCGCCGCCACCACGCTCCGCTCCCCCGCCCCACCGACCACCACCGGCAACCCGTTCAGCTCCGGACGTCGCAGCCGCTCCACCTCGACGTAGAACGCGTCCATGTCGACGTGAAGGATCGACTCGGTCCATCGCTCGGGCATGGTTCGAGGCTACCCACGGCCCCCGGTCTCGGCCCGCTACCGTCCACGCCTCCATGGCGTCACACATTCACCTGATCCGCCACGGCGAGGTTCACAACCCGAACCACGTCGTCTACGCCTCGCTTCCCGGGTTCGGCCTCACAGACCTGGGGCGCCGCCAGGCACGCGAGGCCGCCCGCTACCTGGGTTCCAGCCCCGTGGTGGCGGTATGGTCTTCGCCGTTGGAACGGGCGCTGGACACCGCCGCCGCCATCGCCGGCCGATTCGGCCTCCCCGTCCGCGTCGACCCCGGTCTCATCGAGTGGAAGATGGCCGAAGATTGGGCGGGCATCGTCTGGGAGGACCTCCCGCAGCGGCGGCCCGGAGAGTTGGAGGAGTACCTCGACCACCCGTGGGATCTCGCCTTCGCCTCCGAATCGCTCCAACAGCTCGCCGATCGGATGCGGACCTCCGTCATCGGCCTCCACCGCCGCCATCCGGAAGGCGACGTGGTGGTGGTCAGCCATCAAGACCCGGTTCAGGCGGTGCGCCTCGCCCTCACGGGCAGACCGCTCGAGCACCAGAACACCGACAAGCCGGACCACTGCTCGGTGATCACCCTCACACCCGGGCGACCATGGCGCGAGATCGCCGACTGGGCCCCCGAGCTCGACTGAGCCAGAACGCCGGACGGGCCAGCCTCACCATGCGCCGTGCGCCGGCTGCGGCCACCGGCGCCCTGCCCGGAGCGGGCCACCTCCGTGTGCGACCCGACCCTGCGGGTTCGCACACGGCTCGGAGCACCCCCGGGTGCTCCATCACCCCTCGCGGGCCAGGCGCCCCAGAAGTTCGGTGTCGGTGGGGAAGGCGAGTTCGGGGAGGTCGTCGAGCCGGAACCAGCCCACGTCGACGGCATCGTCCCCTGCCTGCGGCTCACCTTCGATCACCCGGCCTTCGAACCAGATGCCGACCGTGAGCTTGGCCGGGTCGTGGAAGTTGGAGCGAACGAAGACGACCTCGCCCACCTCGGCGACGAGCCCGGTCTCTTCGAAGAGCTCCCGAGCTGCCGCCTGACGGACGTCCTCGCCGTAGTCGACGTACCCGGCGGGGATGCACCACAGCCCGGACTTGCTGGCGGACGGGCCCCTCTTCACCAGCAGCACGCGACCCTCGTCGTCTCGCACCAGCACCGCCGCGCCCACTCCCGGATCACGGAAGTGCACCCACCCGCACACCTGGCATCCCTTGCGAAGCGCTCCGGCCCGTTCGACGTCTGTCAGTCCGGACGCGCACATCGGGCAGTAGGCGTACTCGCCCGGCCAGAAGGGGCCCTGGTTTGCGTTGTCACCGAGATCATCCGACACTTCGACCAGACCGTAGCTTCATGCGCAGAGCTCTCATCGCCACCGCCGCCTCCCTCGCCGCCGCCCTCGCCTGGGCCTGGCTGGTCGCCGTCGACTCCCGATGGATCGAAGGCGCCGGAACCATGGTGGCGGCATCGCTGGTCGCGCTGACCGCCACGGCGGTGGTGGGAGCGTTGCTGGCAGCCTCACGGTGGGCGAAGCGGCTGTTGACCGCCACGGCGACGGCCGGACTGGGGCTCGGTCTCTCCATCGACATCGGCCCCCTCTGGATCGGGGCGGCGCTGCTGTCCGCATACGCCATCGCCGAGTCCGCCGGGTCGGGTCTCGATCACGTGGTCAGGGGTCGGGCCGCCGCCGGCAGCCCTCCTCCGGAGGCGGCTGCCATTCCGCTGCTCGCCCTGGCCCACCCCGGGGCGCTCGGTCTCGCACAGCCGTCTGGAGTGGACGCCTGGGACTGGGTCCTGGCCGGGACGGTGGTCGCGATCGGGTTCGCCTACGCCAAGGCCGTCCCGGGGGCACTGCTGATGACGAGGCTGGCTCTGCCGCTCGCCGCCGCCGCCGGCTTCGCGGTGACAGGCTGGCCCGCCGGGTGGATTCCGGCCGTCCTGGCCCTCGCCGCCGCGGCTCTCGCCTGGACCAAGAACGCACGGATCGCGGTCGCTCCGCTCGCCCGGCCCGGACGGGCGGTTCCGATCCCGCCCGAGCTCACCCCCCGGGAGATCCTCGACGGCGCAGGCATCGACGATCGAGGACGGTCCCTGCAATGAGGCGCCGGCCCAATCCGTGGATCGCCGTTCCGTCGCTGCTGGCGGGAGGCATCAGCGGCGCCCTCGGCTGGATCGTGACGTCGGTGTCGTGTACCGCCGACGTCGCACCCGGTGTGCCCGGCCCCCCGTGCCCGGGATGGTCTACCGCCTTTGCGATCATCGGGTTCGTGGGCGGAACCATCGGGATGGCGATCGTGGTCGTTCTCGCCTTCCGCTCGCTCGCCGAGTACGACGCAGCCCGCTCGCGGGGGGCCGAGCCCCCTGGCGCAGGTTGTGAGACCCCGGGAGACGAGAGCTAGGACCTCTCAGCCCCTGGCGAAGACCAACGTCACGTTGTGGCCGCCGAACCCGAACGAGTTGGAGGCCACGTACTCCATCTGGCCGACCTGGCGGGCCTCGTTGGGCACGTAGTCGAGGTCGCACTCGGGGTCGAGCTCTTCGTAGTTGATGGTCGGCGGGAGCAGTCCGGTCTGGAGGGCCATGATCGCCACGGCCGCCTCCAGCGCTCCCGCTCCTCCCAGCAGGTGTCCCGTCATCGACTTCGTCGAAGACATCGGCACGGTCGGGGCGACGTCCTCGCCCAGCGCCAGTTTGACCGCCGCTGTCTCCGTGGCGTCGTTCGCCGGCGTCGACGTGCCGTGGGCGTTGATGTAGCCCAGCCGGTCGCCGGTGATGTGGGCGTCCGCCAGGGCCGCCTCGATGGCACGGGCCGCCCCCGTGCCACCCGGTTTGGGCAGGGTGATGTGATATGCGTCTGCGGACATCCCGTAGCCCACGAGCTCGGCCAGGATCCTGGCCCCGCGTGCCACGGCCCGATCGCGCTCCTCGAGCACCAGCATCGCTCCACCCTCGCCGATCAGGAATCCGTCCCGGCCGGCGTCGAACGGACGGGAGGCCGCCATGGGGTCGTCGTTGCGTGTCGTGAGGGCACGGGCCTGGGCGAAGGCGGCAACGGCGTAGTCGGTGATGCCCGCCTCGGCACCTCCCGCCACCATCACATCCGCTGCTCCCCGGCGGATGATCTCGGCCGCATCACCGATGGCGTTGGCCGAGGCGGAACAGGCGGTCACCGTGCAGGACACCGGTCCGAGGAGGTTGTGCTCGATCGACACCATCCCGGCCGGCATGTTGGCGATGATCTTGGGAATGCCGAGCGGAGAGACTCGATCCGGGCCCTTCTGACGCATGACGTCGATCTCGTCGATGAAGGTCTGCATTCCTCCGAATCCGACCCCGACCACCGCCCCGGAACGGCGGGCGTCCTCGGAGTCGGGGTCGATCTCGATGCCGGCGTGGCGCATCGCCTCGGCGGCCGCCACCAGGGCGAACTGAGTGCACCGGTCCATCCGCCGGACGTCCTTCTTGTCGAAGTACGCCTCCGGCTCGTAGTCGGTGACCTCTGCCGCGATTCGACACTTGTAGTCGGATGCGTCGAAGAGCGAGATGGGACCGGCGCCGGACCTGCCCTCGATCAGCCCGGCCCATGTCGCGGCCATGTCCAGGCCGACCGGGCTGATGGCACCCAGTCCGGTCACGACGACTCGGCGTCGTCCGTCACCGATCATCGTCTACTCGGCGAGCTTTGACTGCACGAGATCGATTGCCTGACCCACGGTGTGGATGTTCTCTGCATCCTCATCCGGGATCTTGACCCCGAACTCGTCCTCGAGCGCCATCAGCAATTCGACGACGCCGAGCGAGTCGACCTCCAGGTCCTCTTCGAAGTTGGCTTCCTCGGTGATCTTCCCGGCATCGAGGCCGAGCTCGTCGACCAGTACCTGAGTCAACCGTGAGGCGAGTTCCGAACGATCCATGGTGCTCCTTGTCCGTCTCCGTGTGCCCCACCCTAGAGGGCGATTCCACCGTCCACGGCGATCACCTGACCGGTGACATACGCCGCCGCCTCCGACGCCAGGAACGCGACGACCGCCGCCACCTCGGAGGGTGATCCGAAGCGACCGAGGGCGATCGAACCGAGTGCCGCATTCTTGACGTCTTCGGCCAGTTCGTCCGTCATGTCCGTGTCGATGAAGCCGGGCGCCACCACGTTGGCGGTGATGCCCCGCGACCCCACCTCTTTCGCAACCGACTTGCTCATTCCTATCAGGCCGGCCTTGGAGGCGGCGTAGTTGGCCTGACCGGGATTGCCGGAGATCCCCGCCACCGATCCGATGGAGATGATCCTCCCCCACCGGGCCCGCAGCATCCCGCGCATCGCCGCCTTGGTGCACAGGAAGGCCGACCTCAGATTGGTGGCGATCACCTCGTCGAACTGCTCCGGGGTCATTCGCATCATCAGGTCATCCCGGGTGATCCCGGCGTTGTTGACCAGGATCTCCACCTTGCCGAGCTCGCCTTCGACAGCGGAGAAGAGCTCGTCGACGGAGGCGGCGTCGGCCACGTTCGCCTGTACTGCCAGGCTGCGGCCGCCCGCCTCCTCGATGGCCGAGACGACCTCCCGGGCGGCGTCCGGACGCGAGACGTAGTTGACCGCCACCGAGTGCCCCTCTGCTCCCAGTCGCTCGGCGATGGCGCGCCCGATCCCGCGGGAGCCACCGGTGACCAGCGCCACTCGACTCATGCCCAGCCCTTCACGCCGAAGAACTTGAAGTTGGGAGCGAGAAGATCCAGGACCGATCCCTCGAACGGAGGGAGCTGGGCGTCCGACTCGGCGATCGGCGTGACCCGGTCGCCCCACTTGACCGCCGCCGCCGCCCAGGACAGGCCGCCCCCGAAGGCGGCGAACACGATGTCGGCCCCGGGCCTGATCCGGCCCTCTTCCAGTGCTTCGGTCAGAGCGACCGGGACCGTGGCGGACGAGGTGTTCCCATATCGCTGGACGTTGATGAACACCTTCTCCGGGTCGAGCTTCAGACGGCGGGCGGTGGCATCGATGATCCGCAGGTTCGCCTGGTGGGGAATGAGGAGGTCGACGTCGTCGAGTTCCCAGCCGGCCCTCTCTACGACGTGTACAGACGCTTCGCCCATCTTCGTCACGGCCCGCCGGAACACCTCCTGACCGTTCATCTGCACACCGGACATCCGGGGATCTCGCGGGCCGCTGTGTCCGACGGTGCCGAGGTGGGGGATGCACAGGTGCTCGGCCGCCCATCCGTCGTTGCCGAGTTCTCCGGCCAGCACGCCGACCGGCTCCTCCGTGGCCCGGAGCACGACCGCTCCCGCGCCGTCGCCGAACAGGACGCAGGTCGTGCGGTCTGTGAAGTCGGTGACGTACGACAGCTTTTCCGCGCCGATCAACACGATCGTGTCGGTCACCCCCGACTGGATCAGCCCGTTGGCGACCACCAGCCCGTAGACGAAGCTCGAGCAGTTCGCATTGAGATCGAACGCACCCGCTCGATCGGCCCCCAGCTTGCGCTGGACGTGGGCCACGCTCGCCGGGATCAGCGTCTCCGGCGTACAGGTGGCATTGATGAGCATGCCGGCCTCGCCAGGCTCCATGCCCGCCGCCGCCAACGCCCGCTGCGCAGCGACCGTGGCGAGGTCCGACATCTCGACGTGAGAGATCCGCCTCTCCTTCATGCCGGTCCGGGTGGTGATCCACTCGTCGGACGTGTCGACGATCTTCGCAAGGTCGTCGTTCGTCAGGGTCGCCGGTGGGAGCGCCTTGCCCCACCCGATGATCTCGGCTCTTCTCATGGTCAGGATCCTCCAGGACGGGGCATGGTAGAGATGGAGTCGAACGCCGGTCGTATGCCGGCGACTTCGCTGACCACGACGACCGAGGCCCCGTCGACGGTGCGCTTGGCCATCCCCGCCGTGACCTCTCCCGGGCCGACGTGGACGAAGGTGTCGACGCCGGAGGCGGCGATGGCGCGAAGCGAGTCGGCGAACCGCACCGGTGCCACCACCTGGCGGGCCAGCAGTTCGGGCACCTCCGCCTCGTCGACAGGGCCGGCGGTGACGTTGCTGAAGACGGCGAACGCAGGACGGCGGGGTTCGAGGGTGGCCACCGCCTCCTTCACGCGGTCGGCGGCGGGCTGCATGAACGGCGAGTGGAAGGCGCCGGCGACCTTGAGCCGGACGGCGCGCCGGACGCCCAGGTCCCTTCCATGGTCATCGAGCCACTCCAGGTCCTCCACCCCGCCTGCCACCACCACCTGTCCGGGGGCGTTGTCATTGGCCACGTACAGACGACCGCCCTCACCCCTCCGTGTGGCGGAGACCCGCTCTGCGAGTTCGACGTCTGCTCCGAGGAGCGCCGCCATGCCGGATGGCTCCAGGTCGGCGGCATCGGCCATGGCCTGGCCCCGCTCTGCCACCACCGCCAGAGCCCGGTCGAAGTCGATCACGCCGGCGGCGGTCAACGCGCTGTACTCCCCCAGCGAGTGCCCGGCACCCGCCTGAGGCTGCCATCCGGTCGCCCGGCGCATCTCCTCCCACAGCGCCACGGACAGGGCAAAGAGCGCCGGCTGGGCGTACTCGGTGCGCGTGAGCGCCTCCTCCGGTCCCTCGAGGCACATGCGGCGCAACGACCAGCCGAGCGCCCGGTCCGCGTCCGGTCCGAGGAGATCCGATCGCGCCTCGAACAGGTCTGCGCCCATGCCTACGAACTGGCTCCCTTGACCGGGAAACAAGACTGCACTACCCACGAGGTCTCCGACTCGGATGCGAACGGCGAGGTTACGGCCCCGCCGCGAGGGTTGCACCCTACCGGCGGCTGCGATCAGCGATCGTTCGCGAAGACCGCGGCCAGCAGCCGGGAGACGTCGGTCTGATCGACGTCGCGGTGTGTCACGAGTCGCCACACTCCTCCCACCAGGGGAGGATTGACCTTGATGCCTGCCGCCGCAATCCGATCCGAGAGCGCCGGCCACTGGGTCGGCAGGTGGTCGATCGACACGTTGACGATGTTGGTCTCCACCGAATCCAGATCGATCGCATCGGGGGCGCGGTCGGCGATCCCGGTCGCCAGACGCCTGGCCAGGTCATGGTCATCGGCCAGTCGATCGCGGTCGCGCAGTGCGATCCGGGCGGGGGCGGCGAGCACGCCCACCTGACGCATCCCCCCTCCCATGCGCTTGCGTCGGTAGCGGGCCTCGGCCATCAGGTCGTGACTTCCACAGAGCACCGACCCGACCGGCGCACCCAGGCCCTTCGAGAAGCAGAACGTGACGGTGTCCACGCCCTCGGCGAGGTGATCGGCGCCCACCCCCAGCGCCACGGCCGCATTGAAGATCCGCGCCCCGTCGAGGTGAACCGCCAGACCATGCGACCGGGCCGAGGCGGTTCCCGCCGCCATGACCTCGATCGGCACGACCCGTCCTCCCGACAGGTTGTGTGTGTTCTCCCACACCATCAGGCCGATCCGGGGATAGAACCGGCCGGCCGCCGACATGACCACGTCGATCTGTTGGGGTCCGATCCATCCGCTGGGAGCATGCACGGTGCGGAACGCCACGCCGGAGAAGGCCGACGCGGCTCCCACCTCTACGTTCCGACAATGGGCCGCCTCGTCGCACAGCACCTCCTCGCCCGGGCGGGTCTGGACCATGATCGCCAGCTGATTGCCCATGGTTCCGGACGGGACGAAGACGGCCGCCTCTTGGCCCACAGCCTCCGCCGACTCCTCCTCGAGCGCGTTCACGGTGGGGTCGTCGTGGTAGACGTCGTCGCCGACTTCGGCCTCGGCCATCGCCCTGCGCATCTCGGGCGTGGGACGGGTGACCGTGTCGGATCTGAAATCGGCGATGCCATCTGAGAAGGCCATACAGCCGAGCGTAGACGCCGCCCCAGGTCCGGCGATCAGTGACAGGCGATCAACAGCGCCACAGACGTGAGACCTGCGACGTGGGACGTGCGACCTGACACGGCCCTACAGCTGGTCGAGTGCCTTGCGGATCCCGCGGACGGCCTGGTTGATGCGGTGCTCGTTCTCCACGAGCGCGAACCGCACGAACCCCTCACCGGTCGGCCCGAATCCGACGCCGGGGCTGACGGCCACCCTCGCCTCGTCGATCAGGTGGATCGCGAACTCCAGCGACCCCACCTCGGCATAGGGATCGGGGATCGGCGCCCAGACGAACATCGTGCCCCGGGGCTTTTCGATCTTCCACCCCGTGCGATTCAGACCTTCGACCAGGACGTCGCGCCGGCCCCGGTAGATGCCGTTCACCTCGCCCACGTAGTCGTCACCCTCGTTCAAGGCGATGATCGATGCGATCTGGATGGGCTGGAAGGTCCCGTAGTCGAGGTACGACTTGAGCTTTGCCAGCGCCGCCACGATCTCGGGGTTCCCGACCATGAACCCCATGCGCCAGCCCGCCATCGAATGGCCCTTGGTGAGGGTGTACAGCTCGACCCCCACTTCCTTCGCCCCCTCGACCTGCATGAGCGACGGAGGCACGTAGCCATCGAATGCGACGTCCGCGTATGCGAAGTCGTGGACGACGATCACCCCGTGCTCGTGGGCGAACGCCACCAGCCGTTCGAAGAAGTCGATCTCCACGCAGTGGGTCGTCGGGTTGTGAGGGAACGAGACCACGATCACCCGGGGGTGAGGCCATGAATTGCGGAACATCCGTTCGAGCACCTCGAAGTAGTCGGATTCCGAGTCGATCGGGGCCATTCGCGCCTCGGCTCCGGCCATCGAGGCGGCATAGATGTGGATCGGGTACGAGGGGGTGGGGACGATGGCGGCATCGCCCGGCTGCACCAGCACCCACATCAGGTGGGACAGCCCTTCCTTGGCGCCGATCGTCGAGATCACCTCCGTGTCGGGATCGAGCGTGACCCCGAAACGGCGCTGGTACCGATCGGCCACCGCCTTGCGCAGATTGGGCAGACCCCGCGAGACCGAGTAGCGGTGGTTGCGCGGGTTCTGGGCCGCCTCGACGAGCTTGTCGACCACGAACGGGGCAGTCGGGATGTCAGGGTTGCCGAATCCGAGGTCGACGACGTCGTGTCCGTTTCGCCGGGCCGCGATCTTGCGGCGATCCACCTCGGCGAAGACGTACGGCGGGAGGTTCTCGATCCGGCGGAACTGCATGGCCGCGAGGTTACCGGGCCGCCCCGTCAGGCGGTCTCACACCAGCGCCGCCCGCAACTCGGCGGCCACTTCCCACCGTTCGGGGCGATTCGGAAGCACCGAAAGGACGAGGTGTCTCGCCCCGCAGTCGACATAACGGCGCAGCTCCTCGGCGATCTGGGCCACCGTGCCGACCAGGGCGCCGTCACCAGAACCGCGGAGACGAACGGCCGAATCGACATCGTCTGCATCCCGACCGACCACGACCGCACCGCCCCAGGTCGCAGCGACCCCGGCCGGCAGCGCCCGGGCGATCGCCCCGAAACGGTCGACGTCGATCATCCAGCCGTTCCAGCCGTCCGCCACCTCCCCCGCCAGCTCCCTCACCGCAGGATGCAGCCCGCCGACCCAGATCGACGTCTCCGGGACATTCCGGCGCATCAGAGCAGCGGTCTCCCGGACCGCCGCGAGACGCTCTTCGAGCGACGCCGCCCCCCCGCCAAACCGCGCGTCCTCGTCCCCGGAGAGCCGGTCCCCCGCCCCCAGGCCCACGATCAGCCGCGATCCGGCCACCGCTGCCGCCGCCGAGGCGACGGCGGCGGACAGTTCGGCACCGCGCATCGGGGCTCTCATCACCAGCGTGCCGACCCCGATCCGGGACGTACCCGCCGCCAGCGCCCCGAGTGCGGCCGCCATCTCCAGGACCGGCCGGCGGTGATCTCCGATCGGTACGAGGTGGTCGAAGAGGAACACCCCATCGAAACCGGAATCCTCGGCGAACGCCGCGCACCGCGCCAGAGGCTCGAAGGAGTCGGAGAACTGGGGTCCGGTCAGCGAGATCCGGGTCATTCCGCCGACAGGCGAGCGATCAGCCTTCGGAGGCGAGCAGGCACCAGGTCAGACGCCACATCGAGGATCGCCCTCACCAGCTCGAGAAGATCGCGAGGGCCGTCCCAGTGCTCGAGCACCACGTCCTCTCCGGCGACATGGACCAGGTGATTGACGGCGAAGGCCAGCAGCAGGACGTCGTCGGCGATACCCGCCACCGGGATGAAGTCGGGGACGAGGTCGATCGGAGAGGCGACGTATGCGAGTGCCGCTCCCAGCACGATCTTGGTCCTGCGGGGAACGCGCGGGTCCCGGGCCAGCCTGACGAGGAGCTTCACGAGGTTGGGCACGATGGCGGCCGCATCGACCGCCACCTTCCTCAGCCGAACTGCGCGGCCCGGCTCGATCACCTCATCCGGTCGAAGCGTCTCATGCGTCATGTTCGGCCCCCATGCTACGCCCGGCGGCGATCGCTGCGCCCACCGCCCCGGCCAGCACTCCGTGGGCGGCCGCAACGATCGGGACCTGCGGGCGATACCGCGCTCCCGGGAGGGCCCCGGCGACCTGGGACCGGACCGGGCCCAGAAGGACCTCACCGGCATCCGCCATCGCCCCGCCCACCACCACGACCGCAGGATCGAGCGCCACCACCAGGTTGACCACCCCCAGCCCCAGCCACCTTCCCGCCGTCTCGAGCGCCCCGGACGCCGCGGCGTCGCCTGCCAGCGCGGCCTCGGTGAGGTGCACGCCCGTGGGTGTCTCGCCCGCCGCGATCCGGGCAACACGGCCGGCGGGATCGGCTCGGGCGATTCGGCGGGCGGCATCGTCGAGCGCCGCGCCGGACGCCAGCGTCTCCCAGCATCCCCGCCCGCCGCAGGAGCAGGGTGGCCCGTCCTGGACCATCGTCATGTGCCCGAACTCGCCGGCGAACGAACGCCCCCGGAACACCTCGCCATCGATCACCATGCCACCGCCGATACCCGTCCCGAAGGTCAGCATCAGGAGCGGGTCCCGGTCCCTTCCCGCCCCGGTGCGCGCCTCTGCCAACGCCGCCATGTTGGCGTCGTTGTCGACCACGACCGGGAGCGAGAGTCGCCGTGCCAGCTCGTCGCGGATCGGCATCCTCTCCCCCTTCACATGGGGACCCCACACGAACTCGCCGGCCGGCCACGTGACCAGGCCCGCCACCCCGACGCCGACAGCGGCCACGCCGGCCTCGTCCCTCAGCTCGCGCCCCACGGTTGCGACGAAGTCGAGAACGTCGCCGTCCGGGACCCGCCGCCGATCAGAGGCCACGATCCCGCCGGACTCCATCACCACCGACTTGAGGAATGTGCCGCCGACATCGATGCCCGCCAGCCGCACGGTCACTCGATGTCGATCCTGACGGGACGGTCCTCAGGCGGATGGTCTCCCTGGCGCCCGACCTTCCCCAGCTCTTCGATGATCGCCTCGACCGCCTTGAGCGACTCGACCCCGGCGCGAAGCAGATGGAAGACCGCCCTGGTCCCGGCCCGCTTCAGGGCGATCATTGCCTCGGATTCGCCGGTCACCGGGCGGACCCCCCGCGGGCCGAGCCGAACACCACCTGCAGCCGGCCCTGGTCGAGCGTCGCCCGCGTCACGGCCCGGCGGTGCATCGAGTCTGGCAAGACGAGCGAGCGCCGGTACGGGCCGATCTGGATGTACAGCTCTGCTCCGTGCCTGAACACCTCCAGGTCCGACTTCTCGACGAAGGGAACCTCCATCTCCACGATCACCTCGTCGCCCCGCTCGGTGACGGCGAAGGGGTTGTGGGCGGAGAAGCCGCCGATCGGATCGCCGTCTCCGTACAGCTCTTTCGCCATCAGCCGCAGCCGGTCGACCCCGACCATCTCGTCGTCGAAGAGACGAAGCCGCAGTCTGGGGACTTCGGCGAACGCGGCGTCGACTGTGTCGAGATGCCCTTTCTGGATCGACAGCCAGCGTGCGAAGTACGGGTCGGTGATCTCCTCGGGCAGCACCCGGTTGACCACCACGCCGTCGACCCCGTACCCGAACAGGCCCAGGTAGGTGTAGGTGCGACGGGCTTCGTCGATGACCATCTTCTCGGGGTTCATCACCAGCCTGGCGGAGGTGACGGCGGGGTCGGACAGGAGCGCCTTCACCTGCTCGATACCCGTGAACACGTTCTGGGCGGCGTCGAACACCGAGTCCTTCGGCATCGGCAGATCGGTCACCCGGCTGAGGATCGGTCGGGCCGCCTTCATCAGCCTGCGCTCGGTGGGCATGACCCGCTCGAAATACCAGCTGAGAACCTCGGGGAGGCTGAGCAGGCGCAGCGTCTCGGCCGTGGGGGCGCAGTCGACGATCACGACGTCGTACTCCCCCGATCGGGCGTGATCGTTGACGTCGAGCAGGGCGAACAGCTCGTCCATCCCCGGGAACACCAGGAACTCCTCGGCCTCCAGTCCGCTGACACCGCCCCAGTCGAACACGTTGATCAGCTGATCGCGGATCTCCCCCCAGTGGCGGTCGAGCTGGGCCTGGGTGTCGATCTGATTGCCTGCCAGATTGGGGATGACCTCGGTCGGCTGGTCGGCCAGCCCGACATCGAGGGCGTCGGCCAGCGAGTGGGCGGGATCGGTCGAGCTCACCAGGGTGCGATAGCCGTGCTCGGCCGCCGCCAGGGCGGTGGCAGCGGCGACGGTCGTCTTGCCGACACCCCCCTTGCCCGTGACGAGGAGGATGCGCGCAGAGGTCACGGGCCGGAAACGGCCTCTACCCGTTCCCGCAGGCCGCGTAGAGCCGTGCCGACGATCTGCTTCTCGACCTGGCGCCGCAGAAAGCCGGGGATCGTGAACGCCGGCTCGGCGCGAAGCGCATAGACGACCTCGGTGCGGCCGCCGTCGAGGGCCTTGAAGCTGTAGGAACCGTTCATGGCGGTCAGGTCCGGGCCGGGTTCGGCCTCCCACGAGATCACTTCGGGCTCGGAGTAGGTGTACACGAGGTCGTAGGAGATCTCCTTCACCATCCCGTCGATCACGAAGTGGGCGCGCCGCGGGCGCCCCGCCTCGTCGGTCTCGAGCACCTCGGTGGAACGAACGCCGGTCGCCCATTCCGGATAGGACGTGATGTCGGCGGCGACGGCAAAGCACAGCTCCGGAGATGCGCTGATCTCGATACTCTGCACGGTGCTTTCTGCCATGTCACTCCCGTCGTCGAAGACAGGCTAATCGGCTCGAAGATATCGCTGTTCGCGAACGCGAGCGAGGTCGAGCCGGACCGCCCGACGGGTCGCCCGGAAATAGCCCACATTGCGGCAGAGGGTGCGTCCCACCCTCCACCGGCTCGCCTGCGGTTGGTGAACGTCTCCGAACAGATGCACCACCGGTTGTTGGGCCCGGACGTATTCGAGGATCGGGACCGATGCCCGCTCCGGACGTCCGGTGATCACGTCGAAGTGGAGGGGCCCCACCGCGGGGGGAAGATGGGAGCACAGCACGTCGACCGGACCGATGGCGTCGAGCTTGCGGGCCATGTCCTCGTCACTCACCTCGCCGGCGGCCCCGAGCGGGGTGGCGATGCCTCCCCCCACCACGCCGATGGTGACCCCGTCGACCTCGAACACGTCGCCATCCACGAAGGCCAGGCCGTCGGGGAGGTGGTCACGGAGGACCGATGGCCGGTCGACGTTTCCGAACGTCACGAACCCGGAGGCGCCCTCGAGGGCGTCGCGCATCTCCCGGTACTGCTGCTCGACGCACTCGGCGAACGACCGGCGCACCACTTCCTCCCGGCCCCCCACCGCCGCCGTCCACAGGCTCCTCATGCGGCGGTAGTCGCCTTCGGCTCGCGCCTGGGCGATGGAGCGGGAGATGTCGATCCCGAAGACCTCGGCGGTGATGCCCTCTCCGGTGCGATAGTCGGTGAGGTTGATCAAGTCCCCCAAGATCAGCAACCGTTCGGAGCGCGAGGCCACGACGGCGAGCGCCTCGAACGCCCCGTGGACGTCCGAAACCACCTCCATCACTCAGCGATCCTCGTCCGGCTGCTCGACCGCCAGCCGGTCGGTGATGAAGACCATCGCCGCGGCCCCGACGACGGCGAGCGCCAGCGCCGCAGGCCAGGGGATCGATCGCGGGGAGAACTCCGCCGACAGGCCGGCGAGGCCGAACCCCAGGAGGCCGGCGATCACCCGGCGGCCTGCCGGACCGAATCGCGCCTCCGGATCCCACCGGCTCCCTTCGGCCACTCCGGCGTGCAGCATCATCCACGCCACCAGGGAGACGAAACCGACGACGGTGGCGATGGAGTACGTGCCGATCACGGTGCGCCGGTCACCGCGCCACGGTCGGCCGAGCCGACCAGGTGGGCGTACTTGGCCAGAACCCCCGTCGTGTACCGGGGAGGGAACGGCTGACGGGCCGACGCCCGGCGCGCCATCTCGTCCTCGGCGACGAGCACGTCCAGCCGGCGAGCGGGAACGTCCACCCTGATCCGGTCTCCCTCCGCCACCAGCCCGATCGGCCCGCCGTCCTCGGATTCCGGGGCGACGTGCCCGATGCACAGACCGGTGGTGCCTCCCGAGAAGCGGCCGTCGGTGATGAGCAACACATCCTTTCCGAGACCTGCCCCCTTGATGGCGGCGGTGATCTGCAGCATTTCGCGCATCCCCGGGCCGCCCCGCGGGCCCTCGGTGCGGATGACGACGACGTCGCCCTTCTGGATCCGGTGCGCGAACAGGGCCTCCAGGGCACCCTGCTCTCCGTCGAAGACCCGAGCCGGACCTTCGAAGGTGTCGAGTTCGATACCCGCCACCTTCACCACCGCCCCCCTCGGCGCCAGGGACCCCCGCAGCACGGCGATCCCCCCCTCCACAGCGAGGGGCTGTCCGACCGGGCGGATCACGTCCTGATCGAGCGGGAAGGCCACGTCGCGCAGGTTCTCGGCCATCGTGCGGCCGGTGACGGTGAGCGTCTCACCGTCGATCAATCCTTCCTCCAACAGGGCCCGCAGCACGACCGGGACCCCGCCGATCCGGTCCAGGTCCACCATGTGGAAACGGCCGAACGGCCGGAGATCGCCCAGGTGCGGGGTCCGGCGACTGATCCGATCGAAGTCGTCGAGGTCGAGCGCGACGCCCATCTCGTGGGCGATCGCCAGCAGGTGGAGAACGGCATTGGTCGACCCGCCCAACGCCATCACCGTCGTGATGGCGTTCTCGAAGGCCGGCCGCGTCATGATGTCGTGCGGGCGGATGTCGTCCTCCAACAGCTTCATCACCGTCGCCCCGCTGGCGTGGGCCATGAGGCGGAGGCGGGGGTCGACGGCGGGGATGGCCGCCGAACCGGGAAGCGACATTCCGATCGCCTCTCCGACCGACGCCATGGTGTTGGCAGTGAACATTCCCGCGCAGGACCCGGCTCCCGGACAGGCGCTTCGCTCGATCTCCCTGAGCTCCTCGTCTGTGATGCGGCCCTCGGACGCAGCTCCGATTCCCTCGAACACGTCGACGATGTCGATGGCCCGGCCCTGATACGAGCCGGGCAGGCTCGCCCCCCCGTACAGGAAGACCGACGGGAGATCGAGACGGGCGGCGGCCATCAGCATCCCCGGCAGCGACTTGTCGCACCCGGCGACGGTGACCATCCCGTCGAATCGCTCGCCGTGCATGACCAGCTCGACCGAATCGGCGATCACCTCCCTGCTCACCAGCGAGGCCCGCATCCCCTCGTGACCCATCGAGATGCCGTCGGACACGGCGATGGTGGCGAAGGTCAGGCCGACGCCCCCACCCTCGACCACCCCGGCCTTGGCGCGTTCGGTCAGCTCGGGGCCCGTGACGTTGCACGGGGTCACCTCGTTGCCGGCACTGACGAGACCGACCTGGGGCTTGGCGAAGTCGTCGTCGGTGAGCCCCACGGCGCGCAGCATCGCTCGAGCGGCGGCCTTGGCGTTGCCCTCGGTGACGTCTTGGGAGTGGATCTTGAGACTCATGTGCGGTGAGGATACGCCAGGGGGAGCCCGAGCCGGGCCTCTGGACACGCCGACCGGCTATCGTGCCGCCTCTTCCCCGCAACGGAGTTCCCAAGAGAGCGCGCCCCCATGGTGACCATCCCCACGCTCCCCAACGCCGAGTTCTGGGTTCCCTCCAGCCTCCAACGCCTGGTCGACCTCGCCTACAACCTGTGGTGGTCCTGGCATGCGGAGGGCCGCGAGCTGTGGAGCTCGCTCGACCCCGTGGGTTGGGAGCAGTTCCACAACCCGATCGAGCTGCTCAGCCAGATCGATCGAACCCAGTGGCGGCTGATCGAGCAGGTGGAGGCGGTCCACGACCGGTACGCGGCCGCCGTCCGCGAGTTCGACAAGTACCTCGAGTCCCGCGACACCTGGTACGACCGCCAGGGGGTCGCGCTGAGCGGTCCGGTCGCCTACCTGTGCACCGAGTTCGGGATCCACAGCTCCCTCCCGTTCTACTCCGGGGGCCTCGGCATCCTCGCCGGTGACCACACCAAGTCCGCCTCGGACCTGGGAATCCCCTTCGTGGGCGTCGGGCTCCTGTACCGCCGTGGCTACTTCCGCCAGGAAGTGGGGATGAACGGCAACCAGCAGCACATCTACCCGACCCTCGACCTGCGGCGGCTCCCGGTGCAGCCCGTGGCGGGCAGGGCGGGCGGCCAGCTCAAGGTCACGGTGGAGCTGCCGGATCGCGACCTGGCGGTGGGTGTGTGGAAGCTGAACGTGGGCACCGTCCCCCTGCTCCTGCTCGACACCGACCTCCCCGAGAACCACCCGGCGGACCGCCCGATCTCCCACCAGCTCTACGTGGCCGGCCGGGAGATGCGTTTCTGCCAGGAACTGGTGCTCGGAATCGGCGCCGTGCGGGCCCTCTCCGCACTCGGAATCGAGCCTTCGGTGTGGCACGTCAACGAGGGACACGCCGCCATGAGCATCCTCGAACGGACGGCGGTGGCGATCGAAGGCGGGGCGACGCTGGCCGAAGCCCAGGAGCGGATTCGCCGGCGCACGATCTTCACCCTCCACACGCCGGTCCCGGCCGGCAACGAGGTCTTCAACGTGGGGCTCGCAGACAAGTACCTGCGGCCGGTGGCAGACCGCCTGGGCCTCGACATCCCCGGCATCGTCGGCCTGGCGGCGGCCCACGACGGCGAGACCGACCGATTCGATCTCGGGGCGCTCGCCATTCGATTCGCCTCGAAGGTCAACGGCGTGTCGAAGCGGCACGGCGAGATCGTCTCTCAGGACTGGCGTCACCTGATCGACGGAGATGCCGCCTGGGTCACCAACGGTGTCCACACCCCCACCTGGATCGGGCGGGCAGGTGGCCGGATCATGGTGCGCAACCTTGGCAGGGCCTGGCCGACCCGGCTGCTCGAAGACCCTTCGCTGCTCGAGGGTGGCCACCAGATCGGGCACGAGCTCATCTGGGATGCCCATCAGAGCCGGAAGGAGATCTTCGTCCGCTTCGCCCGTCGGCGGCTGCGCCGCCAGATGGCCCGCCACGGGGGGTCGCCCGACGACCTGCGCGCGGTCGACGGCGTGCTGAACCCGGACTGGCTGACCCTCGGATTTGCGCGACGCTTCGCCACCTACAAGCGCGCCACGCTCATGTTCACCGAGCGTGAGCGGTTCCGTTCGATTCTCACCGACCCCGACCGACCCGTGCAGGTGGTCTTCGCCGGGAAGGCCCATCCTGCCGATCAGCACGGTCAGGCGTTCATCAAACAGATCAAGGAGCTCTCCGAGTCGGACGAGTTCCGCGGTCACGTCCACGTGCTGGAGGACTACGACGCCAGGATGGCTCGATTCATGGTCCAGGGCGTCGACGTATGGGTGAACACCCCCCGTCCGCCCATGGAGGCCAGCGGCACCTCGGGGATGAAAGCGGCGATCAACGGCACGCTGAACCTCTCGATCCTCGACGGCTGGTGGCTCGAGGGCTACAACGGGAAGAACGGCTGGGCGTTCGGCTCGCCGGAGGGCAACCCCGACTGGGGAGCGGCCGACTACCACGACGCCGGGGACTTCTATGAGATCCTCGGCGGAGAGGTCATCCCCCTGTTCTACGACCGCAACGAGGACGGGCTCCCGCTGGGCTGGATCGATCGCATGCGCGAGTCGATCATCGGCTCCATCCGCCAGTTCTCCACTCACCGGATGGTGGCCGACTACTGGGATCTCGCCTACCGACCGATGGGCGCCGCCTCCGACTGACCGAGGGCGTCTTCGATCTCGGCACGGACCGCAGGGTCTCGCTCCCGGCCCAGGGCCGCACCGAGTGCAGCCGTGGCCTCGCTTCCTCCCACCTCCCCCAGCGCCCAGGCGGCATGGCTCCTGAGCAGCGGGTCCGGGTCCGCCAGAAACCGGATCAGGACTTCGACGTCCCCGCCCGTGTTGCCGAGCACCACCAGCAGGTTGCGGCGCACATACCTGGCATCCCGGCCGGGAACGTAGAAGTGCTCGAACCGGTCGAGCAGTTCGTCGTCTTCGAGGAGGAGCAGCCTTCCGGCGTCATGCCGGCCGCGGTGGGCAACCGACTCCACTCGAAGGCGGCTCCCGGGCGGGCATGCCTCCAGACAGTCGTCGCAGCCGTAGATCCGGTCGCCGACCGCCCTGCGGAACTCGAGGGGGATCGGAGCCTTCTGCTGGAGCATGGCCGCCAGGCAGCGCCGGGCATCCAGCACTCCCGGGGCCACCAGCGCGCCGGTGGGGCAGGCAGGAAGGCAGGCTTCGCATGTCCCGCAATCTCTGATCATCGGCCGGTCCGTCTCGAGTTCGACATCGATCGCCAGCGAGCCGATGAGAAACCAGGGACCGATCGACGGCGCCAGGACCATGCCGTTCTTGCCCCACCATCCGACTCCCGCCCGCACCGCCGCCGCCCGGTCGACGAGGCGCGAATCGTCGACCAGGATCTCGGCGCGGTGTCCCGCCCGGTGAAGGACGCCGGCCACCTCGGCGAGCGCCGACCGCAGCGGCCGGTAGTGGTCCTCGGTTGCGAACCGCGCCACCCGGCCTGCGCCGGGACCGTCGGGCCCGGGATCCCCGGCAGCGGGGAGATAGGCGGCCGCTCCCACCACGAGCGATCGCGCCCAGGGGTAGGTCTTCCGCACGTCCGCCGCCTGATCCGGCCGGGAGAATGTGAATCCGAGTCCCCCCGACAGCCCGTTGGAGCGGCGTTCCACCAGCGTCTCGCGCACCCCCGGAAAGGGGTCGGCCGCACAGATCCCCATCCGGTCGAGCCCCGCTCCCAGCCCGACCGACAGGATCCTCTCCCGCAACGCCGTGTCGGTCATGGCCGGTCACGCTACCCGGGCGGCAGGCGGGCGGCGGGCGGCGGGAGCGCGCCATGGGTCGCCTCCCCCGCCGTCGGGGGGTACGCCCGGGAGAAATGTCTCACCCCTCCCGTACGGTGACCACATGCTGATCGACTGCGATTCCTGCCTGATGGATCGAACGGACGCCTGTGCCGATTGCGTCGTCTCGGTGTTGCTCGCCGAGGGGCCGATCGAGCTGGCGCCGATCGAAGAGCGAGCGCTGGGGGCGTTGGCCGATGCCGGTCTGGTGCCCCGCCTCCGACTGATCGCCAACGAGGATGGCGACCCACCCCGGGCGGTGAGCGCCTGACAGGCGGACCGAGCCGGCGGTGGGGCGAAAAGGGGTGCCGCCGGCGGGGATCCCGAGTCCCGAGTCCCGAGTCCCAAGTGCCGAGTCCCGAGTCCCGAGTCCCGAGTCCCGAGTCCCGAGTCCCGAGTCCCGAGTCCCGAGTCCCGAGATCCCGGATCACCGTGGCGGTGACATCCACTCGACCAGCGCCGACGACCAGATGGGAACCAGCGACGGCCGCTGCGCTCGCTCGCGAAGGCCGCGGTCACCGGTGATGAGAACGGTGGGGCGACCGTCTGCCCCGGCCTCGGCGGTGATCGCATCGTCCGCGTCTGGAACGAACCTGACGTCGAGGCCTCGTTCCGCCCTCTGGCCCCGACCCTCGGCCGAATCCCAGAAGACCACCACGTGCAACGGTGCAGCCGAGAGGCGGCGCAGCCGGACCAGGACATCCTCCACACGCCGGCGGGTCTCCCCGTCTGGCGGGCTGGCGACCTCGTGGGCGACGTTGTATCCGTCCACCAGCACCCGCACCGGCCACATCACCTTGAGCAGCCAGTCGATGGCTGCCGGGTCGTCCGGACGAACCCCCGGGGGCAGCGCCAGCGGCTGCGGCGGGGCCGAGGCCGAGGTCGCGTCCGAGCCCGACCGGAGGGCATCCGCCAGCTGGTCGAGATCCCTGGCGACCTCGAAGGGGCTCCCCCGTCCGAAGCCCCGGGCGGCCGCCGAATCCGAGGACCGCTCCCGGCGCGTGATCCGCGCCCTCAACTCGTCGATGCGGGCATCCGCCTCGATGAGGTCGCGTTCGGCCGCGTCCAGACGCGCCATCGTTCGGGCGGACAGATCCTCGAGCTCCAGCCGACGCTGCTCCAAGCCTCGATAGACGGCTTCCCGGCGCCCGGCCGCACTCGCCACACGCTCCTTCGCCTCTGCGCGTTCGGTCTCGGCCTGCGCCTTCTGCGTCTCGAGCCGGGCCGTGAGCTCGTCGACGAGACCCTCGAGGCGGCGGATCTCGCGATCGCGCTCTTCGAGCAGCCGCCCGGTGTCTGCGCCTCCCCGTTCGTCCACGAGGGCCGCCAGGCGCAACTCCCAACCGTCCGGACGGGCAAGGAACAGCGCCGAACCCGCCACCCGCGGATCCAGGTCGTCGACGTCCGCCTCCGGCCAGGCGTCCAAGGCGGACGCCCGCAGCCACTCGGCGTCGTCGAGGAAGGCGACCAGCGCCTCGAGGAGAGGAGGCGGCAGCCTTCGAGCGGACGATGCCGCCACCCGCCGGAGAGGGTGGGGTACGGCATCGTCGTCAAGACGACGCAGCGCCTCGCGTGTGGCCCGTATCGCCGGCCCCAGCAGTTCCGGCGCGATGTTGGTTTCCCGGCTCATGTTTCGCTCACGAAGATTGGCCTGATGTTGACGCGTTTGAATACCAACGCCATACTGGCGACCCGATGACCAGCAGCATCCTCGTACTTCCGTAGCGCACGCGCCCGAGAACCGGCGTGTGCGCCTCGATGCCCTCCCCCACCGGGAGGGTTTTTTCGTAGGACCGACGAGCACCCCCACGACCGCCGAGGAACAAGATGAGCACCATCACAGGAGCACAGGCCCTGATCCGGGCACTCGAATACGAGGGCGTCGAGATCGCATTCGGCGTACCCGGAGGGGCGATCCTTCCCGCGTACGATCCTCTCCTCGACAGCCCCATCCGCCACGTACTCGCACGTCACGAGCAGGGAGCCGGGCACATGGCCGAGGGCTACGCATGGGCGACGGGTCGCGTCGGCGTGTGCATCGCGACCTCGGGTCCGGGCGCCACCAACCTGGTCACACCCCTGGCCGACGCCCTGATGGACTCTGTCCCGATCGTGGCGATCACCGGCCAGGTGCCCACCAGCGCCGTGGGCAACGACGCCTTCCAGGAGGCATACACCACCGGCATCACGATGCCCGCCACCAAGCACAACTACTTCGTGACCGATCCGGACGAGATCCCCGACGTCGTACACGAGGCGTTCCACATCGCCGCCACCGGCCGCCCGGGTCCTGTGCTCATCGATCTCCCCAAGGACATCCTCAACAGGACCACGTCGTGGCGAACGCCCGTCGACTTCAACCTCCCCGGATACAAGCCCACCGTCGAGGGCCACCCTCTGCGCATTCGTGACGCCATCGAGCTGATCGACCGGGCCGAGCGACCGGTCCTGTATGTGGGGGGCGGCATCGTCAAGGCAGAGGCCGCCGCAGTGCTCAGGCATCTCGCCGAACGAATCGGCGTCCCCGTCACCACCACCCTGATGGGGCGCGGCGCCTTCCCGGACTCCCATCCGCTCGCTCTCGGCATGCCCGGGATGCACGGCACGTATACCGCCATCACGGCGATGCAGAAAGCCGACCTCCTCATCGCCATCGGAGTCCGATTCGACGACCGGGTGACGGGCAATCCTTCCCTGTTCGCTCCCCACGCCAAGGTCATCCACGCCGACGTCGACCCGGCCGAGATCGGCAAGGTCCGAAAGCCCGACGTCCCGATCGTGGGCGATGCTCGCCGTGTGATCGAGCAGCTGATCGAGGCGTGGGGTGAACGTGAGACGCCGGATCGGCAGGAGTGGATGGAGACGATCCGGGCCTGGCAGCGGGAGTTCCCGCTTCGCTACGAGCAGCAACCGGACGGTCCGATCAAGCCTCAGTTCGTGGTGGAGGAGCTGCACCGCCTCACCGGAGGCGACGCCACCGTGGTTGCCGGCGTCGGTCAGCACCAGATGTGGGCGTCGCAGTTCTGGTCGTTCGAAGACCCGCGGCGCTGGATCAACTCGGGCGGACTGGGGACCATGGGATTCGCGGTGCCCGCCGCCGTCGGCGCCAAGGCCGGCCGGCCGGACGACCTGGTCTATGCCATCGACGGAGACGGCTGCTTCCAGATGACCAGCCAAGAGCTGATCACCGCCGCCACCGAGGGCATCCCGGTCAAGGTCGCGGTGATCAACAACTCCTCCTACGGAATGGTCACCCAGTGGCAGCGGCTGTTCTACAACGGGCGGTACTCGGCTTCGCTCCTCGGCGACAAGGTCGACTACGTGAAGCTGGCCGAGGCGATGGGCTGCGTCGGCCTGCGGGCGGAGACGCCAGACGAGGTGACTCCCGTGCTGGAGAAGTCGCTCGCCATCGACGACCAGCCGGTCGTCGTCGAGATCGTGTGCGACCCGGACGAGATGGTGTTCCCGATGGTTCCGGCCGGCGGCTCGAACGACGAGGTGATCGTCGGCCCCGGCCAGAAGATCACGTCTCCCGCGAGCGACCTGCCGTGATCGACCACCCATCACCGACCAGCCCTCTGCCGATCCGCCGAGACGGCGGCACCGAGGGTTTCACCCGGGGAACCGAAGGGAGCGCACGATGAACCACACGCTGAGCGTGCTCACAGAAGACAAGCCCGGGGTGCTCGCCCGGGTCTCGTCGCTGCTCGCCCGCCGGGGTTTCAACATCCACTCGCTGGCCGTGGGGCCAAGCCATGAAGACGGCATGTCGAAGATGACGATCGTCGTCGAGGCGCCCGAACTCGAGCAGGTGAAGAAGCAACTGCACAAGCTGATCAACGTCGTGCGGATCGTCGAACTCGATCCCGATCAGAGCCTCGAGCGCGAGATCATGCTCGTCCGGGTCTCCGCCCCCGCCGGCAAGCGCTCCGAGATCCTCGAGGTCGCCTCGATCTTCAAAGCGGTGGCGGTCGACGTGGGGCACAGCTCGGTCTGCTTCCAGATCGCCGGCGAGCCTGCCAAGATCAACGACTTCCTCGAGCTGCTCCGCCCCTACGGCGTGATCGACCTGGCCAAGTCAGGTCGCATCGCCCTGGGACGGGACGTCAAAGGGAAACCGCAACGACTTCGAGCTGTGTGAGGACCAGAGGAATGGCAAACATCTACTACGACAAGGACGCCGATCCGGACATCATCCGCGGACGGAAGGTGGCGGTGATCGGCTACGGCAGTCAGGGCCACGCCCACGCCCGCAACATGGCCGAATCGGGGGTCGACGTGGTCGTCGGGCTCCGGGAGGGATCTTCCTCCCGCCAGGAGGCCGAGGGAGACGGAATGACCGTCATGACGCCGGACGAGGCAGCGGCGTGGGCCGATGTCGTCATGCTGCTGGTACCGGATCAGCACACCGCGGCCGTGTACGAGGAATCGGTCGCCGCCAACCTGGCTCCGGGCGACGCACTGATGTTCGCCCACGGGTTCAACATCCACTTCGACGCCATCACACCCCCCGAGAACATCGACGTCCTGATGGTCGCCCCCAAGGGACCCGGACACCTCGTCAGGCGAACCTTCACCGAAGGGTCGGGGGTGCCATGCCTCGTGGCGGTCCATCAGGACTACTCCGGCACGGCCAAGGCTCTCGGCCTCTCCTACGCCTGGGCGATCGGCGGCGGGCGGGCGGGTGTCCTGGAGACCACCTTCCAGGAGGAGACGGAAACCGACCTCTTCGGTGAGCAGGTCGTCCTGTGCGGAGGGATCAGCCAGCTGATCAAGTACTCCTTCGAGACGCTGGTGGAGGCCGGGTACCAGCCGGAGTCGGCCTACTTCGAGACCCTCCACGAGCTCAAGCTCATCGTCGACCTGCTCTACGAGGGCGGACTGTCGTGGATGCGGTACTCGATCTCGGACACCGCCGAGTACGGCGACTACACCCGCGGTCCCCGCATCATCACAGAGGACGTCAAGGACACCATGCGCGAGATCCTCGGTGAGATCCGCTCGGGGGCATTCGCCAACGAGTTCCTGGGCCAGTTCCGCGAGGGTGCTCCCTACCTCCTCGATCAGCGAGAGAAGAACCGCTCGCACCAGATCGAGGACATCGGCAAGGAACTGCGACAGCTCATGCCGTTCCTGACCCCGAAAGACGCACCGTGACGGGTCGGCTTCCGGTGCCGGGCACCAGCTCCATGGGCGGCCTCCTCGCCCTTCGATAGCCGGGCGGAACACGTCCGACCCGGCTTCCCGAAGACTGGAGACCCGAGACTGGAGACTGGTACATGTCAGACAAACTGATCATCTTCGACACCACCCTGCGCGACGGCGAGCAGGCGCCCGGTATCGCCCTCACCCCGGACGAGAAGCTGGCCATCGCCCATCAGCTGGCGAAGCTGAAGGTCGACGTACTCGAGGCCGGCTTCGCGGCATCCTCGCCCGGGGACTTCGAGGCGGTGTCCCGAATCGCCTCAGACGTTCACGGACCGGTGATCGCCAGCCTGGCGCGGGCACACCCCGACGACATCGACAAGGCGTACGACGCCCTCAAGGGCGCCGATCGGTTCCGCATCCACGTGTTCATGTCGACGTCGCAGATTCACATGGAGAAGATGCTCCGCATGACGCCGGACGAGGTGTTGAAGGCGTCGATCGAAGGCGTCGCCCGGGCCCGCCGCTACACCGACGACGTCGAGTTCAGCCCCCAGGACGCCACCCGGACCGACCACGACTTCCTCGTCGAGGTGTGCCGGGAGGCCGTGCGCGCCGGCGCCACCACCATCAACGTGCCGGACACGGTCGGCTACGCCACACCGGCCGACTTCGCCAAGCTTCTCGAGCGGATCTTCGCCGAGATCAAGGGCGAACGCGACGACGTGATCATGTCGGTCCACTGCCACAACGACCTGGGGCTGGCCGTGGCCAATTCGCTGTCATCGATCGCCGCAGGGGCCCGTCAGATCGAGGGGGCCATCAACGGAATCGGCGAGCGGGCCGGAAACACCTCCATCGAGGAGATCATCATGGCGGTCAAGACCCGCCAGGACGTGTTCGGGGTCGACATCGGAGCAGACACCACCCAGCTCTACGACACGTCGCGGCTGGTGTCCCGGCTGACCGGCTATCCGGTGCAGTTCAACAAGGCGATCGTGGGACGAAACGCCTTCGCCCACGAGTCGGGTATCCACCAGCACGGCGTCCTGCGCGACAAGCTCACCTACGAGATCATGGAGGCCGAATCGGTGGGACAGAGAGCTGCTCAGATCATCCTCGGCAAGCACTCGGGTCGCGCCGGTTTCGCCGATGCGCTCGAGAAGCTCGATCTGGTGCTGGAGGACGACGCCTTCGCGCGGGCGTTCGACAAGTTCAAACAGCTCGCCGACCGCAAGGTGCAGATCGGCGAGGACGAGATCCGCGCAATCGTCGACGAGGAGGCCGTCCACGTTCCCGGTGACGTCAAGATGCTCGCCCTGCACGTCGAAGGCGGCAACGACGTCACGCCCCGGGCCACCGTGACCCTGGAGGTCAACGGCGTCGCCACCGAGTACTCGGGAGAGGGAGACGGGATGGTGCACGCCGCCTTCGCCGCCGTGAAGCAGTGTTTTGCCATCGACGCACGCCTGATCGACTACCGGGTCGTTCCGGTGACGTCCGGGGCGGACGCCATGGCCGAGGTCAACGTCGTCGTGCGAGTGGGCGGCGACACCTACGCCGGCCGGGCGATCAGCACCGATGTCGTCGAGGGTTCGGCAGAGGCCTTCGTCGAGGCGCTCAACAAGGCCCAGGGCTGAACCGGGCCACGATCGTCTCCCGGCGGCCACGGCCCGGGACCGAGGGGGCCCCGGCGGTGTGACCGTCCGGGCCGGTCCGGCTCGTCGCCCGCCGGGCCACCCGGCGTGCGGACAAGGTCCTTCTCCACTCCCGCCAGCGTCGTGGATGCGCGACGGTGGACGGGTCGCACACGAGGAGGCCGCATGCCGGAAGCCACCATCCCGATCGAGATCGCATACCCCGACGCCGAGTCATTGAGCCTCAGGGTCAGCGTGGGGGCGTGCACCCTCACAATCGTTCCGGGAGGCGCCCATTCCTGGGTGGAAGGCACCTATCACGATCCGTCCGGGAAGATCCCCCTGGTCGTGGACGAGGGAACAGGTTCGGTCCGGATCCGTCAGGCGCCGGACTTCGAGTCGGTGGTGGGGCTGTTTCAGGGCGCCCCCCGTCTCGACCTACGGCTGGGCACGGCACGTCCGTTCAGCCTTCAGGTGGAGGGGGGCGCGAACGAGGTCGACCTGTCCCTCGGCGGGGTCCCGCTCACCGACATCGACCTCCGGCACGGCGCCGGAAAGGTCGAGATCGACTTCGACGCTCCCAACCCCGTGGAGATGGCGACCTTGAGACTCGCCACCGGGGCGGGCCTGCTCGAAGCCGAGCAGCTCGCCAACGCCAACTTCGCCCAGATGGTCGCCGAAGGGGGAGCCGCCAAGTTCGAGCTCGGATTCGGCGGCCGACTGCGTCGAGACGGTCACGTCCGCGTATCGACGGGGGCGGCCGGGGTGGACATCGACGTCCCCTCAGACGTTCCCGCCGAGATCGGCGCCAAAGCCACGCTCGGTTCGATCGGCGTCGATGGTGGGTTCAGCGGCCACGGTGGCACCTACCGGAACGCGGCCGCCGAGGCCGGGAGCGCGCCGATGCTCAGGATGGATGTCTCGGTGGCGGTCGGGGCTCTTCGGCTGTCGGGCGGCTGACCTCCCTCGCGGGAGATGTTCCGGCGGTGGCGATCGCCTATCCTCGACCAGCCATGTCCGATCGCTCCTTCCGCATAGCCACCATTCCCGGAGACGGCGTGGGCGTCGAGGTCACCGAGCAGGCCACCAAGGCGGTCACCGCCGCCGCCCGCCGCTTCGGATTCTCCGTCGCTCTCACCGAATACGACCTGGGAGGGCGCCGCTACCTCGCCACCGGCGAGGTGCTGCCGGAATCCGTCCAGGCCGAGCTCGCCGGCCACGATGCCATCCTGCTCGGAGCGGTGGGAACACCAGACGTCCCTCCCGGCGTCCTCGAGCGCGGCCTCCTGCTCAAACTCAGGTTCGACTTCGACCAGTACGTGAATCTTCGGCCGGTCAAGCTGTACCACGGCGTTCCCACCCCCATCGCCGGCCTGACGCCTGACCGCTGCGACATGACGGTGATCCGCGAGAACACCGAGGGCCTGTACGCCGGCGTGGGGGGCTTTTTCAAGCGCGGGACACCCGACGAGATCGCCTCCCAGGAATCGGTCAACACCCGCAAGGGCGTGGAGCGGGTCTTGCGCTACAGCTTCGATCAGGCGATGTCACGCCGCCGGAAGCTGACCGTCGGGCACAAGACCAACGTGCTCGCGTTTGCGGGTGATCTGTGGTGGCGAACCGCCCAGGAGGTGTCGGTCGACTACCCCGAGGTCGCCCTGGATTACGTGCACGTCGACGCCGCCTGCCTCTACATGGTCAACTCGCCGGAACGCTTCGACGTGCTCGTCACCGACAACCTGTTCGGCGACATCGTCACCGACCTGGGCGCGGCGATCCAGGGCGGACTGGGTCTGGCCGCCTCGGGCAACCTCGACCCGGAGAAGCGCTATCCGTCGATGTTCGAGCCCGTCCACGGATCGGCGCCGGACATCGCCGGGAGAGGCTGGGCAAACCCGGTGGCGGCGGTGCTGTCGGCGTCGATGTGCCTCGCGCATCTCGGGGAGGCACAGGCGGCCGCCGCTCTCGAGGACGCTGCAGCCTCGGTGCTTCCCCGGCTGCAGACCATGGGGGGCCCCGACATGGGGATGAGCACTGGCGAGATCGGCGACGTCATCTGCGCCGCCGTCGAGTCCGGGGAGAGTCAGTAGCCGAAGGCTCGCACCAGGAACGTCGCCATCTGGGCCCGGGTGACGGCCCCGTGCGGGCAATAGGACCCGGATCCGCATCCGGTGGTGATCCCTGCTGCGGCCAGCGCGTTGATGTCCGCTTCGTGCGGGCTCCCGTCGTCATCGGAGAATCGGTCGATGACGCTTGGTGCGAGGCCGAGGGTCCGCACGAGCAGCGTCGCCATCTGCGCTCTTGTGATCGGGGCGTCCGGGCAGTACTGGCTCGGGCCGCAACCCGAGATCGTCACGGCGGCGGCCAGCGCATCGATGTCGGACTCGTGCGGGCTCCCGTCGTCATCGGAGAAGAAGTCGACCGCCGAGGCGGGGAAGCTCATCGCCCGTGACAGGAACGTGGCCATCTGTCCCCGGGTCACCGGCGCCGACGGACAGAACAGTTCGACCCCGCAGCCGGTGGTGATGCCTACCGCAGCCAGGGTGATGATGTCGTCTTCGTGGCCCGACCCGTCGTCGTCTCGGAACGGGGGTCGGAACGCATCCGGCAGGCCGGCGAACACCTGCGCCACCCAGTAGGTCCCGCCCGAGTTCACCACGCCGACGCCGACGTGGGTGTACCGCGTTCCGAGGATGTTGGCCCGATGACCGGGCGAGTTCATCAGCAGTTCGTGAGCGCGGGCGGGACTCGGGGCATATGCGACGTTCTCGCCGATGGCGGTCCAGCCGACGGTCACCGAACCGAGGTCGGAATTGTGGAAGAGCGTGCCGGCTCCGGCGATCTGCCAGGCCTGGTACCCGGCGCCCTCGACGAGGTCAGGGTGGATCGACAGCGGCGCGATTCCCATCGCCGCCCGTTCCCGGTTGATCCATCGAACGAAGTCCTCGGCTGCGACCGGATCCAGGCTTGCTGCGGTAGCGGGAAGGGCGGCCGGGAGCAGCGCGGCGGCGATGAGCGCCACCGCCAGGCGTCGTGTCATGCGTTCCACTCCATCTGAGGTCATCGACCCCAGCCCGGGGGAACCTTAGGGAACTAGAAAGAGAAGTTCCAGAAGCACTAGTCACTGCCCCGGAGCCGGGGCGGAGCCACCGAGGGAACGGGGCCGAAGTCGGGAACGACGTGGGCGCCGCTCGCCATGATCTCCATGAGCTCCTCGACTCCGCGCCGGAGCTGTGGATCCTCCCCCGCCCGATGATCCTGGGGGCGGTCGATCACCTCGATGTCCGGGTCGGTCCCGTAGTTCTCCACCCCGTAGCCGACGTCGGCGAACCACGTCGAGAACTCGGGCTGGGTGGTCACCGTTCCGTCGACCAGGGCCTGCTGGGGCCAGACGCCGATCACCCCACCCCAGGTGCGGGTCCCGATCAGTGGACCGAGACCGTGGAGCTTGAAGGTGTGCGAGAAGATGTCGCCGTCTGAACCGGCATGCTCGTTGGTCACGCACACCATCGGGCCCGCCGGCGACTCGTACGGGAACCCGACCGGGTCGCGCCATCGTGAGATCCGATATCCCAGCCTGCGCCGCACCAGGCGCTGCATGAGGAGCTGGCTCACGTTGCCGCCCCGATTGAATCGCACGTCGATCACGAGCCCATCCATCTCGCGCTCGACCAGCCATGCCCGCTGGAACTCGCTGAACCCCCAGGTCATCATGTCCGGGATGTGGATGTAGCCGGCTCGCCCGTCCGACCACTCCCTCACCAGCGTCCGGTTCCGAATCACCCAGTCCCGATAGCGCAGGGCCGCCTCGCTCTGGAGGGGGACCACCGGCACCGTGCGGGGGGCGCGCCTGCCACGTCCCAGCGTCACCGACACGGCCCGCCCCGCTCGATCGACCAGGTGTCGACCGGGGTCGACATCCTTCTCGAGATCGTGGCCGTCGATCGCCAGCAGCCGGTCGCCGACCGCTGCCTCGATCCCCACCTCGGCAAGCGGGGCGCGCGCCGCCGGGTCCCACGGATCGCCCTCGAGCAGCCTGGCGATCCGCCACGCTCCCCGGCTCCATTCCAGGTCGGCGCCCAGATAGCCGATCGATGTCGTCGGCTCGGGGCGATAGTCGCCGCCCATCTCGTATGCGTGGCTCGTCCCGAGTTCTCCCTGCATCTCCCACATCAGGTCGCTGAACTCGGACCGCGACCCGACCCGGTCGAGAAGGTCCTGATAGCGGTCGTGAACTCCGACCCAGTCCACGCCTCCCATCGACTCCACCCAGTAGTGATCCCGCTGCAGGCGCCAGGCCTCGGTGAACATCTGACGCCACTCGTCTCCAGGCCGGACCTCGATCCGGACCCGGTCCAGGTCGACCCATCCTGTCTCGCGCCCGGGCGAGTCCTTGCCCGACTTGTCGTCCTTCCAGCCGGCGGGGACCACCCGGAGCTTCCGGCCCGCCACGATGCCCAGCACCTTGCGGTCCATCGACAGCGTGAATCCGCTCACGCCGTCGGCGACCGTGTCGAGTTTGTCCGAGACGAGATCCCAGGACTGAAGCGAGCCGCGTGGCCCCGTCGAAGGAGTCACCCACGAGGGCGGACGCCCGCCGGCGGGCGGATACGAGGTGAACAGCACCCGGGTGGCCAGGGCCTGAATCGAGCCCATGCGACCGGGTGCCACGGGGACCGCCTGCACCCGCTGCTCGATGCCGTCGAAGTCGATCGCCACCTCGGCCGGCGCATCCGCACCGTTGCCGTTCTGCCCAGGACCGGGGGCCCCCGGCGGTCGGGGCGGCCGCTGGGCCGCCGAGAGGGGAGACGGGCTCTCCGCCCGCAGGGTGACGATCATCGGCACATCCGCCTGCGGAAATCCGTGATCGTGAAACATGGAATCGGACACGGGGTCGTAGACCCGAGACGAGAGGAAGGCCAGGTAGGTGCCGGTTGGATCGAATGAGGGCTTGCGGTCGACGAATTCGGCTCGGCCGATGCGATGCATGCGGCGGTTGGTGGTGTCGTAGACGAAGATCGAACTCGAACCGGGCAGCTCGGGAGCGGCGAAGGCCAGCCATCGTCCGTCCGGTGACCATGACGTCCCGCCGATCCACCCGTTGGGACTGCGGTGGATCACCCTCGTCCTGCGCCTCGTCAGGTCGACGAGGGCGAGCTCGTGACGATGATTCGTCACCGCCACCCGTGAGGTCCCTCTCGGTGCCGGGTCGATCGACCGGATGCGACCCAGGTCCCTGTCGATTCGGACCGCCTCCCCCGAGCCGTCGGCCCGGCGCACGATGAGTGACTCCTCGCCGCGCTCGTCTGTCACCCCGATGAAGCGCTCCCCGTCAGGGAGCCACGTGGCCAGTCTCTGCCGGTGGCGGGAGACCTCGCCATGGCGGAGGACCGCGCCCTCCCACAGGGGCAGTGTGAACGCCCCGCCGCGGGCGATCACCGCCAGCGAGTGGCCCTGCGGATGCAGATCGACCGATTCGAGGAAGCGCCCCGCCGGTCGAAACGACCGATTTCGCTGCGGACGGGCCGTCGGCACCGCGATGTCGAGCCTCCGTCCCTCCCCGGTGGCGGGATCGAACAGCCAGATGTCTGCCCCACAGTGATAGACGATCCTCCGCCCGTCTGTGCTGGGGTGACGTGCGTAGAAATCCTCGTGATGGGTGTGCCGCGTCAACCCGCGCCCGGAGGGAGTGACCGAGTAGAGGTTCCCCGTGCCCTCGTGGTCGGACACGAAGTACACCCGCCGTCCGATCCACATCGGATCGGCCATGTTCCCGTCGAGGTCGAGCAGGGGCCGGAACTCCCCGTCGCCGCGGGCGTCGATCCAGATCGACCCGGCCCTGCCCCCGCGATACCTCTTCCACCGGGCCGGGTCGAAGGCGTTGCGGCCGATCGCCACCCCGCGTCCGCCGGGCGAATACGTGATCGAGTAGCCGGGGCCGAGGCGCATCGGGCGGGCAGGTCCCCCCTCCACCGGAAGCTCGACGAGGTGCATCCAGCCGGCGAAAGGCTGATGCCGGTCGGTGGCGGCGATGACCTTGCCCCCGTCGGGTGACCAGCCGGCGACGAAACTGTTGGCTCCGAGGAACGAGATCCTGGTGCTCTCGCCGCCTTGCGCCGGCATCACGAAGACATCGACCCTCCCCTCGTCACGTGACAGGAACGCGAGGCGCGTCCCGTCGGGCGAGAAGCGAGGCCTGGTCTGCGAACCCGGATTGGCCGTGAGACGCACCGCCGACCCGCCGTCGACCGAAGCCGACCACAGGTCGTCCTCCGATACGAACGCCACCGCGTCCCCGTGGATCGTGGGATGCCGGTAGTAGCCCTTGACAGCCACGACTGTTCCTTCCTTCGCCGAAGAGCGACACGCTAGCGACCCGCCGCAGGTCAACCGGCGAGCGCGTCTCCGATGAAGTCCAGCGCCCTGGCCTCGTACGAAGCGGGGTCGGCGTTCCAGGACTCGACATGTCCGGCACCGTCCACCTCGACGAGCGTGACGAACTCCGGTCGGGCCTCGGCCGCCTCCCGGCTGGATGCGATCGGCACCCACTCGTCTTCGGTGCGGTGGAAGATCAAGGTGGGAACGGCGAGTTGGCCGATCCGCTTGACGTAGTCGATCGCGCTCCAGTTGATCGACGCCCGCAGCCCGGCGAGCATCTTCGCGGTGGCGATGAGCGTGCCCGGCGGGGCAACTCCGAACGCCACCTCTTCGACCGCAGCCCGGTGATCGACCGTGGCGCTCATGTCCAGGTTGGGAGCGTCCAGCACGATGGCGGCGAGGTCGTCGGACGTCCGGTAGGCGTATGCCAGCGCGATGGCGGCGCCGGTGCTGTAGCCGACCACCACGACCTGGGTTGCTCCCTGCTCCCGGGCATGGTCGATCGCCGCCGCCAGATCCATCCACTCCTCGCGGCCGTACTGGTAGTAGCCGCTCGGGTCGGCGGGCTGACCCGGGTCGTTGCGGTAGGTGATGGCGAGCTGGTGGAACCCGGCTCGATCAAGCGCCGACATGAGCCTCAGCGCCTCGACCGGCGATGCCCCCTTGCCGTGCACGTGGATCACCCACTCCGAACGCGACCCGTCCACCTGCCAGGCCTCCATCGGACCGAGATCGGACGCATACGTGACGACCTCGATGTCGAGCCCGGATGCCTGGGGGTCTCCCGGGTAGGAGTAGCCCTGGATGTCCCCTCTCGCCCCGACTGTCGGAGCGGCGCCGTCAACCACCTCGTAGGACCGGGTGACCGTCCCTGTGCCGTCGCCGGATTGGACCGGACCCAGTCGCAGGTACCCTCCGTCGTGCTCGAACCCCATCACCGAGTTCCGCTCGTAGCCGGTGCCGGGGTCGACCTCCTGCAGAACGATCGAGCCTCCCTCCACCGACACGACCTCGACGTCACGTACGACGGATGGCTCCTTGATCACGAAACCCCCGTCGATGATCCGCCCCGAGAAGATCCAGCCTCCCACGATGTGGAAGAGGAGCGCCAGGACGAGCAGTGCGAACCAGAAGCCGCGCCAGATGCGACGCGTCAAGCTCACGGAGGGAGGAAGGGTGGTCACGGCAGCATTGTGACTCGCGATGCGGTGCAAATCCAGTAGATCGCGCGCGTCTCTACAACGCCAGCCCGCCCACCAGCCGGCCGTCCTCATCGGTGACGGGGATCGGGGAGGGAGCGAACACCGGGATCAGCTCGGCGGCGGAGCCGAGCTCTGCGGTCAGCAGCAACGACTGAGGTTCCTCCATGAGGGCTGTGACGAGCACTCCCGGATCGGCGAGTTCGAGGGCGCTGCGGCGCACGATTCCGACGAGCATCGCCCGGTCCACCACCGCCAGTACCGACTCCGCATGCACGCGAAGGATGTCGACGGCCTCTCTGAGCGGTCCGACGAACACCGGGTCTCCCATGCGGTGGAACACCCGCATCGGTGCCTGCCGCACCACGACCGCCCCCGCCGGCGCCTCCTGGCGCAGGCGCGCACCCTGCCCGAAGAACGTCCTCTGCAGCCACGATCCGCCCGGCGCTCCCAGAACGATGGCGGATCGGGACGGCAGCTGTTCGACCACTCCCCCGGCATCCGCTGCCTCGACGAGGCGGTACTCGATGTGCGGCACCTCCCGGTACAGACGCTCGATCTGCGACACGGCCTCGTCGCGATCGTGTTCACCGCGATGAGCACAGACCATCATCGCCGGAACGCCCAGCGCCGACCCCAGCCGGGCGGCAACCCGGGCCGCGAGGGGAGAGTGGGGCCCCCCTGCGACCGCCGCCACGATCGCGTGCGCCTCAGACGGGTCGAACCCCACCGGGACCACCTGGCTCGCGAGATCGAACGACGACAGGCGACGGGAGACCACCAACTGCCCGCGCACCGAGATCACGGCCTCTTCGAGATCACCGGCGGCGCGGATCGGGTCGGCCTCCGACAACAGCCCGGCCAGTTCGAGGCAACCACTTCCGCGCGTCCACACCACCGGAGTCCGGTCAGAAAATGCCACACCCGACACATCCGCGACCGTAGCGCACCCGGACCTTCCCGGCCATCCGGGGACGAGCCGGGACGGGGTGCGACTCGGTTAGGGTTCGCGCCGATGCACATAGGGATTCCACGACCAGATCACACCGATCGCCGCGTCGGGCTCGTTCCTTCCACGGTCGCCTCGTTGGTGGGCGCCGGCCACCGGGTGACGGTCGAAATCGGCGCCGGCCTGGGGTCGGGCTACGGGGACGAGCTATACCGCGACGTCGGCGCCGAGCTCGGAGACCCGTACGGCTCGGACTTCCTGGCCGTCGTCACGTTGCCGCCCATCGATCGGCTCGACGGGGCCGGCGCCTTGATGGGACTGATCTCACCGTTCGACCGCCCGGATCTGATGGGCCGGCTCGCAGCCACCGGCATCACCTCGTTCGCATTCGAGGCCGTGCCCCGGACCACCCGCGCCCAGAGCATGGACGCGCTCAGCTCCCAGGCGACTGCCGCCGGGTACCAGGCGGCACTGGAGGCCGCCCGGTTGTGCGACCGGTTCTTCCCGATGCTCACGACGGCCGCCGGCACGATCCGACCGGCCACCGTGGTCGTTCTCGGGGCGGGCGTCGCCGGCCTCCAGGCGGTGGCGACCGTCCGCCGGCTCGGGGCCGTCGTGTGGGCATTCGACGTCAGAAGCGCCGCCGCCGAACAGGTGAAGAGTCTCGGTGCCCGCTTCATCGCCGTGGACACTCCCGCCCAGGACGCATCGGCCTCAGGCGGATACGCCAAGGAGGTCGCCCGGGACGACCAGGAGAGGATCCACGCCGCCATCGGCCCTCACATCGCCAAGGCCGACGCGGTCATCTGCACGGCCGCCATTCCCGGACGGCCCGCACCGCTCCTGGTCACCGAGGAGATGGTGGACTCGATGCGGCCAGGAGCCGTGATCGTCGACCTGGCGGCGGCGACCGGGGGGAACTGCGCCCTGACCGAGCCGGGATCGACCGTCGAGGTGGGTGGCGTCACGATCGTCGGAGATCTCGACCTCGTGTCTCGCACCGCCGCACACGCCAGTGAGATGTATTCGCACAACATGCGGGCGTTTCTCGATCTCGTCGTCGACGACGACGGCGGATTCGCCCCCGACTGGGACGACGAGATCGTGGCCGAGTCATGCATCACGCGCGACGGCCGGGTCGTCCATTCGAGACTCGTCGAGGAGGAGAACTGATGGAGTCGCTGTTGATTCCGATCACGGTGTTCGTGCTGGCGGCGTTCGTCGGTTTCGAAGTGATCACCAAGGTGCCTCCCACCCTCCACACACCGCTGATGTCCGGCTCCAACGCGATCTCCGGGATCACCATCATCGGAGCCATCATCGCCGCCGGAAGCTCCTCGACGACGCTGGCAACGGTGCTCGGCTTCCTGGCCGTGACGTTCGCCACGGTCAACGTCGTGGGCGGGTTCCTCGTCACCGACCGCATGCTCGAGATGTTCAAGTCGGAGCGCCGGCCGTGAATCCGACGGTCTCCGGCTTTCTGTACCTCGTCGCCGCCGTCCTGTTCATCCGGGGCCTGAAGGGCCTCACGAGCCCCGCCAGCGCCCGCCGGGGCAACCAGCTCGCCGCCCTCGGGATGCTGATCGCCATCGTCGTCACGCTCCTGGCCCGCGAGGTGGTCGGGTACGGGGCGATCATCGGCGGCCTGGTCGTTGGTGGCGGTGTCGGGGCGATCCTGGCCAGGCGGGTCCAGATGACGGCGATGCCTCAGCTGGTGGCGGCGTTCAACGGATTCGGGGGCGGTGCCTCGGCGCTGGTGGCGGCGGCGGAGATGACGATCGTGGGTGGCGACGACGTGCGGACCCTCGTGTCGATCGCCGCATCTGTGCTCATCGGCGCGATCACCTTCTCGGGCAGCATGGTGGCGTTCGGCAAGCTGCAGGGATTCGTGTCTGGCAGCCCTGTCGTTCTGCCCTTGCAGCGCATCATCGATCTCCTCCTCGGGCTCGGAGCCGTGGTGTCGGCAGTGCTCGTCGTCACGACAGGGGAGCTGGTGCCCGTGTGGATCCTGACCGGCGTGGCCGTGGCACTCGGAATCACCCGCACGATGCCGATCGGCGGAGCCGACATGCCGGTCGTGATCTCCTTCCTCAACTCGGCGTCCGGTCTCGCCGCGTCCGCCGCAGGGTTCGTCATCCGGTCGAACGCCCTGATCATCTCGGGAGCACTGGTTGGCGCAGCCGGACTCATCCTCACGATGATCATGGTCAAGGCCATGAACCGCACGCTCGGCCACGTGCTGTTCGCAGCGTTCGGCGGGGAGACGGGAGCCGCCGCCGGCGTCACCGGCGACAAGGTGAGCCGGAGCGCGTCACCCCAGGACGTGGCCGTCACCCTCGCCTACGGGCAGCGGGTCATCGTGATCCCCGGATACGGGCTGGCGGTGGCTCAGGCCCAGCACACGATTCGAGAGCTGGCGCATCTGCTGGAGGAGCGAGGGGTCGACGTGCGCTACGCCATCCATCCCGTCGCCGGTCGCATGCCGGGCCACATGAACGTCCTGCTCGCCGAAGCAGACGTCCCCTACGACCGGCTGTACGACCTCGAGGACATCAACCCCGACTTCCCCCATGCCGACGTAGCGCTGGTGGTGGGCGCCAACGATGTCGTGAACCCGAGCGCCCGCGACGACTCCACCAGCCCGATCTACGGCATGCCCATCCTCGACGTCGACCGGGCCAAGACGGTGGTCGTGGTCAAGCGCAGCCTGTCGCCGGGCTTTGCCGGGATCGACAACCCGCTGTTCTACAACGACAACACCCTCATGCTCTTCGCCGACGCCAAGAAGGGCTTGTCAGACGTGGTGTCCGCGGTCAAGGAGTTGTGAGACGGGCCCCCGCATGCGCACGGCCTGGCGCGACCTGACGCTGGGGGTCGGGGCCGTCGGCGCGATCCTCTGGCTCACCTTCTTCGCGTCTCCGGGCTCGGTGGAGGTTGCCACCCTGGTCGCATCTGTGGGTATGGCGATCTGGTTCGCATCGGTTCCCGCCCACCGCCTGGTCGACCATCGCCGGCGGCCGCACCCCATGGTGTTCTCCCTGGCCGGACTCGCTGCATTGCTGGTGCTGGTGGCGGCCACGGTGATCTCGACCGCCACGCTGTTCCTCGTGGTGGCCGTGACCGTCTCCGGTGCGACCGCCGGTCTGATCCGGGCGATTCGATTCGGACTGCTCCCCCAGGACGAGGCTCGGTGATGGAGTTCTCAGAGGTGCTCGCCGCCCGCCGGATGGTGCGCAACTACCTGCCCGATCCGGTCGACGAACAGACCCTGGCCCGCATCGCCGCCGCCGGACGCAAGGCGCCGAGCGCCGGATTCACCCAGGGCCAGTCGTTCGTGATCGTCACCGACCCGGGCCTGCGCCGCGAGATCGCCCGCCTCTGCGGCGAGGACCACTACGTGAGCGCCGGGTTCGACCCGTGGATCTCCGGTGCCCCGGCCCACATCGTCGTTTGTGTGAGCGAGGCGGCATATCACCGCCGGTACCGGGAACCGGACAAGGTCGATGCCGAAGGGCGCGAGATCGACTGGCCCGTGCCGTACTGGTGGGTGGATGCCGGAGCTTCACTCATGGCGATCCTGCTGGCGGCGGTGGACGAAGGACTGGCGGCAGGGTTCCTCGGCGCCCATTCCCTTCCTGAGCTCGCCGGCCTGCTCCGCATTCCCCCGCACGTGACCCCGATCGGTGTCGTCACCGTGGGTCACCCCGCGCCGGACCGGCGATCCTCGTCGCTGGCGCGGGGATGGAAGGACGCCGACGAGGTGATCCATTGGGAACGCTGGGAGGGCCGGCCTCCTCCGGTCAACCGCTGAACGCTCGCCACAGGACGGTGAGCAGGCCGAATCCGGCGACACCGAACGCCATCCACTGGAGCGCGCCGACCACCCGCTGCTGGGCGTGGGTCAACTCCGGAAGCGGTTCGGGGACGTCGACGCCGAGCACCATCGCCGCCTCGAGGAGGTCACGGTCGGCGACGACCAGCCTCACGCCGCGAAGGAAGTCGAGTTGCGGCTCGAGACCGCCCACCGAGTCGCTGACGGTGGTCGAGGGGATGCCCTCGGCGGCGAGGCGGGCCACCGCGACGTCTGCCTCGGTCCTCGTTCCGTAGGTCGTCACCACCCGGGCCTCCATGCCGCCGCAGGCTAGCGTTGCCTGCCTGTAACACTCCGGGACGGGATACGACCTTCCTTTCGACATGAACGACCCCATCGACGACCTCCGGCGCTATGCCCGCGACCTCGAATCCGAGGTGGGCACCACGCGTTCGGAGATCCGCGCCCGCCAGGCGATCGAGACGGTGCGGCATGCGCCGCGCCGGCCCCGCCGCACGGTGGTGGTCGTCGCCACCACGGTGATCATGGGGCTGGGCAACACCGCGCTGGCCACGGCAGCCAACCCGGCCGTTCCCGGCGACCTTCTGTACGGCGTGGACCGGGCCTACGAGCAGGTAGGAGACGTGTTCAGGATCGGCGGCACCCACGTCGGCGAGCGCTTCGACGAGGCGGGTGAGCTCATCGAGCGGGGCCGGTCCGCCGCCGCCCTCGAGCTGGTGCAGGAGATCCTGCAGGGGATTCTCGACTCGGACGATCCGCAGGCGGCGGTCGATGAGCTGATCGGCAAGGGTCAGGCCGATGTCGCCGCTCGGGTTTCCGAGCTGGTCCAGATCGCCCGTGACGTGGACACCGAGAGCCTGTCTTCAGAATCAGTTCGCGACGCCGCCAATTCCCTCGTCACACTCGTCGAGCCACCCGACCACGCACAAGGCGATCCCGGCCGACCCGATTCGACCCCGGTCGGGCCACCCGACGGCGTGCCCGCCGGACCGCCCGCCACCCCATCGGGCAATCCCGAACCCGGGCCCCCCTCGCCGTAAGCTGTCCGGATGACCGATTCGGAGTCGGTCGTCTCGCGCGATCACGGTGC
>DATCZS010000054.1:0-9998 GCA_036525795.1 Acidimicrobiia bacterium | reverse complement strand
CTGGCGGCCGCCCGGGCGGGAGACTAGTCACTTGGGCTGCAGCCGTGACCGTCACGGCTCGCGTGATCATCGGCAGCGCCAACCGTGCACTCAAGAGCGTCACTCCTGTCGTCACCACATCATCCACCAGAACCGACCCGTCCGGTACCGGCCCGAGTGCCCGAAATCGAACCGGACCCCGGTGGCGTCGACCCCGCCCGGCGTGTCGTTCCGCCATGATCGGAGCCGCCAGGGCCCGCACCACGGGCAGCCCGGTCGCCGCCGCCAGTCGCCGCACCAGTTCGAGCGACGGATCAACTCCGTAGCGCACAGCCCTCCATGCGGTGCGGGGCACCGGCACGATCGCCCGCACATCCGGCGGGAGCCGGCCTGCAAGCGCCGGAGCCAACGCAGACGCCACGGCGGACACCCCGCCGTATTTCAGCCGGCGGACCATGGCCGCCGCCGCCCCGTCGTGGAGATAGGCGGATCGGACCCACAGCCCTCTGATCCACCGATCCGGCGCCGGTCGCAGCGATCCCCGGCACGGCTCGCACAGGACCGCGCTCCCCCACTCCCCACAGGCCAGACAGGTGCGCACGCCGGCACCGTACGGGGCGCATGGGACGGATTCTCGGACACCCGGCGATCAGCGATCCCCTTGAGACTCGAGACTCGAGACTCATGACCGACGTGAGACGTGAGACGTGAGACGAACGCCGTGCCTCACGTCCCCTCGCGCCACCCCGTGAGATACGCCTTCTGCTCGTCTGTCAGGACTTCCAGACCACAGCCGAGGGCGTCGAGCTTGATCCGGGCCACCTCGCGATCGATCTCCTCGGCCAGCGTGTAGATGCGGGGTTCGAGCGTCCCCGCGTTCTTGGCCAGCCACTCGGCCGCCATGGCCTGGTTCGAGAACGAGAGGTCCATCACGTCTGCCGGATGGCCTTCCGCCGCGCCCAGGTTCACCAGCCGGCCCTCGGCCGCCAGCAGCAGGCGCCGGCCGTCGGCCAGCTCGAACTCCTCGAGGCTGGCGCGGATGGGGCGGCGAGTCACCGCCATGTCCTCCAGCGCATCGAGGTCGAGCTCGATGTCGAAGTGGCCGGCGTTCGCCAGGATCGCTCCGTCGCGCATGCGCTCGAAGTGGCGGCGACGGAGGACGTGCTTGTTCCCGGTCACCGTGATGAAGATGTGCCCGGTTGCCGCCGCGTCGTCGGCCGTCATGACGCGATGGCCGTCCATGGCTGCCGCCACCGCCCGCACAGGGTCGACCTCCACCACGATCACATGCGCACCGAGTCCGCGGGCCCGGTCGGCCACGCCTCTGCCGCAGTCCCCGTATCCGACGACCACCAGGTCGAGACCGGCGATCAGCACGTTGGAGGCCCGCATGATCCCGTCCATCGCCGACTGACCCGTCCCGTACCGGTTGTCGAACAGATGCTTGGTGGCCGAGTCGTTCACCGCCACCACGGGCAGGCGCAGCGTCCCGTCCTGGGCCATCGCCCGCAGCCGGATCACGCCGGTGGTCGTTTCCTCGGTGGAGCCGATCGGATTGATCTCGCGTCGATCCGTGTGGAGCAGGGTCGCGAGATCGGCGCCGTCGTCCATCGTGATGTCGGGCTCCATGTCGAGCACCGCATGCAGGTGGCTGTAGTAGCGGTCGTTGTCCTCACCGCGAACGGCGAACACCGAGATACCCTCGGCGACGAGCGCTGCCGCGATGTCATCCTGGGTCGACAGGGGGTTGGATGCGGCCAGCACGGGAATGGCGCCGCCGTCTCGAAGCGCCAGCATCAGGTTGGCGGTCTCGGCAGTCACGTGAAGGCAGGCCGCCACGGTGAGCCCTTCGAGCGGCCGCTCCTGTCTGAACCGCTCGCGAATCGTGGCGAGCACCGGCATGCGGCGGCCGGCCCACGCCAGCCGTCTGGCTCCCTCCTCTGACAGGGTGGGCGTGGCGATGTCGTATTGCATTGCGATACCTCGGGTTTCGTTCGGCGCCGACGTCAGTCGGCGGGGGGAAGCATGTTGGGGATTCCGTCCTCGACGGGGTAGCGATGGGCTTGGGTCCGGGTGCAGACCAGCGCCGAGGCCTCCACGTCTTCGACCACCTCCACCCGGCACAGCGGGCAGCGGAGGATCTCGAGTAGCAACGGATCGATGAGGGTCATTGTGCCTCCACAACTGCGCGGACCCGGCTCACCAGCTCGTCGACCGAAGCTCGGTCCGGACCTTCGACGTTGAGCCGCACGAGCGGCTCGGTGTTCGACGGCCGTAGATTGAACCACCGGTCGGGAAACGACACCGTCAGTCCGTCGAGGCGGTCGAGGTCGGCGTCCGGGAAGGCTGCGGCGACCCTCTCGATGGCGGCGGAGTGATCGGATACCGACAGATTGACCTCACCGGAGGCGACGTATGGCTCGACCTGGCGTCGCAGCTCGGAGAGGGGAGTTCCGGCCTCGGACAGCACCTGCAAGAGCACCAGCATGGCGAGCATCCCCGAATCGGCACGGAAGTTGGCGCGGAAGTAGTAGTGACCGGAATGCTCCCCACCGAAGACGGCGCCGGTCTCTGCCATCACCTGCTTGATGTAGGAATGGCCAACCCTGGTGCGCACCGGTGTCCCTCCATGGGCGCGAATCGTCTCGGGGACGGCGTGCGACGTGATCAGGTTGTGGACGATCGTGGCTCCCGGCTCACGCTCGAGGAACCAGCGGGCCACAAGTGCCGTGGTGGTGCTCCCCGACAGCGGAACGCCCCTGTCGTCGATGAAGAAGGCGCGATCGGCGTCGCCGTCGAAGGCCACCCCCAGGTCGAAGCCGCCGCCCGCCACCAGTTCGACCAGTTCCCGGATGTTCTCAGGTTGGATCGGGTCGGCCGGATGGTTGGGAAAGGTCCCATCCGGCTCCAGGTACAGGCCGACAAGCTCCGCTTGGAGGCGATCGAACACCGTTTCGAGCACCACCCCTGCCATGCCGTTTCCACCGTCGACCGCCACCCGCAGCGGGGCGATGTCGGCCGGCGAGACCACCGAGAACAGGTGGTCGACATACCCGGGCGTCGGATCGAGCACCGTCACCGACCCTCCCCCCGGTCCGGGCGGGATTCCTGCCCGAATCGCCGCCTTCAACTCGCCCAGACCCGTGTCTGCTCCCACCGGCGCCGCTCCCGGGCGGCACAGCTTGATCCCGTTGTAGCTGGGCGGATTGTGGCTGGCGGTGATCATCACCCCGGGGACCTGGCGTGAGCCGGACACGTAGTAGACGGTGTCCGTCGCCACCTCTCCCAGCCGGACCACGTCCACCCCCTGTTCGAGGATGCCATCGACCAGCGCATCGGACAGTGCCGGAGACGACGCCCGGCAGTCCTGGCCGACGGCGATGGAAGCGGCCCCCACCATGATCGCGAACGCGGCACCGATGTCGTGGGCCAGCCCCGCATCGAGTTCCCCGATGTCCGTTCGGCCCCTGATGTCGTATGCCTTGAACACGGCGTCGAGGTCCACCATTCCTCCGGTTGGTCAGAACAGGCATTGTATGTGAAGCTTCCCGCTCTCATGACCCCCGACGACGCCACCACACCCCCAGCCCTGTCGGTCGTCCTCCCGGCGTACCGCCTGGGGCCCGTGATCGCAGCCAACCTCGCCGCAGTCGCCGACGCGGTGAGCGCGATGGATGCCGAGATCATCGTGGTCGACGACGGAAGCGACGACGACACATGGGCCCGGGCGACTCAGGCGGCGGAGACGGTTCGCTCGGCGAACGTGATCCGCCATCCGACCAACCGGGGCAAGGGAGACGCGCTGGTCACGGGAGCCGCCGGCGCCCGCGGGGCACTGGTCTGTTTCATCGATGCCGACCTCGATCTCCCCCCGGACCAGATCATCCCGATGGTCGAGCGGCTCGACGGCGCCGATGTCGTGGTGGGAGCGAAACGATCGCACATGGCAGACAGCACATACCCGACATCTCGCAGGCTGCTGAGCCACGTGTTCGCCTTCTGCACGACCGCCGTGTTCGGCCTTCCCATCCGCGAAACCCAGACGGGGCTCAAGGTGTTCAAACGGCAGGTGCTCGAAGAGGTCCTCCCCTCGGTACGTCTCCGCGGCTACGCCTTCGACCTCGAGCTGATGGTGCGGGCCCACCGTGCCGGATATCGCATCGTCGAGATGCCCGTGCGTTTGGGACCGACCGCGGCCAGCGCCGCGCTACGCCCCCGAATGCTCTGGGAGCTCGGACGCGACACCCTCCGCCTCGGCTGGCTGCTGCTCCGCGGCAAGTGAGGCCGGCGAACGGGTCCGGCGCCACCACACAAAGAGACCGGCCAGGGCGACGAGAGTCGACCCCACCCCGACCATCTCCACCCAGGTTCTCCCGAACTTCAAGTCGACATGACTCTCGGTGGGCACCACCAGCATCAGGGACGGCGTGACCCGGAACGGCCCGTCGGCCCCCGTGACCTTCCAGTTGGGGAAGTAGGACACCTTCACCAGGTGGGGAACACCGATCGCCGTCGTGTCGAACGAGATGGCATCGTCTCCGATCTCCACGTTGCTCACCGCCCCCGCCGGGGTCAGCTCGCCCAGGTTCGAAAGCTCGCCCACCTCCGACACCCGGGGCCACTCGGCGGGCCCGTCGGCCGCCACCCATCGGTCGAACAGCGACACGTCGTCGAACCACTCGAGGGCGAACTCCGCGAACTCGGGACCGTCGTACACGGCCGGCTGGAAGGAGGCGGGCTCGACGAGCGACGCGTTCTCCAGTTCGAAGATGGTGAACGGGCCGCTGGTCGCGATCTCGGTCAGGCGGCCGTCGGCGTGCGCCTTGTCCCGGGCTTCGGGCGTGTAGCTGATGTAGTAGCGCACCCCGTACACATCCATGTGCGGGATGCCGCGTTCGAAGTCGAACGGCCTATAGCGCAGGCCGGGAACCGGCTGTGATCCCGCCTTGCTCATCTCGGACTGCATCAGGAAGTGAAACGGCACCGTCAGCGAAGACTCGAAGAACAGACCCTCCATCGATGCGTGTTCCGGCCCGGTCCAGTAGGGGATCAGCATCAAGGCCATCGTCGTCCCGTATTTGTCCTGTTCCTTCGAGTACTCCCACATCGTGCGACCCTGGGGGATCGAGTCGAGCTCACCCATCAGCGCCGAGTACTCCGGCCAGGCGGCCTTTCCTTCGTAGCCCGAGTAGTTCCACCGTGCCCACCCGTTGATGAACGACAGCCCGGCCAGTGAGCCGAACACGATTGCCGCCACCGCCACCCAGCCGGCGATTGCGTTCACTGTGACCGGTCGCGACCACGCCAGACTTCCGGCGAACGACGCCGCGCCCGCCGCCGCCACCGCCCACGGTGCCCAGGTCGGGGCCTCGGGTCGCGTGGCGACGAGAAGCACAGCCGCCGCCGTCAGCGCAGCCAGTGCCGCCCGGGCCCACCAGGCGGACACGCGCTCGGGCAGTCGGCGCACCAGTGCTCCCACCCCCACCGCAACGCCGATCGAGGCGAAGAACGTCACTCCGAAATACCAGTACGGGAGGAGCCGCCCGTTCCACAGCTTCCATCGCGGGTCGGTGAACACGGTGGGAAACAGGTCCGGGAGCAGGTTGGGGAGCGGGAAGTAGAGCAGCGGGATGAGGGTCATGGCTGCCACGCCGAGCGCACCCCACGAGCGTCTCACCGCGACGACCCCACCGAACACCGCGACGGGGAGCAGCATCCACAGCTCGACGGGCAGGATCTCCTCCAGGCGGGAGAGCGGCGTCCACGCCATGTCGGTCGAATACCGGAGTCGCAGCAGCAGGGGAAGCGACCAGAAGGCGGTGACGGCGCCGGACACCACCCACACGGGCAGCACCGTACGAACCGCTCCCTTGCGTCCCAGCAGGAACAGGGTGCCGGCAATCAGCATCACGATGGTCAGGATGTGGCACAGCGCGGCGGCCGCGAAGGTGACCGCCGCCCACGGGCCGAGGCGCCGCTCGCCCTCGATCGTCCGAATCAGCAGGGCGAAGTAGACCAGGCCGAGGGCGAACGACCACGAATAGGAGAACTCTCCGGCCAGCGTCGAGGCGACGTTGCCGCCGTAGATGCTGAAGCTCTCCATGAACACGAACGCCACCGTGCCGGCCCCCGCGATCGCCGACGCGGAGCGCGACAGCTTCAGCGCCCTGGCGAGCACGTATGCGGCGGGCGGCATCGCCAGCAGACCGGCCACGGTCACCAGTTTGAACGCCACCCCGTAGGGGAGGATCAGATCGAGGGCGACGATCACCAGGGACGGCAGGGGGAAGTAGAAGTAGAAGAGCGGGAAGCCCGCAAACCAGTCGTTCGACCAGCCGTGAACCTTCCCCTGCGGGAGCAGCACGTCGCGGAGATAGGCAGGGGCGTAGACGTGCGCTCCCATGTCGCCGCCCGCAGGCGTGTTGGCGGTCAAGAGGAGGCGCGGCTCGAGGATGACGAAGACGACCGCCGCCGAGAACAGCAGCATCAGGGCGGGCAGCAGGGACCGCCGGAGCCCGGACGACGGAGCGGTCATGAGAGGACGGGAGACCTCAGCGCCGCTTCTGGCGGGCCATCTCCAGGACTTCGCGGAGCGCAACGACCTGCCCGTCTCGGTCCCACCACCGCTCTTCGCAGCGGTGGCACGAGAAGAAGTAGAGCTCGATGTCTTCTGGCAGCCGATGCTTGATCTCGATCACATCTGCTGCGCCGCACTGCGGACAGTCCATCACGACCTTCCGATCTCTCAGCCGAGCATGCTACAGGCGATCCGCGCGAGAACAACGAATCCCGGAACCAGCGATCACCAATACCTCTCGAGACTCGAGACTCAAGACTCAAGACTCGAGACTCGAGACTCCGCGCCTACTCGTCGAGCAGCTTGCCCACGTACCGCGAGCGCCGCCTGCCGTCTTCGGTCCAGTAGGCGTACCAGTAGGGACCGTGAGGACAGGACGTGCACCCGAGCTTGCCGCAGCGAACGCTGCGCTGGCGGAGCCGGATGTCAGGCGACTGGGGCCCCTCGACGGTCACCCCGTGGGACTCGAGGCGCGCCCGGGCGAGGATGAAGAGGCGCCGCAGATCGTGCTCGTCGAGATCTCTGACCGCATCGATCAGATCTCGATCGAGGGTCACGGTTCAGGCGACCTCTGATGGGGCGTCAGGAGCGAACAGCCGTGTCACGTTGCGGCGATCGGTCAGGGTCCACCCGAGTGGCGGACCGAGCCGGTCGGCGTGGGACGTACAGAGGGCGTACCCGCCGGCGTCGGACGGATCCACATCGAGTTCCTCGAGCCACACGGCCCGGTCGGTGTAGGTGAACGTCATGAGCGTGGATGCCGGCGTCGGGCAGCGGGCGCAGGAGTACATGCGGCAACGCTAGGGAGACCCTGCGGTCGGATCAAGGATCGTCGAGCCAGCGCTCGAGCCGGCCCGGCGAGAGGACGCCGAATGCAATCCACCCCCGCTCGTCCTCTCCGACCTTCGCCACGGCCGGCACGCGGGCGATCTTCAAACTCCGGAAGAGCTCTGGTTCGGTTTCGTATTCGACGACGCGATGCGCAACACCGGTCTCTCTCACCGCACCGATGACTGGCCCGCACGACGAACAGGCGGCAGAGACGAACACCACGACGCCGGGGTCGACACCGGGAAACATTCGTGTTCGACGCCGGTGGGCGAGTCCCCGACGCTGAGCGAAGGCGATGCCCGCCGCCGCGACCACGAGGACCCCGACCACCAGAAGCCTCACGACCGGATCGGTCACTCCCCGTGTCCTTCGACCGGAACCCCCGCCCCGAGGGCCAACCCGCCTTCGACGGAGGCCCGCCAGGTGACGAGCACCTCGCTCGTCGCCCTGACGGCGTAGCCGCCGCCGGCCGCAGGGAGCTCGACGACCGCACTGCCTCCGGGCGGGAGCTCGACGACGATCGGTCGCCCTCCCGGCTCGTGCGGGAAGAACGTCACCGTCGAGTCGAACTCGCCGGACGCAGACACCACTGCCTCGAGAGCGCCGGCGCCGCCGGTGATGTACCAGTCGGTCGACGGGAACGGCACCGCCGGGGTTGCCGCCCTGAACGTCTCCGACTCGACGACGAGCGAGGGAACGATGAGCCCGTCCGCCCCTATGCGCAGCGCGCTCGGCCGGGGGTCGAGCTCGCCGAGGTCGAACTCGGCCTGTGAACGCGTCTCGATCGTCGTCGACCAGAGACCGTCGACCCACGCCCCGTCGATGAGGCCATCGATGCGCACCGGAATGTCGGTCGAGGAGGTCGACGCGACGACCACCCACTCCACGGATCCCTCGATCGGTTCGGCGAGCGGCAGGAACCAGCTGGCCTGCGGGGTGACCGCCTCGAGCATCGCCCGGTCTGTCCCGCCGTGCTGCACGAGGAACCCATGAACGTGGCCGGACGAGGCGGTGATCGTCACCGCCATCCGGTTGCGGAGCGGAAGCAGTGCGTCGAGGTCGCGTGTGACCACCGACGCCGAGGGAACCACAATGGTCTCCAATTCACCCGCCGAGTCGAGACCGGCCTCGGAGCTGGAGGAGACCGAGACCGAGGCATCGACGGCGTACGGATTCACGAGGATGAGTTCCACCCGCTCCCCCGAACGCGTCGACACGCCCGCCGCCACCGTGGTCGAGGAGACGGGGGCCGTGCAGTTGGCGGCCGCAATCCCCAGGCCGGTGACCGAGACCCCGACCGCCGTGTCGAGATCGGGCACCTCCATCAGCAGGCCTGCGAGGCCGGACACGACGACCTGGTCGAAGCCGAGTCGGGCCCCGCCGGTCGCGTCGACGACCACCTCCCCGTCGGAGATCTGCCTGCCTGCGGCATACACGGAGGATCGGGCCGCGAACGGCTTGGAGGAGCCGAGCACCACCGACCCTGTGGTGCTGCGGTCCACCCAGATCGGACACACGGCCACTGATGCGGGGGCCGGCGCCGGGAGCGCGACATCGTCAACGACGGGAGTGTCAGGCGAAACCAGGATCGAGGCGACGACGACGGACGCCACACCCGCCGTTCCCACCATCCTGGTCAGCGCCCCCATCAGCCGGCTCACCGCTCCCTCCCCCACAGCGCGCCGAGACCGGCGAGCGCCAGCATGACGGGTGCGATCCACGCCACGGTTCGAGCCTGCGATTCAGGCTCGAATTGGATCTGGCCGTCACCGGCCGACAAGACGTTGTACCAGTCGGACTGGCTCCAGCCCGGCCCCCATCGGCCGGATGCGTTGTCGGCGAGGCGCACCGTCGCCGAGGTGGGCCGACCGGTGGCAGCCGTGCGGGTCGCCACCCACGGCGATCCGTCCGCCGCAGTCACCCGGGGTCGATAGACATCGTTGCGATACACCGCCAGCCCCTCGGCCACCGGGACCGGGACGAGATCGACCTGGGTGACCAGGTTCGCCCCTACCGGCGCATCGTCGATGACCACCACCCACCGGATGGAGAACGGCGCCAGCAGGTCGCCCGGCCTCACCACCCCGCCTTCGACGAGCTGACTCACCGCCAGCGCGAGGGCGTCGTCGCCCGCCCGGGGCTCGGCCAGCCGGGCCTGGTCTGCGGTCGGGGTGGAACCGGTGACGACTCGATACCGGTGGTCACCGGCCACCCGGGAATCCCCGGGCAAGACGTCTGCAGTCGACAGCAGGAGAGTCCGCGCCGGTCCGGAAGGCTCAGCGAGGGCAGAGACGAACCCGAGTCTGTCCGACCACCGATCCGGCGGCATGCCCGCCCGGCCCGACAGCACCGGGCCGAGGGACAGAACCAGGGCGGCGACGGCCGCCGTCACACTCGCCGCACCGAGAATCCCCCTCGTCCAACCGCCCACCGACTCCAGGTGGAGCCCTGCGCCCACGACGACCGCGCCGCCGACCGCGGAGAGCGCCGCCAGTGCCACGGCCCCGTCGCCCCGCCAGTCCATGATCGAAAGAGCGACCACAGATCCGAATCCCAGCGCCGAACCCCAGGCGATGACCCGCCACCGTCCGGCCAGCGCGGCGACCACGGC
>DATCZS010000053.1:0-4051 GCA_036525795.1 Acidimicrobiia bacterium | reverse complement strand
TCCCCGGCCGGCGGGAATCGACCATGGGCCGGTCAACGCCAGGATCCCGTACTCCTGGGCGCAGACGGCGAAAGCAGCCCACAGACCCACCAGCACGAACAGGCGGCCGACTCCATGGCCCGGGTTTCGCCTGAGGATGACGGCGCCGACCGGGACGTACGCCGCGAACAGGTAGGGGGTAGCCACGTCGAGCGGATTGGTGCCGGCCAGGGTCGTTCGGTTCATCCACAGCATCACCGCCGATCCGGTGACCAGAAGGCCTGCCAGCCCGAGTGTGGCCCCCATCGTCGCTCCCGGCGGTGTGGCGTTGCTCCGCAGGGGGGCTCGACTCATGGTGTCCGTATCCAGACGCTGGCAGAGGTCGGTCGCAGAGTCTGGCCGATAACCTCCTGGAACGCCACCCCGACGCCGTCGAGGCTGATCTCCCTGCCGAGGCGGGTCGCAAATCGGTCCACCTCCCGTTCCCCGTCGTACCTCGCCCGGTTGAAGCGGCGGTCGACGGCCCTCCGTATCCGGCGGCGGACCGGGTTGAAGGCTGCTGCCGCCGCCAGGGTGGAGCCGGCGATGACCAGATCGTTGGACTCACCGAGAAGACGGGGGAGCACGAGCACCGGGACGGCATAGACCGTTCCCACCACCATGACGACCAGGGCGTAGGTGACCGTGCGCGACACGATCCGGTCGATCTCGTACAGCCGGTAGCGGGTGATCGCCACCAGGATGGCAGCCGGGATCCCGAGAGCGCCCGTGGCCATCGCCATCAGGCTCGCCAGGTCTGGGATCACGGCGAGGCCTGCCACGCCGGCGACCATCGCCACCAGGGCCATGATGGCGGCGAAGGCGGCGGTCGCCCCGAGCCAGCGCAGCTGTGCTCGCTCGATCCCACCGGCACGGCGGAAGCGGATGAAGGGCGCCGCCGCGCACCACAGCACGCCGGCCAGTCCGGCCACGACGCCGAGCGGAATCGCGAAGTCGTCAGAGGTGCGCCACTCGAACGACGGGACGAGGCTGGCGATCGTCCATCCACCCACGAGGAGACCGATCGGCACCAGCCACGGTCGCGATGGAAGTCTGCCGTCCGGGAACACCACCAGCACCAGAACGAGGCTCACGAGCACCGCGAAGTTCTGGAGTTCCGCTCCACCCACACCCGCCAGGAAGAAGACGGCAGGGGTGCCGCCCACTCCCAGCATCAGCCAGCCGACGCTGTTGGCCGGCCGGTGCAGGATCAGCGCCAGTCCGACCGTGCCGAAACCGGGGACGGCGATGATGGGGAGGATGAGCCCGGTTCCCTCCAGCGGGAGGATCCCCAGGTGCGCCAGCACCAGGACGACGGCACTCAGCCAAACGGCGGTGGCCACGGATCGAGCCATCCACCTCATGGCGTTCTCTTCAGCCACAGAGCACTGGTCGACGGGGCCAGGGTTCGCCGGAGCACGCCGTCGAGGTCCTCGGTGACGGTGACCAGTTCGATCTCACCGGTCAGCCGGCCGGCGAACGCATCCACTTCTCGTTCGGCGTCGTACTGGGCGCGGTCGAATCGGCGGTCGACCACCCGCTGGATGCGGCGTCGTACCGGGTTGAAAGCCGCGGCGGCCGTCACGGTGGAGCCGGCGATGACCAGGTCGTTCGACTCGCCGAGAAGGCGGGGGACCAGGACCACCGGAACGGCATAGACCGCGGCAACCACCGCTGCGACCAGGGCGTAGGTGACGGTGCGGGAGACGAGTCGATCGATCTCGTAGAGCCGGTAGCGCGTCACGGCGATCGCGATCGACGCCGGCAGCGACCAGAGACCGGCGACTACCACGACGGTGGTGAGCTCCTCATACGGTGAAGGCAGCGCCTCCGGAACCAGGGCGACTACCGCCACCAATCCTGCAACGGCGAGGATTCCGGCCATGAACCATCTGAGTTGCGTCCTGACCTCCGGGTTGGAGGTTCGGTATCGGGCGACGGCGGCCCAGACGCCGACGATCAGACCCGGCAGCAGAACGAAGAGTCCGAAGTCGTAGAGAGCACCAACCCACGCCGGTCCGGCGATCGGGTTGGGTCTCCCTGTCAGCGGCATCGGACCGGGATCGAGCGGCGCCAGCCCTGCCATTACGGCGACGACCGAGGTGAATGCGATGAACCCCACGTGAAAACCTCGGCGGGTGGTCCGCCCGGTCGGGAAGATGTAGAGAAGCCCGATGGCTCCCCAGAAGACCGGCGGTACGGCACCGGCGATGATCGCCTCCAGCAAGGCACTCCAGCTCCGGCTTTGCCATGTCCAGACGGCCCATCCGCCGACGAATATCACGCCGGCCGAGACGCCGACGACGGCCAGGACTCGCCCCACTCGGTTGCCTGGCCTGTGAGTGAGGATCAGCGCTGCCGCCACCGGATACGCAGCAAGGCTGAGCGCCCAGATCGAGTATCCCGGGTACACCGGCCAGAAGACGTTGAGCAACAAGGCTCCGATGACCACGGTCGACCAGAGGTAGTGCCACCTCCGCCAACTCGAAGCCCTACGAGCCATGGACCATTCTGTATGCACGGGAGTTACGCCGTCGTTACGAAGCGGTCCGACTTCGTCGCGGTTCGGAAAGGGTGGTTCCGGTCACTCGCGATCCCTGATCCAGACCGTCGCCGTGGCCGGCTGCACGGTCCTTTCGATCTCATGTTCCAGGCGGTTGGCGACCGATTCGATCGAGAGATCGGCTCGGAGACCGGCGCTGAACCTCTCCATCACCTGTTCGACGTCATAGGCAGCCCGGTTGAAGCGATGTTCCACTGTCCTTTGGATACGTCGCCTGGCCGGACTGAACACGGCGGCAGCCAGCAGCGTCGATCCGGCAACCACGAGGTCGTTCGACTCCCCGAGAAGCGACCCCAGAACCAGAACGGGCAGCACGAATGAGGCAGTCACGACGATCGCAATGAGCGAATATGTGACGGTCCGGGAGATCACGGCGTCGATGTCGTAGAGGTGATGCCGGAAGATCGCGATCATGAGGGTCACCGGAAGCAGGTACGAGCCGAGGGAACTGACCAGTGCCACGCCTCCGGTCAGAGCCGGACTTCCACGCCCGAGGGCGTTGAGTACCAGGAGGGCGCCCGGTGCGAGGAGGATTCCAAAGGCGCCGAGCATGACCCACCGTGTCTGGTCGCGTTGTGTGTCGGTCGACACCGCTCGGTAACGCCGTATCTGAGCAGTGGCGGCAACCAGCAAGATGAGCGACCAGCCACCCCACGCTCCTACCGGAACCTCGTGCGGTTCCCATTTCGTCAGGTAGAGGCGTGTGTCGGCGGCGATCGTGGGTGCGGCAACGGCGAGCGCCGCGGCAGTGATGGGAGCGGCAACCGACCACCGAGGCCGGAATGTTCCCGTCGGGAACACCACCAGGAACACGGCGATCAGCACCACGGCCAGGGATGCCGAACCGTTCCTAATCCATGAGGCGTCGATTGCCGCGTAGGCGCCGGACGTGAAGAAGTACAGGCCGACCATGCACATCCCCAGCAGGAGAGCGGCCATGTCATCGGGGCGACGAACAGCGATGACCGCTGCGCTCGTCAACGCAAACGCCAGCGGCAGGACGAGGGCCGCGGTCATCATCACCCTGTCGGACAGTCCGACGCTCTCGTAGATGGCGGAGAGCTCGTCGATGCGAATAAGCGTCGGGTCCCGATAGGCGGCGGCGATGCCGGCAGAGCCGATGACCAGCACGGTCAGCAGCCAGCACCAGGTGCCGAGTCGAAGCATCCTCAACCAGATGCCGGCGCTGTTGCGGTCCTCCAGGGAAGTCGTCACGCTCATCGTGGCTCTCTGATCCACACTGCAACCAGTCCGGGCTGGACGGTGCGGGTGATGACGCCACTCAGGTTCTCTGCGACGGCGTGGACTGTCACAGCCGAATGGAGCCGATTGGTGAGGATCTCGAACTCCCGTTCGGCATCGTACCGGGCGCGGTTGAACCGGCGGTCGACCAGCCGTTGGATTCGCCGGCGCACCGGATCAAAGATGGCAGCAGCGGCGAGCGTTGCACCGGCGATCACGAGGTCATTC
>DATCZS010000052.1:0-37592 GCA_036525795.1 Acidimicrobiia bacterium | reverse complement strand
GCGGTGCTGTCCGTCCCGGTGCTGGGATAGCTCTCACGTCTCACGTCGCACGTCCCACGTCGCACGTCGCACGTCTCACGTCTCACGTCTCACGTCGCACGTCTCACGTCGCGGCCGGAGCGTCAGTCCCTGCCGTGTCTCGAACGCACCGTCGAGGTCCCAACCCGCGTCGCCCGACGGCTGATCCCCGATCGCCGATCGATGCGTTTCGCGCTGTGGCGCGGCGGGGCGGGGGTGACTACATTCGAATGACAGCCGTGTAAGTCAGCCGTTCGCTCCACCCGATGACATCGTCGTTCGCCCATCTCCACGTTCACACCGAGTTCTCGATGCTCGACGGGGCGGCGCGGGTCAAAGACGTCATGGAGGCGGTGCACGCCGACGGACAGACGGCGGTGGCGATCACGGATCACGGCGTGATGTACGGCGTCGTCGACTTCTACCGGTCCGCCAGGGACAAGGGCGTGAAGCCGATCATCGGGATGGAGGCGTACACGACGCCCGGATCTCGCTTCGACCGCCCGGCTCGATCCCAGAACATCCGCCACCACATGCTGCTGTACGCCGAGAACGAGGTCGGGTACCGCAACCTGATGAAGCTGTCGTCGAGGTCCTATCTCGAGGGGTACTACTACAAGCCCCGGATGGACAAGGAGCTGCTCGCCGAGCACGCCCGGGGGATCATCGCCACCTCCGGCTGCCTGGGGGGCGAGGTCGCCCAGCTGCTCGCTCCCGACGCGTCGCGGGAGGAGGGCAACCAGGGAGCGGTGCGCGATTTCGATGCCGCCCTCGCCGCAGCCGCCTCGTATCAGGACATCTTCGGCAAGGACAACTTCTTCATCGAGATCCAGGACCACGGAATCGAGGCCCAGCGCCGCATCCTGGACGACCTGAACGAGATCGCCCGCCGAATCGGAGCTCCTCTCCTCGCGACCAACGACGCCCACTACACGCATCGGGGGGAATACGAGGCGCACGATGTGCTCCTGTGCATCCAGACCGGGGCGACGATCGACGAACCCAACCGATTCGCATTCGACGGCGACCAGTTCTACCTCAAGAGCGCCGCCGAGATGCGGGCCCTGTTTCCCGAAGAGCGGTTTCCCGGCGCCTGCGACAACACCCTGTGGATCGCCGAGCGGGCAGACGTCGAGCTCGAGTTCGGGAACATCCTTCTCCCCGAGTTCCCGGTTCCCCCGGGCGAGACCGAGGCGACATACCTCGAACGGCTCGTGTACGAGGGGGCCAGGGCGCGGTATGGCGACCCGCTGGGGGAGCAGGCCGAGGAGCGGATCCGTCACGAGCTGAAGGTCATCGGAGAGATGGGCTTCCCCGCCTACTTCTTGATCGTCTGGGATCTCATCCGCTTCGCCCGCGAGAACAACATCCGCACGGGGCCGGGGAGGGGTTCCGCGGCGGGCTCCATCGTCGCCTACTGCCTGCGGATCACCGATCTCGACCCGATCCGCTACGGAATGATCTTCGAGCGGTTCCTCAACCCCGGCCGGAAGCAGATGCCGGACATCGACATGGACTTCGACGAGCGGTACCGGGCGGACGTCATCCGCTACGCCGCCGAGAAGTATGGGTCCGACCACGTCGCGCAGATCATCACCTTCTCCACCATCAAGGGGAAGCAGGCCATTCGCGATGCGGCCCGGGTGTTCGGCTACCCGTACTCGCTCGGAGATCGCGTCGCCAAGATGATGCCGCCCGCCATCCTCGGCAAGGAGGCGTCGCTGGCCCAGTGTCTGCAGCCACCCACCGACGACACCGACTCGGCGTTGCGCGACCAGTACAACAACGCCGCCCCTCTGCGCGAGGCCTACCAGGGCGAGCCGGAGGTGAAGAGGGTGGTCGACGCCGCCCTCGGCCTCGAAGGCCTGCGCCGCCAGGACTCCATCCACGCCGCCGCCGTCGTGATCACGCCGAAGCCTCTCACCGAGATCATCCCGATCCAGCAGAAGGGAGAAGGTGCCGAGGTCGTCACCCAGTACGAGATGCACGGCATCGAGTCGATGGGCCTGCTCAAGATGGACTTCCTGGGTCTGCGCAACCTCTCGACGATCGAGCGCACCCTCGAGCTGATCGAGCGCAGCCACGGCCACCGCGTCGACATCGACAATGTCCCGCTCGACGACGAGGCCACCTTCCAGATGATCCGCAGTGCCGAGACGATCGGCGTCTTCCAGTTGGAGGGCTCGTCGATGCGCTCGCTGATCCGGGCGCTCGAACCCGAGACCTTCGAGCACATCATCGCCGTCAACGCGCTGTTCAGGCCCGGCCCGATGGGCATGAACATGCACTACGAGTTCGCCGACCGCAAGAACGGCCGCAAACCGGTCGAGTATCCCCACCCGGCCACCGAGCCCTTCCTCGAATCGACCTACGGGATCATCACCTATCAGGAACAGGTGATGCAGGTCGCCAGGGACATGGCCGGCTACTCGATGGCCGAGGCGGACAACCTCCGCAAGGCGATGGGGAAGAAGATCAAATCGGTGATGGCGGCGGAGAAGGAGAAGTTCGTCGCCGGATGCGTCGCCCAGGGCCATCCCGAGCAGTTGGGCGACGACCTGTGGGACGCCATCGAGCCGTTCGCCGGTTACGGCTTCAACCTCTCCCATTCCGCCTGCTACGCATACGTCGCCTTTCAGACCGCCTACCTGAAGGCGCACTACCCGGCCGAGTACATGGCGGCGCTGCTCACCGCCACCAAGCGGGACAAGGACCGCACCGCCGTCTACCTCAACGAGTGCAGACGCATGGGTGTCGAGGTACTGGTTCCCGACGTCAACGAATCGGACGTGGACTTCACGGTGACCGAGACCAAGGTGCGGTTCGGCCTGTCGGCGGTTCGCAACGTGGGAGAAGGGGTGGTCGAGCGCATCATCGCCGCCCGGGCCGACGCGCCGTTTGCCGACTTCCCCGACTTCTGTGAGCGCGTCGACCTCGACGTGCTCAACAAACGAACCATCGAGTCGTTGACCAAGGCGGGGGCGTTCGATTCGCTCGGCTACGCCCGCAAGGCGCTGGCGTTCAGGTTCGAGGACATCGTGGATGCGATCGTCGAACGCCGCCGGAACGAGGAGATCGGTCAGTTCTCGCTGTTCGGGACAGAGGCCACCGAGACCCATGGCGTCTCATACGAGATCCCCGACGACGAGTGGAGCCAGAAGACCAAGCTCGCCTTCGAGAAAGAGATGCTCGGCCTCTACGTCTCCGATCATCCGCTGCTCGGGGTGGTCTCCTCGCTGCGATCGGCCGGTGCCACATCCATTCCGGCACTGTGGGACTCGGCGGACGGCACGTCGGTGACCGTCGGTGGCCTGGTCGGGGGGATCACCCGCCGCTACACGAAGAAGGGCGACCCCATGGTGTTCTTCCAGCTGGAGGACCTCGAGGGGTCGGTCGAGGTGGTCTGTTTCCCCAAGACCGTGGCCGAGCACGGCCCCCGCATCAACGAGGACGCCATCGTGGTCGTCAGCGGGAGGCTCGACCATCGCGGCGACGACGTCAAGATCATCGCCAGGGAGCTGTCCGAGCTGCAGGTGAGGAACACCACCACCCTGCGGCTCAGGGTTCCGGCCGAGCGGCTGTCGAGTGACCTGATCGACCGTTTGAAGTCGGTGTTCTCCAACCACCCGGGGACGAGTGCGGTGCTGCTGCACATGGTGCACGGCGACCGCAACAAGGTGGTGAAGCTGTCGGACGACTTCCGGGTCGAGCTGCGTTCGGCGCTCTACGCCGAGCTCCGCGAACTGCTCGGGCCATCTGCGCTCGTCGTCTGATGACAGACGCCCCTTCCCGGGGCGGGCGGCGGCGAACATGGTGGAACTGAAGGGCATGGCGATGTCTCTGCGGTTGTCCGCACGGCCCCGAGAAACGGAGCGTGAGCCCCGCCGGAACGTGCGCATCGCCGTGATCGGGCTGCTGGCCGGCTCGGCGGCGTGTATCTCGGCTGCGCCGTGGGTGGTCGGCGACTCCTATTCGATGGTGCGGCTGACCGTGAGCGAGTCGGCCGCCCAGGGGCTGGGCGGGGGATGGGTGACCAGGCTGGGCTTCGTGATGCTCGGCGTGGCGGTGGCGGTGGCGTCGCATGTCTGTTCGCAACGATGGGGCGCAGCCGGACGATGGATGCATCGCGTCTACGCCGCCGCCGTCATCGCTGCGGCGGTCTTCTCTGACGCCCCCTGGAACGGTGCGCCATACGACGAGGCCGAGAACGCGTTGCATTCGGCGGCCGCCGCTCTCACCGGAGTGGCCTTCAGCCTCGGCGTACTGGCGGTCGGATTCGGGCGAGGGAGGCCGCCTCCCGGCATGCGGATCTTCGACTGGGTCACCGTCGGAGCATCGGTGGTCGTGCCGCCGGCGATGTACGTGTTCGTCGCCATCGAGGGACTGGCGCAGCGGTCGATGTTTCTGGTGACGTTCCTCTGGTACGGGCTGGAGGCGGGATCCGGCCTCCGCCGGGGCGAGCGGGGAGGTCCGGTCGAGGTTCACCGCGCCACGGGAGCCCGGCCGGATCGGCCAGACTGGTAGCCCATGCCGACAACCGCGAGCCTTCGGTCCCGCGCAGACGCGCTCATGCCGGCCGACCGGGAGAGAGTCCGCCGGCTCCTGCGGAACGCGGAGAGGATCGGTGAGCGGGAACGCCGGCGGAGGGCGATGGTCGAGGTCGCCACTGCGGTGGAGGCGGCCGAGCAACGGCTCGCCCACCGGGTCGGCGCCCTCCCGCCCACGATCGCCTACCCCGAGGATCTCCCCATCTGTGAGCGTCTCGGCGATCTGCGGGATGCCATCGAGGGACACCAGGTGGTGATCGTGGCGGGGGAGACCGGGTCGGGAAAGAGCACCCAGCTCCCCAAGCTGTGTCTGGAGCTCGGGCGCGGGGTGCGGGGGATGGTCGGTCACACCCAGCCGCGCCGAATCGCCGCCCGTTCGATCGCCGAGAGGGTGGCGGAGGAACTCGGGGGCGAACTGGGGGGGATCGTCGGCTACACCGTGCGATTCACCGACCAGGTCGGGGACCGCACGCTGGTGAAGGTGATGACCGATGGCATCCTGCTGGCCGAGATCCAGCGCGACCGCCGGCTCCTCGCATACGACACGGTGATCGTCGACGAAGCCCACGAGCGAAGCCTCAACGTGGACTTCCTGCTCGGATACCTCAAGAACCTGCTTCCCCGGCGTCCCGACCTCAAGGTGATCATCACGTCGGCGACCATCGACACCGAGCGGTTCTCCGCCCACTTCGACGATGCGCCGGTGGTGGAGGTGTCCGGGCGAGCGCACCCCGTCGAGATCCGCTACCGGCCGCTCGACGACCCGCGCGCCGCTCCGCGGGACCAGCCTCAAGGGATCGCAGACGCCGTCGCCGAGCTCGCAGCGGAGAGCACCGGGGACATCCTCGTGTTCTGTTCGGGGGAGCGGGAGATCAGAGACGCCGCCGATGCGCTGTCCGACCTCGCCCTCGCCCACACCGAGCTGGTGCCGCTCTTCGGCCGGCTCTCCGCCGCCGAACAGCACCGGGTGTTCGAGCCGCACACCGGGCGGCGGATCGTGATCGCCACCAACGTGGCCGAGACCTCGCTCACCGTCCCGTCGATCCGGTCGGTGGTCGACCCCGGCACCGCCAGGATCTCCCGCTACAGCCGCCGGACCAAGGTGCAGCGGCTTCCGATCGAGGCAGTGTCGCAGGCGTCGGCGGCGCAACGAGCCGGACGGTGCGGGCGGGTGGGGCCCGGGGTGTGTATACGCCTCTACTCCGAGGACGATCTCCTGGCGCGCCCCGAGTTCACCGAGCCGGAGATCCTTCGCACCAACCTCGCCTCGGTCATCCTCCAGATGGCGGCGCTCGACCTGGGCGAGGTCGAATCGTTCCCCTTCCTCGATCCGCCGGATGCCAGATCGATTCGCGACGGGGTGGCGGTCCTCACCGAGCTGGGGGCCGTGGGCGGAGGCAGGCGGGGAACCAGAGGATGGCTCACCGAGGTCGGCCGGCAGATGGCCCGTCTTCCCGTCGATCCCCGTCTGGCGCGGATGGTGATCGAAGCCAACCGCACCGCCTGCCTGCGCGAGGTGTTGATCATCGCCTCGGCCCTCTCCCTCCAGGACCCCCGCGAGCGACCGATCGGCAAAGAGGCCGAGGCCGACGCCATGCACCGGAGATTCGCCGATCCGTCGTCTGACTTCCTGGGTTGGCTGCACCTGTGGGAGTACCTGCACACCGAGCGCCGGGCGAGGACGTCGAAGCAGTTCCGCGCGCTGTGCCGGGACGAGTTCCTCCACTACCGCAGGATCCGCGAATGGCAGGATCTGCATTCCCAGCTGCGACAGGTGATCCACGAGCTGGGGTTCCACCGCAACCGTCGCCCGGCCGCACCGGAGGTCATCCACCGGGCGCTCCTGGCCGGGCTGGTGTCGAACATCGGGATGAGAGATCCGGAAGGGTTCGAGTACCGCGGAGCGAGAGGCAGCCGGTTTGCCCTCAGCCCGGCGTCTTCGCTCTTCAAGGGGTCCCCCCGCTGGGTGATGGCCGCCGAACTGGTGGAGACCACCAGGCTGTGGGCCCACGCCGCAGCCGGGATCGAGCCGGAGTGGGTCGAGGAGGTCGGCGCCCATCTTGTGAGGCGCACCTACTCCGACCCGTGGTGGGACCCCGAGCGGGGGTCGTCGTCGACCCGGGAGACGGTCACGATCTTCGGGCTCCCGCTCGCGACCAGGACGGTCCCATACGGGCGGGTCGATCCGGCCGGAGCCCGGGAGCTGTTCATCCGCCACGCCCTGGTGCTGGGGGAGTGGGAGGCGGATCACCGCTTCCTCGCCGCCAACCGGGAGCGCATCGCCGAAGTCGAGGCGATCGAGGCGCGGGAGCGACGCAATGATCTCCTGGTCGACGACGAAACGCTGGTCGAGTGGTTCGATGCCCGCCTGCCGGGTGAGATCACCAGCGTCCGTCACTTCGAGCGGTGGTGGAAGGACGCGAGAGAGGAGTCGCCCCATCTGCTCGACCTGTCCCGCCGCGATCTGATCGACCCGGCGGTGCCACCGCCGGACGAGGCCGCCTTCCCGGCCGAGTGGGAGATCGGCGACATCGCGCTCGCCCTTCGCTACGAGTTCGACCCCGAGGTGGCCACCGACGGGGTGGTGGTCGAGGTTCCTGTCCGGGTCCTCGACCGGGTCGATCCGGCGGTGTTCGAATGGCACATCCCCGGGCTCCGGACCGAGCTCGTCACGGCGCTGCTGCGGTCGCTTCCCAAGTCCGTGCGGAAGGCGCTCATGCCGATCTCGGAGAGCGTCGAGGAGTTGGTGGACGGGCTCGACACCACGGGCGGGGGGCTCATCGAGCCCCTGCGGCTCGCCGTGATCCGCAAGACCGGGCTGGCGGTGGCACCGGACGCCTTCGATCTCGAGTCGCTTCCCCTCCATCTGCGCCCCCGGTTCCGGATCGTCGACGACGCAGACACCGAGATCGCGACAGGCGACTCGCTCGCCGCCCTCAAGGAGGAGCTGCGCGAGCGGGCCCGGTCGGTCGTGGGGGAGGCCAGTCACCCTCTCGAACGAACCGGCATCACGGCCTGGGACTTCGGGGAGCTCCCCCGCCGGGTGGTGATCGCCGGCCCACGCCACGAGGTGACCGCCTTCCCGGCATTGGTCGACGAGGAGACGTCTGTAGGCATCCGTCTGTTGGCCACCGAAGACGAGCAGGCGACGTCGATGTGGGAGGCGACCAGACGGCTGCTGATCCTCAACCTGCGGACCGTCGACCGTCTCCTCCGCCCGATCCTCGACGACGACGCCACGCGGCTGTTGAGGAACACCGGCCCGTACGCGACCAGGGGTGAATGGATGGAGGACTGCCTGGAGGCCGCCGTCGATGAGATCATGGCGGAGCGGGGTGGGCCCGCGTGGGACGCAACGGCCTTCGACGACCTGGCGCGCCGGGTCCGCGACGACGTGGCGGACCGCATCACCGGGATCGCCTCGGCGTCGTTGAAGGTTCTGCGAGGTCTGCGCGAGATCGAGCGGAGGGTCCCGGCGCTCGGTGCCGAGGCGTTCGCCGAGGCCATCGACGACGTGGGCGAACAGGTGCGCCGCCTCATCTACCGCGGGTTTCTGACGGCACTCGGCGGGCCGCGGATCGAGGACGTGGACCGCTATCTGGCGGCGGTGGTGATCCGCCTCGACGCACTCGCCGACAGGCCCGAGCGCGATCTCCAGTCGATGGGGATCATCCGGGATCTCGAGGCCGAACACGATCGCCTGGTCGAAGCCCTGGGCTTCACGGCGGCCCTGATCGAGATCGGATGGATGCTGCAGGAGCTGAGGGTGAGCCTGTTCGCCCAGCAGCTCGGCACAAGGGGGTCGGTCAGCCCCACGCGGGTCCGGCGGGCGCTCGACGCCGTGGTCAGGACAGGAGGGTGACGAGGGGGAATCCGCTGGAGCCGGTGACCATGTCGTGGAGGGCGTCGAGGTCGGTGGGCGGCTGTGCGCGCCAGGAGATGGTCGTGAGCTCGGTCCGGTAGCGGTTGGCGAACTCGGTGCGGAAGTCCAGCTGGCGTTCGGACTCCGCCCCCCAGCGACGCAGGTTCTCGGCCAGGTCCGGGCTCACCCGCCCGGGTCGGGCGCCGATCCAGTCCTCCGGCAGCGTGCGGTTGAACACCACCGCCACGGGCCGATTGGCGATCTCGGGCAGCTCCCGGAAGAACCGGACGGCCTCTCTGATCGGCGATGGGTCGGCGGTGGTGACCACGATGGTCGTCGAGGCCTTCAGGTGGGCCTCGATCTCCCTCGATCGCCGGGCGACGCCGTCGTAGGTCGTGCGCAGGTCCATGAGGAACTCGGCCACCTGTTCCAGCAGCCCTGAGCCGAGAACCTGGCCGGCAACGCGCAGCGCCGGTCGCGCCGTGCGGTCGAACAGGAACCTGCGCCCGGGGAGCCGCCCTCCCGTGAGCCACCTGAGGAGCCTTCCCCCGACGAGCTCGGTCATGTCGGCCGGCGCGGTGAAGAACTCGATACCACCGGCGGACGGGGGAGTGTCCACCACCACCAGCTCCCAGGCGCGGGCGTCGACGAATGTGACGGCCTCCTCGGCGGCGGCGTAGGACTGAGAGGCGGGGAAGTGGGAGGTCGCGGCGGCGAAGAAGCGGTTGTCGACCAGGCGGTCCGCCACCGCCGGATCGGCGTGGCGCCGGGCGATCGCCGACCACGACGCGGACGCGTCCAGCATCGCCGCCCACAGGTGCGGCTCCGTGGGGTGGGGTTGAGGCTCGGTGCCCAGGTCGTCGACATCCAATGCGTCTGCCAGGCGGCGGGCGGGATCGACGGTGACCACCAGCGTGCGGATGCCCCGCCGGGCGGCGGCGACCCCGAGCGCGGCGGACACCGTGGTCTTCCCGACGCCGCCGCCGCCTGTGACGAGGATGGTCTTGGTCATCTCGGCTCCATCTCGTCGGCGAGCAGCGATGCGACCTCGGTGGCGGTCCTCACCCCGAACAGGAAAGGCAAGCGGATGTCGGAGGGGAGATTCCCGAGCCACACCTCCTGGTCGGCGGCGAGACTGAGATGCAGCCGGGCGGCCTCCCCCGCCTTTCCGCTGGGAAGGGTGCCGACCGCCAGCTCGGGGAGAACCCGGTTCGCCACGAGGGTGCGGCGTCCCATCACCTGTTCGCGTTCGAGCCATTCGATGGTCTCGATGGTCTCGGAGGTGGGGAGCTCTTCGGGAACGGTGACCAGCACCAGCTCGGACGCCTCCCGATCCGACAACAGGCCCTGCATCCAGGCAGCCTGTTCCTGGATGCGGCCTGCCTCGACGAGCTCGGTGATCGACTTCGGGGCCCGGATGAACGAGCCGATCTGACCGGTCGGCGGTCCGTCCGCCACCACCAGGTCCCACTCTCCCCTCCGCACCTCCCAGAGCACCTTGCCCATGGTGACGATCTCGCGGACCGCCGGGGCAGCCGACGCCAGGGCGTCGAACGCCCGGGCGATTGGTCCGAACGTCGCAAGAGCGGGAACCCCCGCCTGGACCTTGAGGTACTCGATGAGCGCCTTGGACCGGTCGACGGCGAGCGCATGCAACCCGGGCTGGATCTCGCGCGGCTCGAAGCCGATCGCGCCCTCTCCGAAATGGCCGGCCAGGCCTCCCCCGGTGCCGACCATGGAAATGGCCAGGACCCGCTTGCCGGCCCGCTGGGCGGCGATGGCGATGGCTGCGGCCACCGCCGACTTGCCCACGCCACCCTTGCCCGAGACGATGACGAGGCGCCTTTCGATCACGATTTCAGGGTACCCCAGGGGCGGGGGAGTGACCGGAGCGCCGCGGACCGGCGACCACCGCCCACTACCCTTGAGTCATGGCCGAATTCGATGTCGATGCGATGCTGGAACGGTTCAGACAGCGCGCCGAGGCGGTGAGGGACCGGCCCCTGCCTCCGGTGGCGGGCGAGGAGCGCAGGAAGTTCGTGGCCCAGGCGGAAGCCGACCACACCGACTACTCGCTGCTGGCAGGTGCCACCTGGTCGGTTGAGGACGGAAGCCTGGTGCTGAGGATCCCCCTGGCCGGTTCCTGAGGAGACCGGCGCCCGAGACCGCCTTCCCGCCGGCAGCGTCGGGCCGGTCAGTCTTCGGAGGCGGCGTTCCGTCTGGCTTCCGATCGGCGTTCGCTCTCCAGGCGCTCGAGTTCGACGTCGGAGTAGTCGACGTAGGCCATGGCGTCGGCGATGCGCCGGTGACCGGCCACGTCGCGGATCAGACGGTGCATCTCGTGGGCGACGTGGCGGTACGCCGGGTGCCCGGCCGCCTGCGACCGCAGCTCGATCAGGTGGAATGCCTGGCGGGCGTTCATCTGCATCACGAAGCGCATGTTGGCGGCGAACGGGACCGCGTACTGGGCGACCTGCGTTCCGAAGCGTTCCCTGAGCAGCTCGTACCATTCGGTGGCCCGGTCCATCGCCGCGTTCCATGCCCCGGCATGACCGGCGTCTGCGATGTCGACCGGCAGGTCGAATCCCATGCGCGTCGAGATCGGCTGCCACTCAATGCTCATCATCCGGTGGCGTTGCAAGTCCCGGAAGGCACCGAAGTCACAGACCACGTCGAAGCGATAGTCCGAGCGTTCCATCGGGCGACCCGGCCGGTGGCGGCGGTTGGCCCGGTCGCCGACGAGGTCGCCGATGACGGCGTCGCGGTCGGCGTCAGACATCTCTCTGGCGATCTCCATCAGGCGGGAGTCGGGGAGGTCCGACACCGCATAGAGGGCCGATGCGGCCAGCTTGACCTCGGCGTCGGGGTCCCAGTCGATCAGCGTGACCGACGGTTCGTCGACCGCCGCCGGAGACGGCAACTCTGCGGCCCGTTCGGTGAGCCTTCGATGAACGGCTTCGAGGTAGGCCGACCAGCGGCCGCCGCGGTCGGGAAGGTCGACCCGCGTGAGGAACGACGGGATCACCTTGCGCAACTCGTCGAGCATCATCCCCCCGTAGGAGCGGACTTCCTCCAGGGGGTGGGCCTGCATGCGCACGAGCGCCATCTCGTATGCCTGTCCGGTGGCGTAGATCCCGACGTTCGACAGCGTGGCGGCCGGGAGCAGGCCGCGGGTCGCGTCACACGCCTTGGCCCGGATCGTCGAGCGCCACACCATGTCTGAGTCCGCGGGCTGTTTGGGAAACCGCGCCTCGTAGACGGTCTTCATGTCGGCAACCATCCGGGAGTACAGGTCGAACGTGGCGATCATGTGGTCCTCGAACGCACCCGCCAGATCCGAGCCCGCCACCTCCGGAGGGACGGTGAAGCGATACCGGTCCCCGAGCTTGGCGTCGTAGAAGATGTATCTCGTCGACTGCTCGAGATAGGCGGCGAGCCGCCCCCACTCGAGGACCTTGGTGAGGATGTTGGACGCCTGTTCGCAGGCGAGATGGGTGCCCCCGAGCTGGGCGACCGAGTCGTCGCCGTACTCGAAGAACACGCGCTGGTAGAGCTGTTCGGCCCGCCGCATGTCGACGAGCGGGTCGTCGTCGAACTGTGCGGCGATCGCGGCGATGCCGGTGTCGGCCTCAGACACGAACTCGTCGAGGAACAGCCGCCTGAGCGACTTCGACGTACGGGAGTAGCGGGCGAACAGCGCCCCCTTCACGACCTCGGGGAGGTTGATGAGCGCGAACACCGGTCGGTCGGCGTTGGTGAAGAAGCGTGCCAGTACGGCTTCCTCGTCGGGCGTGAACGGCTCGCGGTAGTGGGACACCTCTCAGAGGATAGGGGAGAGCTGCCGGGCTTCGAGAGCGGCGGTGAGACGCAGTGATGCGTCGTGAAGTACGGGGTCTTCTAACCTCGACCAGGATGGACGTTCGGCTCTTGGTCCGGCTGATTCGAATGGTGTTGATCCTGGCGGCCGTCGGGTTGGCGGCGGTGCCGCTGCTCGTGATGCTCGACCTGGCGTCTGGAGGGTCGGGGTACGGCCTGTGCCCTGGCGGCATCTCCGAGTGCCGCAACCCGTACACGGCGGCACCGGAGCTGTCCATCACGCTGACCCTCACCCTGATGGTCGTCCTCGGCGGTTTGCGGATCGCCAACCGCGCCGATCGCCGCCTCCAACGACATCGGAGACCTCCCAGGGAGAACTGACGGCCCGGCCGCCACCCGCGGCGGGCGACTCAATGCCCGGCGGAGAGCGCCTCGGCCTCCAGGCTGACGGGGTCGGCCCCCTTCTTCAGGACCAGCTGGATTGCCCCGAAGATGAGGAGCGCCCCGATCCAGCCCCGAATCGACAGTCGCTCGGCGAGCACGATCGCACCCGCCGCCACGCCGAAGACCGGCTCGAGGGTGAGGACCATGGCCGTCATACCCGGGCCGATGCGGGTCTGCGCCCACACCTGGAGGATGAAGGCGCCTGCGCTGACGCCGAGTCCGGTGAGGGCGATGGCGGCCCACTGGCTGCGCGCAGGGATGACCGGGCCTTCCAGCAGAAGCGAGGCGACGAGACCGAGGGCCGCGGTGACGCCGAGCTGAACCGCGGTGAACGGGATCACCGGGTGGCGGGTGGCCGATTTGGACAGGAACACGATGTGGGCGGCGAACGAGGCGGCGCACGCCAGCGTGAGCAGGTCGCCGCTCTTCAGCGCGAACCCGTCGGTGATGGTGAGGAGCGCCAGGCCGATGAACCCGAGGACGGTGCCCACCACCACCCAGGGCGAAGGCATCCGGCGGCTCCACACCGCAGCGAGCAACGGGGTGAACACCACGTACAGGCCCGTGATGAGGGCCGAGTTGGTGGCATCGGTCTCGGTGAGGCCGACGGTCTGGAAGGCGAACCCTGCGAAGAGCCACATGCCCCCGATCGCACCGTCGCGCCAGACGGCCGCGGTCCGGGGAAACGCGAGCACCATCAGCGCGATCGCGCCGACCAGGAATCGCCAGCCAACGAAAGAGAGCGGTGGAACGTCCCGGACTGCGTCCTTGATCACGACGAAGGTGATGCCGAACAGGAATGCGGCGGCCACCAGGGCCCCGAGGGCCCCCCGGTCGGCTCGGGCGGACGGGTTCACGGTTCCCCCAGGTCTCGGCTCACCAGGTACACCCCCCGCCCTTCGACGGCAGTCTTCCCGTCCACCAGCAGTTGGCCGGCAACCATCAGGCGCCTGCCCCGGCGTTCCTCCACCCTGCCGCGGGCGACGATCGGATCGTGGATGGAGATGGGCAGGCGGTACTTGAGGTCGAGGGTGGCGGTCACCGTGAGGACTCCCTCCGAGACGATGCCGGCCCAGACGAGGATCTCGTCGACGGCCGAGGCGGAGATCCCCCCGTGCAGTGACTCGTGGGCGCCCCGGTAGTCAGGGCGCGGTACGAAGTCGGCCTCCACCCATCCGCTCTCGTCCAGTCGAAACCCGGACAGCCGCATGCCGATGGGGTTGTCCACTCCGCAGGCGAAGCAACCGCCGTATTCGGCCTGTGACCTGGCGACGACTGCGGTGATGTCACGCAAGGACCGGCGCTCCGTTCTCCACCGCCACCACCGTCGCCGCCGCCACCACCCGGTGACCCGCCGCCTCGAGCCGCGCTCGTCCACCGGCCCATGCCCTCTCCACGGCGAAGCCGAACGCAAGCACATCGACGCCCGCATCCATCAGCATCTCTCCCAGGGCCAGGGCGGTGCGTCCGCCCGCCAGGAAGTCGTCGACGACGATCGCCGTTCCGAGGTCGCCTACCACCCCGGGCACCATCTCCAGCCAGGGGCGGTCCCCTTTGGTGGCGGACTCGACCTGTCTGCTGAGCATCCCCTCCCGGGGCTCGGGCCGCTTTTTTGCGTAGATCATCGGCACCGCCATCGCCTCGGCCACTGCGAAGGCGGGGGCGATGCCCGATGCCTCGGAGGTGATCACCGCGTCGGCCTCGGGGAGGTGATCCGCCAGCCAGCCACCGACGGCGCGGATCAGGTCGATTTCGACCCGGTGGTTGAGGAAGCTCTCCACGATCACCAGGTCGCCGTCGATGCGGGCCCGGGAGAGGATGGCCGTCTTGAGTTCATCGCACATGGACAGGACCCTGGCTGGCCGTTGGTGTCGCCAGAGGCTACTCCCCGGCCCGGCTCTGCCGCCTACCATCCCCGGCCCATGCCGGAGCGACGCGCTGACGGTTCGATCCCCACTCCGGCCGAGCGCGGCAAGGCGAGGGCGGTGCTGAACCGCCTCAGGGCCCGGTACCCGACGATCCGCACCGCACTCGACCACGAATCGCCCTGGCAGCTGCTGGTGTCCACCGTGCTCTCGGCTCAGACCACGGACGACACCGTGAACAGGGTGGCGCCGGTGCTGTTCGCCCGATACCCGACCCCGGAGGACCTGGCAGGGGCGCGCCTGGACGACGTCGAGGAGATCGTGTTCTCCACCGGGTTCTATCGCCAGAAGGCGGCGGCCGTCGTCAGGCTGGCCGAGGATCTGGTCGAGCGGTTCGCGGGCGTCGTACCGGACGATCTCGATCATCTCGTCACGATGCCGGGGGTGGGGCGCAAGACGGCCAGCGTGGTGCTGGCGGAGGCGTTCGGCCTTCCGGCGATCGCCGTCGACACCCATGTGGCCCGCACCACCCGCCGGATCGGGCTCACCGGACAGAGCGACCCGGTCAAGATCGAACAGGATCTGATGGCGCTCTTCCCGAAGACGCAGTGGGCGGGTGTTGCGATGCGGTTCATCCAGTTCGGGCGAGACGTGTGCGACGCCAGGACCCCGCACTGCGGCGAATGTGAGATGGCCCGCCTGTGCGACTGGCCGGGGAAGGCGGTGTGACGCCGTGACGATCGCTGCGCCGTCGGGGCGCCAGGTGTGGCGGCTGGCACTGCCGGCGCTGGGCGCGCTGGCTGCAGACCCGGTGCTGTCGCTGGTCGACACGGCCTTCGTGGGCCGGCTCGGCGCCACCGAGCTGGCGGCCCTCGGCGTGGACGTCGCGATCTTCTCGTTCGTCTTCGCCGCGTTCAACTTCCTGGCCTATGCGACGACGCCGATGGTGGCGCGGGCCCGGGGTGGGGGGAACCTGGCGGAGTCGGGATTGATCGTGCGCAGGGCCCAGATACTGGCCTTGCTGATCGGGCTGGCCGGGACGCTCGTGCTCGTGGCGCTGGCCGGGCCGGTCGTCCGGCTCATGCAGGCGGCGCCTGAGGTCGTCGACCCTGCGGTCACGTACCTCCGGATCCGGGCCTTCGCCCTTCCGGCGCTGCTGCTGATCACCGCCGCCCACGGCGCATATCGGGGGATGCAGGACACCCGCACGCCTCTGATCGTGGCCCTGGCCGTGAACGCCCTCAATGCCGCGCTCGACCCGGTGCTGATGTTCGGGGCCGGGATGGGCCTGGCGGGGGCGGCGGTGGCCACCGTGGCGGCACAGACGCTGGGGGCGGTCGTCTTCGGCCTGCTCCTGCGCCGTCGGGCGGCGGCGGAGGATTGGCCGCGACGCAGGATCCGGCTGCACGAGCTGAGGGTGTTCCTGGGCGTGGGCTCGGCGTTGATCGCCAGGACGGTCCTCCTGGTGTCATCGCTGACGATGGCGACCGCCATGGCGGCCCGTGTCGGCACGGTGGCCGTGGCGGCGCATCAGGTGGTGTCCCAGCTCTGGTTCCTGCTGGCGATGATCATCGACGCGCTCGCCATCGCCGCCCAGGCGATGGTCGCCGAGCTGCTCGGGAAGGGCGCCCCGGAGGTGGCACGGGCGCTGTCGGGGCGGCTGGTGCGGTGGGGGTTGGTCGGTGGGCTCGTATTGGGCCTGGCGCTGTGGTTGGGAGGCCCGGTCCTGGCCGCTGTATTCACAGGGGACGCCGGCGTCCGAGAGGCGATCGTCTCGGTCGCGCCGATCGCGGGAGGGATGCAGCCGCTGGCTGCGGTGCTGTTCGTGCTCGACGGGGTGTTCATGGCGATGCTGGCGGTGCGCAGGCTGGTGGCATCGACCGGGGCGGGCTTCGTCGCCGCCGTCGCCGCACTGGCGATCGTGGCAGCCACCGGAGCCGGGCTGGTGGGCGTGTGGTGGGCGATCACCGCCATGGTGGTGGCGCGCCTCGGGGTGCTGTGGCCTGCCTACCGGTCCGCGGTCACGTGGGCGAGGTCCTGATCCCGGGTCTCCGGAAGGAAGAGCGTGACCGCGATGGCGGTGAGGACCGCAGCCCCCAGCACCGTGACGGTCTCGGAGAGTCCGATGCGGTCGATGGTCAGTCTTCCGACGAACAGCCCCAGAGCGGACCCGATCATCCCCATGTATGCACCCCCGGCATTGGCGGTCGTCCGGAATTCGGTGGGGAAGAGCTCGGTCCGGTGGCTGGCGGCGGCGGGGACGAACGCGAACGTGCCGAACGTGGACACGGCGACCGCCAAGACCAGGGGTCCCAGGTCGTCGAACCAGTACAGGCCCAGTCCTCCCGCCAGGCTCGCCAGGAGGCTGCCGATGCTGACCACCTTCCGCCCTGCCACGTCCGCCAGACGGCCCCCCACGAAGAACCCGAGCCCGCCTGCGGTCCCTCCGATGAGCGAGACGACGACCGCCGTGGTCGTCGTCAGGCCGACGTCGTCCACCAGCCGTTCGATGGAGAAGGCCAGGGCCACGGCGGTGAAGACGTTGACGAACAGGTTGATCGATCCCGCCAGCCAGAACCGACGACCGAACCCGCTGCGCAGGATCACGGCCAACGGCAGCCGAGCCTTGCGTTCCTCCTCGACGAACAGCCTGCTCTCGGGGATGCCGCGGGCGAGCAGGGGCATGGCGAGCAGCCCGAGGCCGGACAGCCAGAAGAGCCGCCGCCACGCCTCGGGATCCAGTTCGGCGATGGGGAGCGCCACCAGGCCCAATCCCGCCCCGAAGCTGCCCCCCGCTCCGTACAGGCTGATGGAGAACGCCCTGAGGTCGGGTGCGATCTGTTCGGCCAGCAGGACGATCGCCATCGTTCCGACGGCTGCCGCCGACATCCGCACCACCGCCTGTAGGGCGGCGAACTGCCAGCCCGCTTCGACGAACCCGGTGGCGACGGTCCCGATCACCATGGTGGAGAAGGCGACGAGGAACGGAAGCCGCCGGCCGCGGCGGTCGGCCCACCAGGAGAACACGAGCGCTCCGAACCCGGCGAGGCGGGCGATCGACAGCACCAGGCTCATGTCGCCCTCGGACAGCCCGAGGGCGGCGCGGCTGAACGGAACGGTCGAGGAGGCATGGGAACCGGCGAACGCCGTCGCCACCGACGCCAGCCACACGAGGACCACCAGCCTGCGGTCGCCGCGGACGAACCGGGCGAACGGGAAGAGGGCGGACCACAGGCGGCGGATCATGGCGGGAGGCTAGAGCCCGGGGTCGGTCTTCGGTTCCTCAGAGGTGAGACGTGAGACGTGAGACGTGAGACGTGAGACGTGAGACGTGAGACGTGAGACCCCGGGGTCGGTCCTTCGCCGAGTTTCGCATTCGTTTCGCACCAGATGACATCGTTGGGGGCGAAGCGTGACAAGATTGGGGTATGGAATCGCTCGACTTCGGTGAGCTCGGGTTCGCCCTCCAGCTGCTGTTCGCCTTCGGGGGCGGGATCGTGGCGTTTCTGTCGCCGTGCGTGCTGCCGCTGGTTCCGGGCTACCTCGGCCTGATGTCCGGCTACTCGGTGGCCGACCTCCAGGAGGGGAGCGCCTCGCGGGGGCGCATGATGAGGGTGACGACGTTGTTCGTGCTCGGGTTCACCGCCGTGTTCGTCGCCACCGGGGCGTTCGCCACCTCGATCGCCCAGGTGCTCAACCGGAACCAGACCCTCACCGATCGAATCGCCGGCGCGGTGATCATCGCCTTCTCCATCGTCATGATCGGGATGGCCTTCACCAACAGGGGTCTCTTCGGGCTCATGGCGCGAGAGCGCCGGGTGGACGTCCGCCCTTCCCGACTGGGCGCATGGGCCCCGCCGGTGATGGGGGCGGCGTTCGGATTCGGGTGGACCGCGTGCATCGGCCCGATCCTCACGGGGGTATTGGCGATCGCCGCCACCCGGGAGACCGTTGCCCAGGGGATGATGCTCCTCTTCGTCTTCTCCATGGGCCTCGGCGTCCCGTTCATCCTGACCGGGCTCGGGGTGTCCCGAGCGATGCGCGCCATCAAGTCGTTCCGGCGGTGGATCCGGCCGATCAACCTTGCGTCCGGCGGGGTGATGCTGGTGTTCGGGGTCCTGCTCTTCACGGGCAATGTCAGCCGGCTCGCCTCGTTCTTCATCGACATCTTCACCGCCATCCCCATCCTCGAGGGGCTGGCATCGATCTAGCGGACTGCCCGCAGCACTCGGCCCACCACCGGCGTGAGACGTGCGACGTGGGACGTGCGACGTGCGACGTGGGACGACCCACCCCGTCGGTCTCCAGCGGCTCTACTCTCTCGGTCGTGCCCATCCGTCCGTCGCTCGAGGAGTTCCTCCACCTCGCCGAGGAGTACCCGGTGGTGCCGATCGTCACCCGGATCGTGGCGGATCGGGAGACACCGGTCACGGCGTTCGAGAAGCTGGTGGGCGACGCACCCGGGTTTCTCCTTGAGTCGGTGGAGGGGGGCGAGAACTGGGCGCAGTGGTCGTTCCTGGGATGGGACCCCGAATTCACCCTGAAGGCCCGCGACGGCCTGTGCGAGGTCGATGCCGCAGGCGTCGAACTGGGGGAAGGCGACCCGCTGTCGGTGCTGGAGTCGATCCTCGCCCGCTACCGGACCCCCGACCTCCCTGGACTGCCGCCCCTCCACTCGGGGGTGGTCGGATACCTGGGCTACGACGTCGTCCGGTATGTCGAGCACCTGCCCAACCGTCCCCGCGACGATCGTCGCCTCCCCGAGCTCCTCTTCCAGTTCGTGGGAGCGCTGGCGGCGATAGACCGGTTCACCCAACAGCTGGTGATGGTACGGAACGTGTTCGTGGGAGACGATCCCGAGTCCCAGTACCTCACGGCGGTCTCGGCGATCGAGGCGGATCTGGAGCGATTGGGCCGGCCGCGCCCGTACCGGCCGGCCCCCGTGGGGCTCGCCGCCCCCTCGCTCGACACCCGTTCCACATTCGAGCGGAGCCGTTTCGAGGAGGCGGTGCTCGTCGCCAAGGAGTTCATCGCAGCGGGCGACGCCTTCCAGATCGTCCTGAGCCAGAGGCTGGAGGCGCCGTTCGACGGGGACCCGTTCGCGGTGTACCGGGCCCTGCGGCTGATCAACCCGTCCCCGTTCCTCTTCTACGTGCACGACCCGGAGGTCTCGGTCATCGGATCGTCGCCCGAGTTGATGACCCGGGTGCGCGAGGGCGTCGCATACTCGCGGCCGATCGCCGGCACCCGGCCCAGGGGCGCCACCGAAGAGGAGGACCGGCGGCTCGAGGGCGAGCTCCTGGAGGACCCCAAGGAGCGTGCAGAGCACGTGATGCTGGTCGACCTCGCCAGGAACGACCTCGGCAGGGTGTGCGAGTTCGGCACCGTGTCGGTCGACGACCTGATGGTGATCGAGCGCTACAGCCACGTGATGCACATCGTGTCAGGCGTCTCCGGCACGGTGCGGCCCGGGGTGGGGCCGGTCGACGTGATCCGGGCGACCTTCCCCCACGGCACCGTCTCGGGCGCCCCCAAGGTCAGGGCGATGGAGATCATCGACGAACTCGAGCCGGTGATGCGCGGGCCGTACGCGGGTGCGGTGGGGTATCTGGATTTCTCCGGCAACGTCGACACGGCCATCTGCCTCCGCACCGTGGTGGCGGCGGATCGCAAGGCATGGGTTCAGGCGGGTGCGGGCATCGTGGCGGATTCCGATCCGGCGGCAGAATACGACGAGACGATGAGCAAGGCCGCTGCGGCGCTGGCAGCCATCGCCCGGGCGGAGGTGATGCCGTGAGCCCGGTCGCCGGCGAGCAGGGGGCCGGCCAGCGCGCCATCCTCGAGGAGGCCGGACTGGCCGAGGGCGGGTTCGATCTCGTGTGGGTGGTGGGGCCCGACGCGGTGCGATTCCTCGACGGACTCCTCACCCAGGACCTCGCGGCCATGCAGCCGGGCGGGGTCGGACGGTCGTTCTTCCTCCAGCCGCAGGGGAAGCTGCGCCATCTGCTCTGGGTGCTCCGCGGCGAGGGCCGGGTCGGCCTTCTCGTCGACGAGGGTCGCGGCGGGATGCTCACGGAGGACCTCGGCCACTACCGGATCCGGGTGAAGGCGGACATCGAGGTGGACGAACGGCCGCTCGTCGTCGTGTGGGGCCCCAAGGCCAGGGAGGTGACCGGCGCCGGAAATGGCTGGAACGAAGAAGATGGCAGGCTGCTCGCCGCGCTGGAGGGCCCGGTCGAGCGAGTGGTCGTGGTGGGCGATCGGGTGGCGAACGGCGTGGTGACGGTCGGTTCGGCGGCGGTGACGGCAATCCGGGTGGCTGCCGGGGAGCCGGTGATGGACCTCGACGTCGACGAGTCGACGATTCCTCAGGAGTCCGGGCTGGTTCCGGAGGCGGTCAGCTTCACCAAGGGCTGCTACCTGGGTCAAGAGCTGGTGGCTCGAATCGACTCCAGAGGCCACGTCAACCGGCGCCTGTGCGGGCTGGTGATCGCCGGAGACGCCGGTGGGGCGGAGGGCGCAGCCGTGTGGGCGGGCGACCGGGAGGTGGGAACCATCACATCGGTGGCGGATTCCCTCGAAATGGGAGCTCCGATCGGTCTGGGGCTGATCCGGCGCGAGGTGGAGCCCGGAGACAGGGTGGAGATCCGCTGGGCAGATGAACGTGTCTCTGCGGTCGTCCGCGCCCTGCCGATGGCCGGGCCCTCAATGCCGTAAACCCCGGGGATCTCCCTGGCGCGATGGCATCATCTGCTCACCGGTCTCTCACACTCCTCTTACAACCCGGGTCGAGGGTGAGGCCGACTGCGCGGAGGTTGGGATGACAAAGTCGATCCTGCTCATCGAAGACGAGGACAACATCGCCGAGATGCTGCGCGGGTTCTTCGAGCGCGACGGATTCCGCTTCTTCCACGCTCCGGACGGTGAGGACGGTCTTCGGCGCCTGAAGACCCGCGATGTCAGCGCCATCCTGCTCGATCTGAATCTGCCGGGGATGGACGGGGTCGAGGTCTGTCGCAAGATCCGCGCCACCTCCAACGTGCCGATCATCATGCTGACTGCCCGCGATTCGGAGGTGGACACGGTGGTCGGCCTCGAACTCGGTGCGGACGACTACGTCACGAAGCCGTTTTCGCCCCGCGAGCTGCTCGCCCGGGTGAAGGCCGTGCTGCGCCGGTCAGAGGAGGCTCCCACCGCCCAGTCGGCGGTGGATGTCGGCGGCTTCGTGGTGGACAGCGGTCGCCGCCGTGTGACCACGCCGTCGGGGGAGTCCGTTGAGCCGACCGCCCGCGAGTTCGACCTGCTCTGGTACCTGGCGGCGAATCGGGGACTGGCGCTGTCGAGGTCCCAGATCCTCAACGCGGTGTGGGGCTATGACTACTTCGGGGAGACCCGCACCGTCGATGTGCACGTGCGCCAGCTCCGCAAGAAGCTGGATGGCCTTCCGCTGGTGACCGTGTGGGGGGTCGGATACAGGCTGGGCGACTGATGCGCCGGCGGTTCTTCTGGTCGATCTTCGGGGTGGCGGCTCTGACGGCCGTGCTGCTCTCCGGTGTGGCGATCGGCAGCATCAACGCAGTCCGCACCAACGCCACACGGGCCGAGCTGGCGCGGGCCGCCAACGTGGTGGTCGAGTTGATCTCGCCCCGTCTCGACGATCGGAGGGTGGTGGCCGCCCTCCTCGAGAACCGGGCGGTGGATCGTCTCGATCTCGCCGCCCTGCGGCGGGCGGCGGGAGGAAGCGAGCTTTCGTTCTTCGCCGTCGGGCCCCGCGGCAACGTCGTCGGACGTCCGGCGATCGCCGAGCTCGGTCTCGACACCGCTGCGCTCGTTGAGGGTGAGAGCCTGTCTGTGGACCTTCCCACCGCGGACGGCTCGGTCCTCGCCGTCGCCGTTCCGGTGGCGACACCGGTCAACGACGCCACGATCGTGGTGCTCCTCAGCCGGGCGGCCCCCGTCGACGTCGAGGTTCCCCGGGGCGTGCTGCTCGTCGTGGTGGCCGCGGTGGCGCTGGTCGCCCTGGCGCTCGCCCAGGTGCTGTCCCGGGGCCTCACCCGCCGCCTCCGATCGGTGGCGGGGGCCGCATCGTCGTTGTCGGCCGGCGACCTTTCGGCCAGGGCTGAGGTGGGTGGGACCGACGAGGTGCGCACCGTGGCCGAGTCCTTCAACCGGATGGCATCTCAGCTGGAGGATTCCCGCGAGCGCGAGCGCCAGTTCCTGCTGGCGGTCGGCCACGACCTCCGCACCCCGCTCACCACGATCACCGGCTACGCCGAGGCTCTGGAGGACGGGGTGGGGGACGCCGCCGAAGTCAGGAGGGTGGCGGCGGTGATGGGCGTCGAGGTGACGCGGCTGAGGCGGTTGATCGAAGACGTCATGCTCCTCGCCCGGCTCGAGTCGGCCGAGTTCGGGCTCAGGCCAGAGCCGGTGGACGTCGCCGCCCACGTCTCGGGCCTGGCGGAGGCGTACGCCGACCGGGCAGGCGCGCTCAGGGTCCGCTGTTCGGTCCAGGTCGAACCGACCGGTGTGCGTTGGGTGGATCCGGATCGGATCGGCCAGATCGTGGGCAATCTGTGCGAAAACGCCCTCAGATTCACTCCCGAGATGGGAGCGATCGATCTCGCTCTGCGTCCGGCCGGGGAGATGGTGGAGCTGTCGGTGTCGAACACCGGCCCCGGGATCGAGACGGACGATCTTCCCCACCTGTTCGAGCGGTTCTACGTCGCCCGGAAGTACCGGGGGGTCCGGCCGGAAGGCTCCGGGCTGGGCCTGTCGATCGTCGAGGCCATCACGCGGGCGATGGGCGGCACGGTGGCCGCGACCTCCACCGCCGACCGGACGGTGTTCACGGTTCGCTTCCCCGCCCCGGTGGCGTGATCGTCGGACCGAACCGGGCTGCTCCTACGATGCAGGCGATGCTCGACCCGATCGTCGCTTCCACCCGGGCCCGTCTGGCGGGGCTCCGTCCCCGGGGAGATGAGCTGCGCAGGCGCGCCCTCGAGATGCCCGCCGCCCGGGGATTCTCTCAGGCGATCACCGCCCCCGGCCTCTCGGTGATCGCCGAGATCAAGCGGAGGTCTCCGTCGCGCGGCGTGCTCTCCTCCACGCTGGACCCCGCCGGCCAGGCGAGGCGATACGTCGAGGGAGGCGCCGCCGCCATCTCGGTGCTGACCGAACCGGACCACTTCGACGGCTCCGACGCCGACCTGCGAGTCGTGCGGGCGGAGGTCGCGGTGCCGGTGCTTCGCAAGGACTTCACCCTCGAGCCGGTCCAGGTGTGGGAGGGGAGGGCGATGGGAGCCGATGCGGTGCTGCTGATCCTTGCGATCCTCGACGACGCGGCCGCGGCCGAGTTGCTGGCGGCCGCCGGCGAGGCCGGGCTCGATGCCCTCGTCGAGGTCCACACCGAAGCCGAGGCGGAGCGGGCGATGGCCCTCGGGGCGTCCATCGTGGGCGTCAACAATCGCGACCTCACCACCTTCGAGGTGGATCTCGCCACATCGGAGAGACTGGCGCCGATCCTGGAAAGGGCGGCGGCCAGGATCGCCGAGAGCGGTGTCCACACCGCCGCCGACGCCGCCCGGCTGAGGGACGCGGGCTACGACGCCGTGCTGGTGGGGGAGAGCCTGGTGCGGGCGGAGGACCCCGGCGGACTTCTGGCCGCGCTGCGCGGAGCGTCATGACCTGGGTCAAGGTGTGCGGGCTGCGCGAGCCGGACGACGTCGAGGTGGCGGCGCGCTCAGGGGCGGATGCGATCGGACTGGTGCTCGCCGAATCGTCCCCGCGGCGGGTATCGCTCGACCGTGCCGCCCGGCTGACCGAGGTCGCCGCAGGCAGGCTCGCCACCTACCTCGTGATGGTCGAGGCGTCACCCGAAGAGGCGATGGAGGCTGCCGGTCGCAGCGGAGTCACCGGGGTTCAACCTCATGGTTCCACTTCCGCCGCGGTCGCCGCCGCCGCCCGCGCCGCCGGCCTCTCGGTGCTCCGTCCGGTCGCAGTCGCCGGGCCCGTCGACCTCGGCGAGATCCCGCTCGACCAGGTTCCGCTGCTCGACACCCACGATCCCCACCGGCATGGCGGCACGGGAGCCCGCTGGGATCCTTCCTTCCTCGGGTCGGTCGACAGGCCGTGGGTGCTGGCGGGCGGGCTCGACCCAGACAACGTGCGGGAGGCCGTGGGCGAGTGCCACCCCTGGGGAGTAGACGCATCGAGCGGCCTAGAGTCTGCGCCCGGTGTGAAGGATCCGGAGCGGATCCGCCGGTTCGTCGAGGAGGCGCGGACCGCATGACCACGGCACGAATGGAACGCCCGGATGCTCGGGGGCGGTTCGGGGAGTTCGGGGGGACCTTCGCCCCCGAGACCCTGATGCCCGCCCTGGCAGAGCTGGAGGCGGCATTCACCGAAGCGTGGTCCGACCCGGCGTTCGTGGACCGGTACCACTCCATCCTGCGCGAGTTCGTCGGACGTCCCACACCGCTGCACGAGGCTCCCCGTCTCTCCGAGCGTCTGGGGGTGAGGGTCCTGCTGAAGCGCGAGGACCTGGCGCACACCGGGGCGCACAAGATCAACAACGCCATCGGTCAGGGACTCCTCGCCGAGCGGATGGGCAAGCCGCGCGTCATCGCGGAGACCGGTGCAGGTCAGCATGGCGTGGCGACCGCCACCGCCGCCGCGTTCCTCGGCCTCGAGTGCGACGTCTTCATGGGGGCGGTTGACATCGAGCGCCAGGCGCTCAACGTGCTCCGCATGGAGATCCTCGGGACGCGCGTGATCTCGGTCACCAGCGGGGCGGGCACGCTGAAGGATGCCGTCAGCGAGGCCATGCGCGACTGGGTGGCGACCGTCGATCGCTCGCACTACATCATCGGCTCTGTGGTGGGGCCGCATCCGTTCCCGTGGATGGTGCGCGAATTCCAGAAGGTCATCGGCGAGGAGGTGCTCGAGCAGATGGCCGGCCACCTGCCCGACGTGGCGGTCGCCTGCGTGGGAGGCGGGTCCAATGCCATGGGCATGTTCCACCCCCTGGCCGGCCGGGGGATCGACCTGGTCGGGGTGGAGGCGGCGGGTCACGGAATCGCGACCGGACGCCATGGCGCCTCCATCGGGGCGGGGTCCCCGGGGGTGATCCACGGAACCCGCACATACATGCTGCAAGACGACGAAGGCCAGATCCTCGAGGCGCACTCGATATCCGCAGGGCTCGACTACCCGGGGGTCGGACCGGAACACGCCTATTTCCACCAGTCCGGTCTCGCCCGCTACGTCTCGGTGACAGACGACGAGGCGCTGGACGGGGTCGAGTTGCTCGCCCGCACCGAGGGGATCATCCCGGCGCTCGAGACGGCCCACGGGGTGGCGTGGATCGCCCGTGAGGCGGAGAGCCTGGCCGGCAGGACGGTGCTGCTGAACGTCTCCGGGCGGGGTGACAAGGACGTCGAACAGATCGGACGCTTCCGCAAGGGGAATCTCTGATGGGGGAGGCCCGGCTCCGGTCCCTGTTCGCCGAGGCGGCCGAACACGGGACGACGGTTCTGTTGCCGTTCATGACCGCCGGCCTGCCCGATCCCGCGAGCTCGGTTGCCGTGTTCGAGGCGATGGCGGCGGCGGGAGCGGACGGATTCGAGGTCGGCATCCCGTACACCGACCCGCTGATGGACGGACCGGTGATCCAGCGGGGGAGCGACCAGGCGATCGCCAGGGGAGCGACGCTCTCGGTGAGCCTCGACCTGGTCGGAGCCGTGTCGTCGGCCTGCGACCGGCCGGTTCTGGCGATGACCTATGTGAACCCGGTTCTGAGACGGGGAGTCGACGGATTCTGTGCGGGATTGGCAGAGCGGGGTGCCGATGGCCTGATCGTCCCTGACCTGCCGATCGAAGAGGCGGCCCCGTTCGTCGAGGCGGCCCGACGTCACGGTCTGGGCATGGTGCTGTTCGCCGCCCCCACCTCGACCGACGACCGGGTGCGCCGCGTGGCCGAGGCCGACCCGGTGTTCATCTACGCGGTGGCCGAGATGGGCGTCACCGGGGAGCGCCATGACGCCGGTGCCCGGATCGCCCAGCTGTCGGAACGGATCCGCCGCATCACCGACACCCCCATCGTGGCCGGCGTGGGGATCTCCACCGCCGAACAAGCCCGGTCGGCCGCGGCCCATGTCGATGGAGTCATCGTCGGCTCGGCCCTCGTCCGGCGGGTGCTGGACGCAGAGACGCCCCAGGCCGCCGCCGAATCGGTGGGCGCGGCCGTCGCCGAGCTGGCGGCAGCGCTGCACTGAGACCTCGCTTCGCTCGGCGTCTTGGGTCTCGAGTCTTGGGTCTCGAGTCTTGGGTCCCTTGCGCTTCGCTTCGCTCGGCGACGCCTGGCGGGGGCATGACCCACGACCCATCACCCAAGACCTTGCGACTTGGGACCTGCGACCTGCGACGAGCGACGTGTGACCTGCGACCTGCGACGAGCGACGAGCGACGTGAGGCGTGTGACGTGCGACGTGTGACGTGAGGCGTGCGACGTGCGACGCCTCAGTTGTCCATCACCCGGGGGAGCAGCAACGCCCGCTTGTGTTCCAGGCGCTGGCGTTTGGCGGCGATCTGGTCGAGGCGGCGCTGGAACCGGCGCACGTCGGCGGCGGTGGAGGATGCTTCCAGCCGGTCGAGATTCGTCCCCGAGACGACGGCGTCGCGCTGGGTGTCGTCGTCGATGTGCATGTGGGCGTTGAGCTCGGCCGCCACCAGGGCCCGTTCTTCGTCGAGCGCCAGGAGCGCATCGGCGATGGCGAACAGCTTCTTCTCGACCCGTCCCATGGCGACATGGTATCGGCTGGACCGGGCGGCGAGTGGTGCGATCTACACTCGTGGGTGCGCCGGAGTGGCGGAATTGGCAGACGCGATGGACTCAAAATCCATTGTCCCTAGGGCGTGCGGGTTCGAGTCCCGCCTCCGGCACCGACATCCTGTCCGCGGTGTGGTCGCGTTGGTGCAGACAATCCACAACACCGCCCTATTCGGTGAGTAGGGTCGGGATCGCAACGGCCACCGGGACAGTTCATCCTTTGCCGCATCCCCCACTCCCCCCACTCCCTGGCTGAGGATGTCTGTCACAAAACACCGGTGGCCGTTGCCAATGGCGCGCCCGGCTCCGGCCGGGCGCGCCATCGAACCCCGGTGCTCACTGCCGGTCGCTGGCAACCGGTCGATGACCGCTGATCGCTGACCGCCGATCGCGGCGACCACTACTGTCGCTTCACATGCCCACCCTGGCGCTCATCGACGGCCATTCCATCGCCTACCGGGCGTTCTTCGCCCTGCCGGAGGATCTGGCGACCACCTCCGGACAGGTGACCAACGCCGTGTACGGGTTCACCCGGATGCTGATCAAGCTGTTGGGGGACCACCACCCCGATGCGCTGGCGGTGGCCTGGGACGTGTCCCGCGAGACGTTTCGCAGCCACGAGTACCCCGAGTACAAGGCGCAGCGGGCGGCCACGCCGGATGCCTTCAAGTCGCAGGTCCCCCTGATACGCGAGGTCCTCGAGTCGCTGGGGATCGCCCAGATCCAACGCGAGGGATACGAGGCGGACGACGTGATCGCCTCGATGGCGAGTCGGGCGATCGACGAGGGTTGGCGGGTGCTGGCCGTCACGGGGGACCGCGATGCGTTCCAGCTCATCGACGGCGGCCTCCGGGTCGTCTACACCCGTCGGGGGATCACCGACGTCGTGCTGGCCGACAGCGCCTACGTCGAGGAACGCTACGGAATCCGGCCGGATCAGTACGTCGAATACTCCGCCCTTCGCGGCGACACCTCCGACAACCTCCCCGGGGTCCCGGGTGTGGGGGAGAAGACGGCGGCAAAGCTCATCAACTCGTACGGGACCCTGGAGGGAATCTACGAACACCTCGACGAGCAGACGCCCAAGCTCGCCGAGAACCTGGCCGCCTCCCGTGAACAGGTGTTCCTCAACCGGCGCCTGATGGCGCTGGTGCGCGACCTCGATCTGGAGAGGGAGCCCGAGGACCTGCGCCGGGCGGAGTGGGACCGGGGACGGGCAAAGGCGCTGTTCGACAGTCTCGAATTCCACTCGATGTGGGACGACCTGTTGGGAGTGCAGCCCGAAGCTGCCGCCCAGATGGTGGAGGCGCTCGACGCCGAAGGCCGGATGGCGACGTCGAGCGACCTGGAGAAGCTGGCGGGCATGGCTCCTCTCGTGTTCTGGTGGGTGGAGGAGGGCGGATTCCAGGGGTTGGCGATCGCCGACGGCCCCGAGTCTGCGGTGCTCGTGCCGGTCGACCGCCTGGACCTGCTGGCCGGCCCGCTCGCGGATGCGACCGTTCCGAAGTGGGTGCACCAGGGCAAGCCGATCGTCCATGCGCTGGCCGACCACGGCGTGGAGCTCGCGGGCATCGAGATCGACACGGCGCTGGCGGGCTATGTGCTCGACCCTGCCTCCCGGACCTACGCGCTGGACGATCTCTGCCAGCGTCACCTGGGGCTCGAGCTGGTCTCGCCCGACCGGGAGGGGGCCGGCACATCCGGACAGGGCATGCTCGATTTCTCAGAGGGCCCCGATCTCGACGACGCCGCCCGGCATGCAGTCGCCCTGCGACTCCTCTCCGGGCGGCTGGAAGAACTGCTGGTGGAGCGCGAGGAATGGGATCTCTACCGCACGGCGGAAGTCCCCCTGATCGAGGTGCTGGCGCGCATGGAGCGAGCCGGAATCGCGATCGATCGCGAATACCTGGAGGTGCTCGGTGAGGACCTCCGGCGCCAGTTGCTCGAACTGGAGGCAGCCATCCACCGCGAGGCCGGAGAGCCGTTCAACGTCAACTCCGCCGACCAGCTGCGGGTCGTGCTGTTCGACCGGCTCGGGCTGGCTGCAGCCAAGAAGACGTCCACGGGCAAACCGTCGACCGACGCCTCGGTACTCGAGAAGCTGCGCGACGCCCACCCGATCGTCGAACACCTGCTGCGATACCGCGAGCTGGAGAAGCTCCGCTCCACCTACGTCGACGGGTACCTGCCGCTCATCCGGTCTGACGGCCGCATCCACACCACGTTCAACCAGATGGCGGCCACCACCGGGCGGCTGTCCTCCGAAGAACCCAACCTGCAGAACATCCCGGTCAGGTCGGAACTGGGGATGACGATCAGGAGGGCGTTCGTGGCCGAGGAAGGGTCGACGTTCGTCGTGGCCGACTACTCCCAGATCGAGCTGCGGGTGCTGGCCCACATGTCGCGCGACCCCGGGCTGGTCGAGGCGTTCGTCGGCGGGGCAGACATCCACCGCGCCACCGCGTCGCGGGTGTTCGGCGTGTCGCCCGACCTGGTGTCGTCCGAGATGCGCCGGCGGTCGAAGATGATCAACTTCGGCCTGCTCTACGGGATGGAGGCGTTTGGACTCGCCAGCCGGCTCGACATCTCCCGGGACGAGGCGAGGGAACACATGGACGCCTACTTCGCCCAGTTTCCGCAGGTGAAGGAGTTCATGGACGGCATCGTCACCGAGGCGAGGCGCACCGGGTACACCGCAACGATGTTCGGCCGGCGCAGACACCTGCCGGAGTTGAAGAGCGACAACTTCCGCATCCGCCAGATGGGGGAGCGGATGGCGCTGAACGCTCCGGTCCAGGGAACCGCGGCAGACATCATCAAGCTGGCGATGATCGACCTCGATCGCGAGCTCGCAGAGCGAGGAATGGCGACTCGCATGCTGTTGCAGATCCACGACGAGCTGATCCTCGAGGCCCCCGACGCCGAGATCGAGGAGGCGGTCGCCCTCATCAAGAGGGTGATGGAGGGGGTCACCGAGCTGGCGGTCCCGCTGGTGGTGGACATCTCCACCGGCCCCAACCTGGCGGAGGTGAAGGGATAGCGTCGCACGTCACACGTCTCACGTCACACGTCTCACGTCGGGGTGGATCGCTGATCGCTGATCGCTGAAGGCTGAGCCGCCGTCGTCGCTTGGACCGGCGCGACCGGCGTGGTACGGTTCTGCCACCCCGTCTGTCGACCTGTTCGCGCGGACGGGAGAATCCTTCGGAGGTACGAAACCCACCCATGTCTGAGAACGAGAACGCGCCTGTGTCGGAGGAGACACAGCACGAGCCGACCCCTGAGGTCGAGGTCGCCGAGACGGCGGAAGCCGTGAACGAGCCGACAGCACCCGCCGCCCCCGAGGCCGAGCCGACCCCCGAGGTCGAGGTCGCCGAGACGGCGGAAGCCGTGAACGAGCCGGCAGCACCCGCCGCTCCCGAGGCCGAGCCCACCCCCGAGGTCGAGGTCGCCGAGGCCGCGGTGACGGCCAGCGACGAACCGGAGCCGCCCGGTCCCGCGGCCATCGTCGCTCCCGACCTGAGCGAGTTGTCCGACGCCATGCTCGACGACTTCGAGGCGGCGATCGCCGCCACGGTGCTGGAGTTCAAGGAAGGCGACATCGTCGAGGGGACGGTGGTCGGCGTCGATCAAGACGGCGCCATGGTCGACATCGGGTACAAGTCCGAAGGGTTGATCCCCACCTCCGAACTGTCGATCCGCAACAACATCGACCCGCGCCAGGTGGTGCAGGTGGGCGAGCGGATCGAGGCCCTGGTCCTCAACAAGGAGGACGACGAAGGCCGGCTCATCCTCTCCAAGAAGCGCGCGCAATACGAGCGGGCGTGGGGCCGAATCCGCCAGATCACCGAGAGTGGCGAGACCGTGACGGGCACCGTGATCGAAGTCGTCAAAGGCGGCCTGATCGTGGACATCGGCCTGCGCGGGTTCCTGCCCGCGTCGCTGGTCGACCTGCGCAGGGTCCGCGACCTCGAGCCGTTCATCGGCCAGGACATCGAGGCCAAAGTCATCGAGCTCGACCGCAACCGCAACAACGTGGTGCTGTCCCGCCGGGCCTACCTGGAAGAGGAGCAGGCCGAGCAGCGCACCGCCTTCCTCGACGGCCTCGCCGAGGGCGAGGTTCGTGAAGGTGTCGTGTCCTCGGTCGTCAACTTCGGCGCGTTCGTCGACCTGGGCGGCATGGACGGCCTGGTCCACGTCTCGGAACTGTCCTGGCAGCATGTGAACCATCCCTCCGAGGTGGTCAAGGTCGGCGACAAGGTGGGCGTCAAGGTGCTCGAAGTCGACCGCGACCGCGAGCGCATCTCGCTTTCGATCCGCCAGACCCTGGAGGATCCGTGGGTGGTGTTCGCCCGCGACCACGAGGTGGGCAAGGTCGTCGAGGGCAAGGTCATCAAGACGGTTCCCTTCGGCGCGTTCATCTCCATCGCCGAGGGTGTGGAGGGTCTGGTCCACGTGTCTGAGATCGCGGTGCACCGGGTGGAATCGCCCGAGCTCGAACTGTCGATCGGCCAGACCGTTCAGGCCAAGATCACCGAGCTCGACGACGAGCGCCGCCGGGTGAGCCTGTCGATCAAGCAGGCTGCGCCCGACTGGAAGGAGCGCGAGGAGGCGATGAACGCCCCGCGGCGCCGGCCACCGGCCCGCCGCGAATTCGAGCGCGAGTTCGGTCCCGAGGAGGAGGAGCGCCCACCGGTGGCGGTCGACGCCTCGCTCGAGGCCATCCTCCAGGAGCTCAAGGAGCGGGGGATCGGCCGGCGTTGAGCCGATCCTTGACCGCCGGCCGGGGGGATGCAACGCTGAGTTGCGCGAGAAGATCCTCAAGTGTGTCGGGATCGAGGACGACAACACCCGGATATCCGTTCGCGGGCGCCTAGCATCGTGACGGTCCGAGAAGACACACAGACAAGCCCAATCGCGAGTGGGGGCGGAATGACCATCCGAAGCATCGGAGGTCGACGGAATCGCCGCCCGGTGGGGACACAACCGAGGAGCATTGATGGGTAGGAGAGCGTTGGTACTGGTGATCGCACTGGTTCTCGCCGGTGTGGCCGCCTTTTCTATCTTCCAGTACCTGAGCGGCATCGAAGAAGACGTGATCGCCGACCAGGAAGAGGTGGTCGTCTTTCGGGCGATCAACCCGATCGCCGAAGGTACCGAGGGAACCTTCATCCTGCAGGGTCGCGGGACCCTGTTCGAGGAGTCGACCGAACAGCTCGAAGACCTCCCCCAGGGCGCGATCCAGAATCAGGATCAGCTGCAGTCGATTCTCGGCGGGAGAGTGGCCGCCGGTCCGATCTCGGGCAATCAGATCCTCACCGCCAACCAGTGGGTGCAGCTCACCATCGAGATCACTCCGCTGGCTGAGCTGATCCCCGAGGGCAAGCAGGCGATCACGGTGTCTCCCGGTGCGGTGCAGGGCGTCAACGGCTTCGTTCGCCCCGGCGACCGCGTCAACATCATCATCACCATCGACATCGAGTTCCGCCTGACCGCCCTCGCCCAGGAATCACCCGACTTCGGCATCCCTGTGGACGACACCGGCACCGCCGGTGAGACCCCGGAGGATCAGGTCTCGGTCACGTACACCCGCTACGTGCTGCAAGGGCTCCCCGTGATGGCGGTCGGACAGGCGATCCGCCCCGAGCCCGATTCGGATCTGACCGGCGAGATCAGCGCAACCCCGGAGACCGGTGAGGACACCGGAACCGTCCAGGAGGGTGAGGGCCCGGCGCTGTCGACCGTGTTCACCCTCGAGGTCACTCCGGAGGAGGCCGAGAAGCTGGTGTTCGCCCAGGGGAGCGGATCGCTCTACTACACCCTGGTGCCGCCGGACTTCGTCGAGGTCGACACCCGCGGTGTCACGATCGAACAGCTCTTCGAGGGCGACCTGGTCGAGGACATCTTCGGAGACAGTTGAGAGGCGACCCGTGTCACTGACTGAGAACAACCTGCTCGTCATCGACGAAGATGACGACTTCATCGCAGAGGCGAAGCGCCTCTTCGATGGGGGGCTGCCGACGGCCCTGTCGATCGGCGACGCCCTGCAGGCGATCGAGGGGGGCAACCTCCGGATGGTGATCCTCGGGCCGAGCTACGCCCGGGAGGATGCGCTCGACTCCGTGCGCCAGCTCCGGCTGCAGGATCCGACGCTGCTGACGCTGATGGTCGCCGAGTCGGTCACCGCCGGCCTTCTGCGGTCGGCGATGCGGGTGGGCGTGGTCGACGTGATCGAGGCTCCGCTCACAGAGGACAAGATCGCCCAGGTCATCAGTCAGTTCTCGAGCGACGTCCTCAAGCTCCACTCCGGCGGACCGCAGAAAGCGGAGGCAGCCGGGAAGGGCCAGGTCGTCACGGTGATGTCGGCCAAGGGCGGCAGCGGAAAGACCGTGACCGCCACCAACCTGGCGGTGTTGCTGGCGCGCGAACCGAACCTGAACGTCTGCCTGGTCGACGCCGACCTGCAGTTCGGGGATGTCTGTCTGGTTCTCCAGCTGGAGCCCAAGTTCACGGTGGTGAACGCCTCCGCCGAGCTGCACCGGCTCGACGAACAGCTCCTGGCGTCGATCCTCACCGAGCACCCATCTGGACTCAAGGTGCTTGCCGCCCCCCTGGAGCCGGCCTTCGCCGACGACATCACCACCGCCGGTCTGCTGCAGATCCTCGAGCTGTTGAAGAGCATGTTCGACTACGTGGTGATCGACTCGGCCTCGCTGCTCGACGAGTTGCTGCTGTCGCTTCTCGAGCGGTCGGATCAGGTGCTGATGGTGGTCGACATGGACCTTCCGTCGGTCAAGAACGCCAAGCTGGCGCTGGAGACGCTGCGGCTCCTCAAGTTCCCGACCACCAAGGTCAAACTGGTGCTGAACCGGTCGAACGCCAAGGCGCGTCTCGACGACAAGGAGATCGAGGGCGCGCTCAAGTCTCAGATCGAAGCGCGCATTCCGTCGGAGGGTATCGTGGCGGCATCCGTCAACGAAGGCCGCCCGGTCGTCGAATCCGCACCGAAGTCGAAGGTGGCCAAGGGGTTCGAAGAGGTGTTCGAGCTGGTCACCGGCGCTCATCCACAAGCTTCTACAGGTGGGGGGTTGTTCCGCCGAAATTGACCGAAGGGTCATCCCGCGGACCATCCTGGAACAACTAAGGGGTCGAGAACATGCCATCGCTTTCCGAAAGAGTCGCAGCAGCCAAGTCGACCGAAACCTCCTCGTTCACCGGGGTCCGGTCGGAGGCGGTCCAGGAGCTCCGGGGCCGGCTGCACTTCAAGGTCGTAGAGGAGCTGGGCCCCACGCTCTACGACCGGCAGATGAGCGACGCCGAACTGCGGCTGCGCGTCATGGAGATGCTGGAGTGGGCGGTCGAACAGGAACAGGGTCTTCCGCTCACATCGGCGGACCGCAAGCAACTCCTCAACGAGATCGCCTCAGACGTCCTCGGCTACGGTCCGATCGACCCGCTTCTGAACGACCCGGACATCACCGAGGTCATGGTCAACGGCCCATACGACGTCTACATCGAGCGCGACGGCAAGTTGCACAAGACCGATGTGCGGTTCGTCGACCAGGTCCACCTCCGGCGGATCATCGACAAGATCGTGGGCACGATCGGACGTCGCGTCGACGAGGCAACGCCGATGGTCGATGCCCGTCTTCCGGACGGCTCCCGCGTCAACGCGGTCATTCAGCCGCTGGCGATCGGTGGACCGTTCCTCACCATTCGTAAGTTCGCCGTCGACCCGTACACCGAGTCCGACCTGATCCGGTTCGGCACGTTCAACCAGCGCACCGCCGACTTTCTGCGGGCGTGCGTCGTCGGGCGGCTCAACGTCCTCATCGCCGGGGGCACAGGGTCGGGAAAGACCACCACGCTCAACGTCATGTCGAGCTATCTGCCCTCGGACGAGCGGATCGTCACCGTCGAGGACGCCGCCGAGCTGCAGCTCCACCAGGACCACGTCCTCTCGCTCGAGTCGCGGCCACCGAACATCGAGGGGAAGGGCGCCATCCCGATTCGCGAGCTCGTGAAGAACACCCTCCGCATGCGTCCGGACCGGATCGTCGTCGGAGAGTGTCGAGGCGGCGAGGCGCTCGACATGCTGCAGGCCATGAACACCGGTCATGATGGCTCGTTGACGACCATCCACGCCAACAGCCCCCGCGACACCCTGTCCCGTCTCGAGACCCTGGTCCTGATGGCCGGGTACGACCTTCCGGTCAGAGCCATCCGTGAGCAGATCGCCTCGGCGATCGACCTGATCGTGCAGATCAGCCGCCTGAGGGACGGAACCCGCCGGGTGACCCACATCACCGAGGTCGAGGGAATGGAGGGCGAGATCATCACCCTGCAGGATCTCTTCCAGTTCGACTTCGGCATGGGGGTGGACGCAGAAGGACGCTTTCAGGGCCGTCTCAAGGCGACCGGGATCCGCCCCACCTTCTCGGAGCATCTCCAGGACCTGGGCATACGGCTGCCGGCCGACCTGTTCCAGCCGGAGCCGTTCGCCCGAAGAAGCGGCAACGACTCGTTCTCGATGGTGCGATGAGGCTCGCTCGACCGCTACTCGGGGGGATTCTGGCGGCGGCACTCGCTGCACCGGGGATCGCGTTCGCCCAGACCGAGGAGGAGCCTCCGGCTCCCCCTCCCGCCCCTGAGGCAGAGGTCGAGATCATCAACGTCAACCTGAACCGCTACGACGAGGCGGGCAGGGTCACGATGATCGTCGAGTTTCGCAACCTGACCGAGCCACTGGATCCAGGCCAGCTCCTGCTGACACAGGACGGGCTGCGGATCCAGGACGCCGAGATCGAGCTGCTGCGCAACGAATCGGTGACCCAGGGCGTGGTGCTGGTGATCGACACGTCCGGCTCGATGGCCGAGAACGACGCCATCGAGGCGGCCAAGACGGCAGCTCGCAGCTTCGTCGCCCAGAAGCGGCCAGAGGACTTCATCGCCCTGGTCACGTTCGCCTCGGAGGTGAACGTCCTGACGAGCTTCACCAACAACTCCTCGACGCTCCTCGAACGGATCGACTCCATCGAAGCCGAGGGTGACACGGCCATGTTCGACGCGATCGTCCGGGCCGCAGAGCTCTACCGGGGGGCGTCGGATCAGCTCCGCCAGAACATGATCGTGCTCACCGACGGTCAGGACGACGGGTCAGCCGCCACCGTGGACGACGCCATCGCGGCGGTCGCCGGCGAGGGCATCCGGGTGTTCGGCGTTGCGCTCGAGTCGGGGGAGTTCAACCCGACCGACCTGCAGTCCATCGTGGCCTCGGCCAACGGACTGTTCCTCTCCACCCCCGAACCGGAGCAGCTGGCCGGCATCTACGGCCAGATCCAGCGGGAGCTGGGCAACACGCTGGTGGTGCGGTTCAACAGCCCGGTGGCGATCCCCCAGGATGTGACCTTCGGGGTGACATACGGCCCGCTCGAAGCGGACACCTCGGTGGGTGTACCGGGCTTCGTCACCACCACCACCGCGAGCCAGATCACCACCACGACCACCTTCCCTCCGCCTCAGCCTGTGAAGATCGAGAGCCCGCTTCCGATGGAGGCCGGCATGCTGCGTCTGTTGTCCGCAGTTGGAATCGGACTGGCGGCAGGGATCTTCGCCTTCATCCTCCTGGGCGGGAGCCGAAGCGACGACGAGAACTCGTTCACACGCCGCCTGGCTGCCTACGGGCGGCGCGGGGGAGGCGTCGAGGAAGAGAAGAAGCCGCTCCTGCAGCGCCTTCCTCTGATTTCCCGGCTCACGTCCCGGGCCGAGGAGGCGGCCCGAAAGCGCGGCTTCCTGGCGGCCATCAACTCGACACTGGAACAGGGCAACATCCCGCTGGCTGCAGGCGAGGCGATCGCGGCGGCGTTCGGCCTGGCGGCGGTGGCGGGCCTGCTCACGGCGCTGTTCACGCTGAACCCGATCCCGGGGCTGATCGTGTTCGTGATCGCCGTGGTGTTCGTCTTTGCCGTCATCAACTTCATCGGCGGCCGCGAGAAGAAGCGTTTCGAGAGCCAGCTCCCCGACACGTTGACGCTGCTGTCGACCTCGCTCCGCGCCGGCTACTCGCTGCTGCAGGCGGTGGAGGCGGTGGCGCAGGAAGCTCCCAACCCGACCGCCCGCGAGTTCGGCCGGGCCATCGCCGAAGCCCGGCTCGGTGTGCCGGTGACCGAGGCGCTGAACGGAGTCACGAAGCGCACGCAGTCCCAAGACTTCGA
>DATCZS010000051.1:0-5486 GCA_036525795.1 Acidimicrobiia bacterium | reverse complement strand
AACTTCCCGGTCTTCAACGTGGCCGACAGCTCTATCACCGTCGGGGTCGCGTTGCTGTTGCTGCTCTCATGGCGTCACTCGTGACCGAGCGAGTGCCGGTGTCGCTCGACGGGGAGCGGGTGGACAAGATCGTGGCGGTGCTGGCCGGGGTCAGCCGCGCCGAGGCGCGGGCGATGGTCGATGCCGGGCAGGTGTTAGGCGAGACGGGACCGCTCGCGGCCAAGGAACGGCTGTCGCATGGGTCGATGGTGAGCTTCCCGGAGCCGGTGGCTCGCCCGGCAATGGAAGCCGAGGAGGTGGAGTTCGGGGTGGTGTACGTCGATGACGATCTGGTCGTCGTGGACAAGCCGGCCGGGGTGGTCGTTCATCCCGGTGCAGGCCGAGCGGGAGGAACGCTGGCGGCCGGGCTCCTGCATCGCTTTCCCGAGATCGAAGGTGTCGGACAGGAAGGCCGCTGGGGGATCGTCCACCGGCTCGACCGTGAGACCTCGGGCCTCCTCGTCGTCGCGCGGAGCTCGGAGGCCTACACCGCCCTCGTCCGGGCGATGCGCCGCAGGGCGGTCGTCCGCGAATACGTCACGATGGTGCAGGGGACCTTCTCGATCCCGCGCGGCACCGTCGACGCCCCGATCGGACGCGACCCCCACCATCCCACGCGGCGGGCGATGCTGTCCCAGGGCCGGCCGGCGGTGACCCACTACCGGCGGCGGGTCGAGTGGGACCCTCCCGGGGTGGCGTTGCTCGAGGTGACGCTCGAGACGGGACGCACCCATCAGATTCGCGTCCACCTGGCCGGGATCGGGCATCCGGTGCTGGGCGACCGGACGTACGGGGGCCGGGACCCGGTCCCGGTACCCCGGCTCTTTCTCCACGCCGCCCGGCTGGAGCTCGATCATCCCACCAGCGGCGAGCCGCTGGCGTTCGACAGTCCGATGCCCCCCGACCTCGATGCGGTCGTCGACAGACTGAACGCAGAACGCTGAGTCGAACGGAGTGCGTGGCGAACGGTCGGGCCGGCGCCGGCCCGACCCGCGTCGATCACCCGAAGAACGTCGCCGCCGTGTCGTAGAGCTCCCGGCCGACGCCGCGGATCTCCGCACAGGCCTCTGCGAGCGGCACCGCCACCATGCGGGTGCCGTGGGACGCCACCATCACCCCGGTCTCGCCGCGGGCCGCCATATCGGCGGCGGTCACCCCGAACCGGGTTCCGAGCACCCGGTCGAAGGCGGTGGGCGTTCCACCCCGCTGCAAGTGCCCCAGCACGGTCACCCTGGTCTCGAATCCGGTGCGCTCCTCGAGGAGCGGGGCGATCTGGTAGGCCACGCCGCCCAGTCGCGTGAAGCCGAACACGTCGACCTGTTCAGGCGTCGAGGCGCCATCGGGCGGTTCGACGCCTTCGGAGACCACCACCACCGAGTAGCGGTTGCCGCGCCTGTGCCGGCTCTTGATGATCGTGGCGACCTCGTCGAGGTCGTAGGGGATCTCGGGAATGAGAAGGGCGTCCCCGCCGCCGGCGATCGTGGCGTGTGTGGCGATCCAGCCCTGGGTGCGACCCATGACCTCGACCAGCATGATCCGGTTGTGCGCCTCGGCGGTCGTGGTGATGCGATCGATCGCCTCGGTGGCGATCTCCACCGCCGTGTTGAATCCGAACGCCACGTCTGTGGCGGCGATGTCGTTGTCGATGGTCTTGGGGACGCCGATCACCGGGAGACCCTCCTCCGAGAGCCTGAGGGCGGATCGGAGCGTCCCATCTCCTCCGATGACCACCACGGTGTCGATGTCGTTCGACTCGACGGTGCGCGCCACGCTGGCGTACCCGTCTCCGTGGACGTACGGGTCGAGCCGGGACGTGCCGAGGATCGTGCCGCCCTTGGCGACGATCCCGCGCACGTCGTCGCGGTCGAGATGGCGGGTGTGGCCCTCCATCAGCCCTTCCCATCCGTTCAGGATGCCCACCACCTCGTTGTCGTGGGCGAGGCTGCGGGTCACCACCGCCCGGATGACGGCGTTGAGCCCGGGGCAGTCCCCTCCGGCGGTGAGCACTCCGACGACGGTCATTGGCGGGCCTCCTCGCCGGCGGTGGGGTGAGTCATGGAGATCTCCATCAGTACAGGAACATCGGCTTGCCGCCGATGTGGCGGATCTTGGGCCGGTAGGTGTCGGCGTCGTAGAGCTCGCCCACGTCGACCCGTTTGACGCCCTCGGTGGTGACCGAGATCGGCACGGCGGTGTACGTGCCTCCCCGCAGCGACACCATGCGGCCCGAGGCGCCTTCCATCGCGAGATCCGCCGCCATCACCGCGTAGTTGTTCGCCACCATGAGGTCGAGCGAGTCGGGCCGGCCGGAGCGGACGAGATAGCCGAGGCGTTGTTCGATGACTCCCACACCGGTGCGTTCTTTGATCAGCTCGGCGGTGAGGTCGCCGATGCCGCCCAGCTTGCGGTGGCCGTAGGCGTCTGCCTCGCCCCGCTCCAGGATCTCGCCACCGATCAGGACGGCGCCTTCCGAGATGGTGACCATGGCGTAGTTGCTGGGGTTCCGATTCCGGTCGCGCATCAACATGTCGCACAGGCGATCGATGTCGAACGGGACCTCGGAGATGATCGCCCGGTCGACCGCCGCCAGGTAGGCGGTGATCAGCGATGTCTCGCCCGAGTTTCGTCCGAAGAGCTCGAGGACGGCGATCCGCTCGTGGGAGCCGGTGCTGGTGCGCAGATTGGTCACGAACTCGACTCCCCGGGTGACGGCGGTCGAGAAGCCGATGCAATAGTCGGTGCCGTGCACGTCGTTGTCCATCGTCTTGGGGATGGCGATGACCGGGACGCCCTCCTCGTGGAGGCGCATCCCGTATGACAGCGTGTCGTCGCCGCCGATGGGGATGAGGACGTCGATCTTCTGATCCTCCAGCACCCGCAGCACGTGGGGCGTGAAATCGAAGGGACCTTCCCCGACCGCCTGGTCGGCGAGAAACTCGGGCACGGTTCCCGCCTTGACCCTCTGGGGATTGGTGCGCGACGTGTGCAGGAACGTCCCCCCGGAGCGGTCCACGGTGCGAACCACCTGATGGTCGAGGGGGAGGAAGTGCCTGGCGGCGGACTCGGGGTCGTCCGGATCATGCTCGAGGAGTCCGGCCCATCCCCGCCGGATGCCTACCACCTCGTGGCCCTCGTCTTCCACCCGGTTGACGACCGCCTTGATGCACGGATTCAGGCCGGGGACGTCACCGCCTCCGGTGAGGATGCCGATGCGCATGGAGTGCTCCTTGGATCTGTGGTGCAGCACCGGACCCTACAGGCGATTCCGACGCCTGCCCGCAAGGATCACGCGGCGGCCTTGGTGTAGACGTCGACGAAGTGGCGATAGGTCTCGGCGATCATCTCGACGGCGGCCGGCCGGGTCAGCGTCCCGTTCTTGTACCCCTCCACACCGGCCCACCAGATCGTCCGCCCGATGGCGAATCCGGCGTATCCGGGCACTCCGGCTCCCATCTCCAGCCAGTGGGCGACCTTGATCTCGTCGGCGCCCCGGCCCAATACCACCGCAACCACGTCGTCTCTTCCGTCGCGGCGGATCAGGTCGGCAAGCAGCTCGCAGCTGAGGCGACGGTCGAGGCCCTCGATCTTCCAGATGTCCGGTTCGATCCCGGCCTGGCGGATCTCCTCGATTGCGGCCAGGGTGAGGTACGGCCGCACCTCGGTGTCGTACGCCGCCGCCCGGTCCCCAAGCAGCGCCAGCTGCGAGGTGGTGGCCGGAACCAGGAGCTCGAAGAGGAACGTGCGGTTTCGCCTGCGGAGCCAATCGCCAAGACGCGTCAACCGCTCGGCCTGGAGCTGCTTCACCCCGGGTTCGTCCTCCGGGTTCCAGCGCACCAGCACCTTGGTGAAGTCGGGATCGAACGCCTCGATGTGGACGCCGAAGTCCTCTCCGTACTCGAAGTCGAACACGTTCTTTCCCGAGGCCTCGACCGGCATGGCGAGCGTGAGACCTGCGCTCTTGGCGGCCTTCGCCACCGCCGCGCCCAGTTCTTCGTCCACCAGCACGCCGACCGACTCGCGGGGAACTCCCGCTTCGAGGGCGGCGAGCACTCCTTCCCACACCAGGTGCTTTGCGTCGGTCAGCCGGGCAAGTTCGGCGTCCGTCGCCTCTCGACCGGAGATGCCGAACATCTTCTTCTTGAAGCTTCCCCGGTGGTCGAAGGCGAGGATGAACAGCCTTCCGTCGTGTCCGAGGGCCATGGATGCTCCCTTGCTCGGTCCACCCACCAACGTACGAAGGCGGGGCCCGGCGGGGAAGGGGACAAAGCCCGAGACGAGAGCCCGCCGTGACCCTTGGTGCGACCGGGAATCGCCGCCCGATCTCGCCGGTGGAGCCGGTGTGGGGGTACCGGGGTCGGTCGGGTACCGTGACGCCGTGAGCGAACCGCGGGCCCAGACCACCTGCTACCGGCATCCGGACCGGGCGACCGGGCTGCGGTGCAGCGAGTGCGACCGGCCGATCTGCGTGGAGTGCTCCATCGATGCCGCCGTTGGCCAGCGGTGTCCGACGTGCGTGCAGCGGGAGGGCGCACAACGGACGGTGAACGTGCGCACCCAGTGGGCGTCTGCGGCGCGGCGCGGCGCTCCGGTGACGTCGGCGATCATCGGTGTGACGGTGGCGATCCACGTGATCGGGTTCCTCTCGCCGGCGCTGTATCAGGAACTGTTCAGCTGGTTCGTCATGTCGAACTTCCTGGCGAGAGCCGGGGAGCTGTGGCGGCTGTTGACCGTCATCCTCCTCCACGCCTCACTGACCCACATCCTCTTCAACATGTGGGCGCTCTACAACCTCGGCCCCCAGATCGAGCGAGAGGTGGGGACCGCCCGATTCCTCGCCCTCTACCTGTCGACGGCGGCCGTCGGGAGCGCATTCGCCTTCCATCTCGGAGCCCAGAACAGCGCCCTGGGATCCCCGGGAGATCTGGCGGTGGGCGCGTCCGGGGCGATCTTTGGCCTGTTCGGGGTGTGGATGGCCTCGGCGGTGCGTCGCCGCCACACCAGGGTGGGCAGGGCGATCCTGAATCAACTCGGCTTCCTGCTGGTGATCAACGCCGCCATCCCGTTCTTCGTGCCCAGGGTGTCGTGGCAGGCGCATCTGGGCGGACTGGCGGCGGGCTTTCTCATCGGCTGGGTGTGGGCCGCCGTCAAGGGACCCAACGCCCCCCGCATCCACCTGGCGTTCGCCACCGCCCTCGGCGTGCTGGCGGTGCTGTCCGTCCCGGTGCTGGGATAGCTCTCACGTCTCACGTCTCACGTCTCACGTCGCACGTCGCACGTCGCACGTCGCACGTCGCACGTTCCACGTCTCACGTCGCACGTCTCACGTCGCACGTCTCACGTCTCACGTCTCACGTCGCACGTCGCACGTCCCACGTCTCACGTCTCACGTCGCACGTCGAGGCCAGGACGCCGGTCGCTGCCGTGTCTCGAACGCACCGTCGAGGTCC
>DATCZS010000050.1:0-10461 GCA_036525795.1 Acidimicrobiia bacterium | reverse complement strand
AAGGGCGAGCTCGGGTTCCGCGGGTTCATCGTGTCCGACTGGGAGGCCATCGACCAGATCTCGGACGACTACTCAGAGGCGGTGGAGCGCGCCATCAACGCAGGCATCGACATGAACATGGTGCCGGGCGACTACCACCGCTTCATCGACACTCTGACCGAAGCAGTCCAAAGCGGAGCGGTGCCCATCGAGCGCATCGACGACGCGGTCCGTCGGATCCTCACGGCCAAGTTCGAGCTGGGGCTGTTCGAACGTCCATTCGGCGACGACGGATTGCTGCCCGAAGTCGGATCAGCCGAGCACCGGGACGTCGCCCGGCAGGCGGTGGCCAAGTCGCAGGTCCTGCTGAAGAACGAAGACGGGCTGCTGCCCTTCTCCACCGAACTCCCGGTGCTGCTGGTCGGGGGTGAACCGGCCGACGATGTCGGCATTCAGTCGGGAGGGTGGACGGTGGCGTGGCAGGGTGGCGTCGGGGACATCACCGAGGGGACTTCCATCCTCGACGCGATCCGTCACACCGTCTCCGCGGGCACCGACGTCATCTACGAACGGGCCGGCCGGTTCGACGATGGTGTGCCGGACCCGGCCGCCGTGTGTCTGGCCGTGGTGGGGGAGCGCCCGTACGCCGAAGGTCGTGGTGACGACGGCGAACCCACCATCGCAGACAACGAACGGCGGTTGCTCGAACGGATGAGATCTCGTTGCGATCGGCTCGCAGTCGTCATTGTCTCGGGAAGGCCCCTCGTCGTGACCGACCTGGTCGACGACTGGGATGCCCTGGTGGCGGCGTGGCTTCCCGGCACCGAGGGGCAAGGCGTCGCCGACGTCCTGTTCGGCCTGGAGCCGTTCACCGGCACACTCCCATACACCTGGCCGCGGAGCATGGCCCAGGTTCCTGTCGGTCAGGGCGATGACGCCGGTGATCCTCTCTTCCCCTACGGGTTCGGCCTGGTGGCCTCGTCATAGACAGGCCCTTCGACCTCCTCACCTGTTCGTGCAGGCGACGTTCTCCGGTGCCAGGCGTGGGTGGTCGGTCCCCTCCGCCAGATCCGGGAGATGCGTCGATCGTGTACCGCGTCAGCCGTTTCCATCTTCGGGGTGCCCACCCGGGGTCTCGTCCTCGAATTCGTCCTTGGTCGCGTCAGGCCCGATGACGCCTCTCTTCATCCACGAGCATCGGTGTATCCCACGTGCTTTGGTCGCGGATGTTTGGACGGTCACACGGCGGCTGAGTGGAGAGTCCATGTGCCGGGGACGCCTTTGAACTCGTGAACGCCTCTGTCCACGAAGTCGATCCCGGATCCGGTCACGGCGGTAACGACGGTCTGGGTGGCGAGGATCTCACCGGGGTTTGCCGCTGCCATGACACGGGACCCGATGTGGACGCCGACACCGCTGAGGTCGCTTCCCCGCAGCTCGCACTCTCCGGCGTGGATCCCGATCCGGACCTGCAAGCCGATGTCGGCAGCTGCATCCCGGATGGCGGCGGCGGCGCGAATGGCTCGAGCGGGGCTGGCGAAGCTCGAGAGGAACCCGTCCCCGGTGTGTTTCACCTCCGTGCCTCCGAAATGCTGGAGCTGGCTCCGGGTGATCTCGTCGTGGCGGGTGAGCAGCGCTCGCCACGTTTCGTCGCCCAGGGCGACCGCCTGTCGAGTCGAATCGACGATGTCGGTGAACATGACGGTCAAGAGAACGCGGTCGGGGGAGGGAACGGCCTTGCCCTTGATGCGGAGAGCCTGGTGGTAGTCCTCGAGGTACTGCTGGGACCGTTCGAAGTAGTCGGGGTCGAGCCGATTTCGGAACATCGAGGCGCTGAACACCTCAGCCCAGTCGGCCACTGACATGACATACTCGTCAGCCGCCTGGAAGTGGAGGGGCCACCGTTTCACGTGTTCTTCCGACCGGAAGAGGTTCATCCGGCTTCAGTTGAACGCCCCAGAACCAGCTCGAGAGCGTGCAAATGGCGACGGCATGTAGCCGACTGCAGATTCGGGTGTCACCTCGAGCAGTTCGTCGTCTCGCATGCGGACGTGAACCAGTTTCCCGCAGTCGAGACAGCGCGAGTCGATGACGATCTCACTGCCAGGGAAGAGCCAGCGCACGGCCAGCGACTCCATGCCTCACTGGCCGTACCAGCCGGGCTTTCCGTCCACGCTGATCTGGTGATGAGTGGGCACGTTGCTGAACGGGGCCCAAGACTCGATGAAGTCTGTGTCCTGGGCGAGCCAATATCCTGCGATCGGTGCGGCCCCGGCAGCAGCGCGTTGCAGTTCGCGTGCGTCCTCGAGGCCGATGTCGAGGACATCGGCGAGCTCGGCGTAGTGAGGGGCCCTGCCGAACCTCACGAAGTGATTCAGGATCGCGGTGAATGCTCGCTGGACCAGCTTGTGATCAGACATGTGCGGCTCCTTGGCAGCGACGATAGCCTTTCGATCGTCGGCGCGGCATGCGCTGGGTGGCGACGTGGCAGCTACCGACTCACGGCTCATGCCCCGCAGGGCCACGCGGGGAGTGCATCCCGGCGCCCACCAACACATCCCGGGAGCCTTCGGGGTGCAGGAACACGTTGCGTTTCGGTTCAGCCTTGAAGAACACCATGCAAGTGGCAGTGTTTCCTCGCCCGGTCGACTCAGTCTGACGTTGGACGATCGACCAGTGCGAGTGTGGGGCTTCCGGTGACACCATCCTGACGGCGCCCCCGTCTCGATTCCGCGGCCGGTCGCGTTGCTGACGAAGCACCGGTCCGACCCCATGGACACCGCCTACCCCATGGAGCGTTGGGCGAACCGCCCGAACCGGTCCGGTACCTGCCAGAACCTGCCAGGCGCGGGGCGTCACCGCCCGCCGGTGCGGCGAATGTGGCTCGACGGAAACGAGAGAGCGCTCTGTAGCCGGATCGGCCGGGGCGAGGGACTCCCGGGTTTTCGATCGAATTCCAGGTGGACACGTCCACGAGAGCCGAGAACCACCTTTCCACGTGGTGGCTCCTGTCGACTACTGCCTCCCGCCCAGTTCGGCCAGCCTGGCCATGCCGATCTCCGCAACGGCCTCCACTCGGGCGGCGGCGTCGGCGACATCGGGGTCGCCGGCCCGCTCTGCCGGGATGCGAGATCGGTACAGGCTGGTCGCGTGGGACCAGCGCATGACGTCTGGTTCCGTGGCCAGGGCCTGTGATCCCTGGGCACCCTGGACGATCGTCCGAGGCCAGTCAGCCGGCGTGTTGGGGAGGGCGTGCGGCGGGCATAGCCGGTTCTTCTCGGCGTCGTCCTCCCGGGTCGCTTCCACGTAGCCGGCGAGCGCGGCGCCGAAGATCGGCCCGGTGGCAACGCACTGAAGCGTGATCTCCTCCGACCCCCAAACCGGCACCAGCGGTTCGTACCGAAGTCCAGAGGCGGCGCAGTGCACCACCAGCGCGTCGCGGTCGATCGCAGCATCGCCGTCCGCACACACGAGACGCCCCGGCTGTACGTGGCGAACGTGGCCCATCCGCACCACATTCTCGATGGTCCTCAGGCGGTCGAGCTCCCAATGCGCCAGTGTCGGAGTCTTCGCCATGGTGGGAGTGACCCGTGGATCGACACGCATCATCACGCCTGCTGCCTCCATGCGCAGGAAGAGGTCGTCCGGCGACGTGGCATCGCGGGCCGACTCCAGGATGTCGGCGGCCATGCCCAAGTTGATGGTCGGATCCGGTTGCACGACCGCGCGGTTGAACATCCAGGGGTCCCGCGGGCGTAGCCAGCAGACTCTGTCCGGATCCACGCCATTGTCGAGCAGCCAGACGATGGCGTCGGTGGCCGTCTTGCCTGAGCCCACGATCACGAACTGACCGGGTAACCCGGGCAGCCTGACCAGGTCGTTGACCGGTATGGAGCGGACGCCGTCTGCAACGCCGAAGGGGGCGGGGGTGTGGGCCGGAATGTCCGGTGCCAGGTAGTTGGCGTTGACGACGCGGCAGCTGTCCGGCACGGTGAAATGCTGTCCCGACAGCCGGGAAGCCCAGCGCCGTCCGCCGATGTACTCACCGTTGGGGTGGAAGGCGACCCGGCCGGAGGCGACCATGCTCTCCAGTACGCGGGCGTAGTAGGCCACGATCTCCGGCGCAGGTGCCCGCTGGTGCATGCCCGCCTCCGGGCCGGCGGCCTGCAGTTCGCCATCGCCCAGTGGGGTCGAGGCCACGCCATAGAACTCGGATGCCTGGTGCAGCCTTACGAACGGATAGGCGTCGAGCCAGTGACCCCCGGCGCTGTGTCGGCGGTCCACCAGGGCCACGTGGACGTCGGCGTTGTGGATGAGCGAATCCACGAAGGCCATGCCCGCGGCGCCGGCCCCGACGACCAGGTAGTCGGCCTGAACCGTGACGGGCCGGTCCGCACGGATGGCGCCCTTGGCTGCCGTTCCGTGCTTCCGGATTGCCATCTCGCGATCTCCCTACGTGACGGCGACGACGATGATCCTAGGAGCCGTCGGATCGGCGTTGCCTCCGACCGCAGGATGGGCGAGACCTACTGACAGGCTCGATCACGTCGTGCGGCGCGTTCTGGGCCGGTTTCGGTGTGGAATCGCCCAGAAGCTTCCAGGCGCTGGGCGCCTTCGCCCGCAGGTTGCGCCGGCCCGAGAGGCAAGGTCGCAACAGTCGATGGAACGGGTGTCGCTCGGTCCAAATCGACGGTCCGGATCCCCGGGAGGCGGTGCTCGATTCGGCGACTCGCGCGCCTGTTTCGGGGTGTACTGTCTCGCCGACATGACCGTCTCCGTGGACCTGCAAGAGATCTCGAAGACCTTCGGAGAAGTCCAGGCGGTCGATGGTGTCACCCTGTCCATTCGGGATGGCGAGTTCTTCTCCATGCTCGGTCCGTCCGGCTCGGGCAAGACGACCTGCTTGCGGATGATCGCCGGATTCGAGGTGCCGACCTCGGGACGGATCATTCTGCACGGGAACGATGTCTCCGGACTCGCCCCCTACGACCGCGACGTCAACACCGTCTTTCAGGACTACGCGCTGTTTCCGCACATGACCGTCAACGAGAACGTCGGATACGGGCTCATGGTGAAGAAGGTGCCCGACGACGAACGCAGCCGCCGGGTGGAGGAGGCCCTTGCGCTCGTACACCTCGATGCGCACGGAGACCGCAAACCTGCCCAGCTCTCGGGTGGCCAGCGCCAGCGGGTGGCCCTCGCCCGGGCCCTCATCCTCCGTCCATCGGTCCTACTCCTCGACGAGCCGCTCGGTGCCCTCGACCTGAAGCTGCGCCAGGCGATGCAGGTCGAGTTGAAGGCACTCCAACGCGAGGTCGGCATCACCTTTGTCTACGTGACCCACGACCAGGAGGAGGCGCTCACCATGAGCGACCGGCTGGCGGTGTTCAACCAAGGCCGGGTGGAGCAGGTCGGCACCCCGGCCGAGGTCTACGAGAGCCCCCGCAACGCCTTCGTGGCGGGGTTCGTCGGCGTGTCCAACGTGGTCGAAGGAGAACTGGCCGAAAGGTTGCGCCGGGTGCCGGGTGCCTTCACGGTACGGCCCGAGAAGATCACTCTCGGCGACCCGGAAACTCGCGGTACCGGTGAGGGGATCTCGATCGACGGCACCGTGATCGAAGCCACCTATCTCGGCATGTACAGCCGCTATCGCGTCGATGTGGGAGGCACCGTGCTCACGGTGGCGAGCCAGAACCTCGACGTCGATCACGGCGAGGTGGGGGCCAGCGTGGGCCGCAGGGTGCGGCTCGTGTGGCCCGACAGAGCATGTCGTCCCCTGACTCAGGAGATGACCGGAGACCCCGCTCGGTGATCCGGGCGGGACTGACCCAAAGGGAGAGAGGAAGTACATGAAACGCAGAGTGACGTTGGTCACGTTGCTCGCTCTCGTCATCGCTGCCTGCGGAGGCGGAGGCGACGAGGCTGCAGAAGGAGGGCCGCTCCAGGAGGTGGGCGAGGGCGAAGGCAAGGTGGTCATCGTCGCCTGGGCGGGCTACATAGAGCGAGGCGAGACAGATCCCGCCTTCGATTGGGTCACCGGGTACGAGGCCGAAACGGGCTGCTCGGTGGAGGTGAAGACCGCCGGCACCTCCGATGAGATGGTGGCGCTGATGACAGGATCGGATGAGTTCGACCTGGTCACCGCCTCGGGTGACGCCAGCCTGCGCCTGATCGCAGGCGGGACGGTTCAGGAGGTCAATACCGATCTCGTCCCGAGCTGGGGTACGGTCGACGATCGACTGCAGAATGCTCCATGGCACACGGTGGACGGCGCACACTATGGGGTGCCGTATCAATGGGGGGCCAACGTGCTCGCCTACAACACCGACGTGTTCGGTGACACACCGCCGACTTCGTGGGATGTGATCTTCGAGCCGATGGACCTGCCGGACGGACAGCCGAATCAGGGTCGGGTGCAGGCGTACGACGGCCCGATCTACGTGGCCGACGCGGCGCTGTACCTCAAGAGCGTCCAACCCGAGCTCGGGATCGGCGACCCCTATCAGCTGAACGAAACCCAATACCAGGCAGCGCTCGACGTGTTGCGCACGCAGCGGTCGCTGGTCGGTCGGTACTGGCACGACGCCTTCATCCAGATCGACGACTTCACCAACGAGGGTGTGGCAGCTTCGGCCAGCTGGCCGTTCCAGGTCAACATCCTCCAGTCCGGTGGAGCGCCGATCGCTTCCACCATCCCGGCGGAAGGGGCGACGGGCTGGGCTGACACCACGATGATGCATGTGAATGCACCGCACCCGAACTGTGCATACAAGTGGCTCGAGTGGTCGCTGAATCTCAACCTCCAGGGCGACCTGGCGGCGTGGTTCGGCTCGGTGCCTTCGGTGCCGAGCGCCTGTGAAGGCAATGACCTGCTTGGGCCGGACGGCTGCACCACCAACGGCCTCCAGAACTTCGACAAGATCTCGTTCTGGAAGACCCCGACCGACGACTGCAACGGAACGGCCGCCGTCGGCTCCTGTGTCCCGTACTACCGATGGGTCACGGACTACCTGGCGGTGATCGGCGGGAGATGACCGACAGCACACCGGGGGGCGCCGACGAGGCGCCCCCCGGTGCACCCCCTAGGTGCACCCCCTAGATGACCACGTCCGACCCTCCTTTCCTCCACCGAGTGGCTTCCGCCCTGTACCGGCGGCCACGGCTGCGACTCGCCCTCCTGCTCGGACTGCCAGTGCTGTGGATGGTGGGGGTCTACGGCGGAAGCATCGTCTCGTTGCTGGTCCAGAGCTTCTTCCGGCTCGACAGCTTCTCGGGGACCATCGACCGGACCCCGACCTTCGCTACGTGGGCGGACCTGTTTACCGACGCCAACATGTCTGTGGCAGGGCGGACGATCGGAATGGCAGCGTCGGTGACGGCGGCCTCGATCGTCGTCGCCTTTCCCCTCGCCTACTACATTGCCCGCTTCGCCTCTCGTCGGGCCAAGGCCGCCCTCGTGTTGGGGGTGCTCATCCCCCTGTGGTCCTCCTACCTGGTCCGGGTGTACTCGTGGAAGCTCGTGCTCGCCGCCGAGGGAATCGTCAACTGGTTCTTCGAACGGCTGGGTCTCGGCGGCCTGCTCGATGCCATCCTTCGCATCCCCGGTATCGGAGGCCCCTCGCTCTCGGTCTCGTACCTCGGCCAGTTCATGGTGTTCGTCTACATCTGGCTGCCGTACATGGTCCTCCCGATCCAGGCCGCCCTGGAACGGGTACCCCGTTCGTTTCTGGAGGCATCGGCCGATCTCGGCGCCCGGCCCTCCACTACGTTCCGTCGGGTCGTGTGGCCGTTGGCCATCCCTGGAGTGGCGGCGGGATCCATCTTCACGTTCTCGCTGACCCTGGGTGACTACATCATTCCCACTGTCATCGGAGACTCGTCGCCGTTCATCGGTCTGGCCATCTACAGCTACCAGGGGGTCGCCGGCAACCTGCCGCTGGCCGCTGCCTTCGCGTTCGTGCCGATCGTCGTGATGGGTCTCTACCTCTACGGGGCCCGCCGTTTGGGAGCATTCGAGGCACTATGAGAAAGCCTGGATGGGGACTCAAGGCGGCGACGATCGCAGCGATCCTCTATTTGCACGTCCCCATCTTCTTCGTGTTCCTGTATGCCTTCACCACCGAGGAGGCAAGTTTTCAGTTCCCACCGCCCGGGCTCACCACCCGCTGGTTCGCGGTGGCCTGGGACAACGCCGACATCAGAGCGGCGCTGGGCCTGTCGCTGCGAGTGGCGTCGGTGTCGATGGTGGTGGCGCTCGTGTTGGGGACGTTGGTGGCCGGAGCGGTGTGGCGGACGCGGTTCTTCGGTCGCGACACGTTGTCGCTGTTCATCGTCCTGCCCATCGCCCTCCCCGGGATCATCACCGGGATCGCCCTCCGGTCGGCCATCAACCTGACCGATGTCCCGTTCTCTTTCTGGACACTGGTGATCGGACATGCCACGTTCTGCGTGGCCGTGGCCTACAACAACGTCATCGCCCGGATGCGACGAACATCCCCGTCGCTCATCGAGGCTTCGATGGACCTCGGGGCCCGCGGCTGGCAGACGTTCCGTCACGTCCTGCTCCCACAGCTGTCATCTGCCCTCGTCACCGGCGGGATGCTGGCGTTCGCTCTCTCGTTCGACGAGATCATCGTCACCACCTTCACCGCCGGGAATCAGCAGACCCTCCCCATCTGGATCTTCTCTTCGCTGGTGCGGCCGCGGAACCGGCCGGTCACCAATGTGGTGGCCCTGGCGGTTGTCGTGCTCACCTTCATCCCCATCATCCTCGCCCAGCGGTTCTCGCGCCGGGCCGAGGAAGCCAACTGACATCCCGGAAAGGAGCGATCGAGTGAGAGCACTGACGAATTTCGTAAACGGCGAGGCGGAAGCTGCAAGAGACGGACGAACCACGCCCGTGGTGAATCCAGCCACCGGCCGGCAATACGCCACGGCGCCTCTCTCGGGTCCCGAGGACATCGACGCTGCGATGACAGCGGCCGCAGACGCGTTCCCCGGATGGCGGGACGCAACCCCGTCTGAGCGTTCATTGGCCCTGTTCCGCATTGCCGATGCCTTCGAGGCGCGGGCCGAGGAACTCATCGCGGTCGAGGTCGAGAACACCGGCAAGCCGATCGCGCTGACAGCCAGCGATGAGATCCCGCCGATGGTGGATCAATTGCGGTTCTTCGCCGGTGCCGCCCGGCATCTGGAAGGGAAGGCCGCCGCGGAGTACATGTCGAACATGACATCGTTCGTGCGCCGGGAGCCCGTCGGGGTGGTGGCCCAGGTGGCACCCTGGAACTACCCCATGATGATGGCGGTCTGGAAGTTCGCCCCGGCCCTGGCGGCGGGCAACACGGTGGTGCTCAAGCCGAGCGACACTACGCCGGCGAGCACCACGTTGCTTGCGGAGATCGCGGCCGAATTCCTGCCGCCCGGCGTGCTCAACGTCGTCTGCGGAGACAGGGACACCGGTCGGGCAATGGTGTCGCACGACACGCCCGCCATGGTGTCGGTGACGGGGTCGGTACGGGCGGGGATGGAGGTGGCAGAGTCTGCATCGCGGTCACTGAAGCGCGTCCACCTCGAGTTGGGTGGCAAGGCTCCCGTGGTGGTGTTCGATGACGCCGACTTGGAGTCCGCCGCCGAAGCCATCGCAGTGGCCGGCTACTTCAACGCGGGACAGGACTGCACTGCTGCCACGCGCGTGCTGGCGGGCCCCGGAATCTACGAGGATTTCGTCGCTGCCCTCTCGGCGCAAGCTTCGGCCACGAAGACGGGCATGCCGGACGACGAAGATGTGCTCTTTGGGCCGGTGAACAACCCGAACCAGCTGGCCCGGGTGAGTGGACTCGTGGAGCGGGCGCCCGCACACGCCCAGATCGTGGCGGGCGGATCGCGCCTGGATCACGAGGGGTTCTTCTTCCAGCCCACGGTGATCGCCGGGCTTCGCCAGGACGACGAGATGAGCCAGAACGAGATCTTCGGGCCGGTCATCACCGTGCAGCGTTTCTCGGACGAGGACGAGGCCGTGCGGTGGGCCAACGGCGTGGACTACGGTCTGGCCTCCAGCGTCTGGACCAAGGACTTCGGCCGGGCGATGCGCATGTCGAAACGGCTGGAGTTCGGATGCGTCTGGATCAACACCCACATCCCGCTCGTCGCCGAGATGCCCCACGGCGGGTACAAACGTTCCGGGTACGGCAAGGACCTGTCGGCCTACGCCCTCGACGACTACACCCGCATCAAGCACGTGATGGCCAACCTCGACTCCTGACCGAGCCTGGTGGTGCGGGGCGGTTGAAAGCCAACCCGATCAGTGTTGGAGGCTCTCGAAGCGGGTCGATCGCCCCGGTGTTCGTCGTCCCCCGCGGCGGCGACCAGGGCGACCCCCGTCACCCCGGTCTGCAGCCTGACGGTCCATCATCTGGGCCGGCACGTCCACGCGCATCCGTTGGTGTTCGTCGATCGGAACGAGCCAGACGCTCCGGCGTGGGG
>DATCZS010000049.1:0-4818 GCA_036525795.1 Acidimicrobiia bacterium | reverse complement strand
CAGAAGACGCGGTTGGTGGTCGGTCACGAAGCGGATGGTACGCGCTCGTCCTCGCTTCGCAGTTCGAATGCCCTACGGGCGGTACACCCCGAACACCCGGCGCAGCGCGTTCGACACTTCCCCCACCGTGGCGCCCGCCGTCAGGGCCTTCTTCATCGGCGGCAGCAGATTCCGTTCGGTGGCGGCGGTCTGCTCCACCGCGCCCAGCGCCGCATCGACTCCCGGCTGATCGCGGGCGGCCCGCCAGTCGGCCAGCCGGGCGCGCTGGCTGTCCTCCAGAGCCGGATCGACCGCAAGGACGGGCACCTCGACCTCGCCCTCCCCGGCGAACCGGTTGACGCCGACCACCACCGAGGTGAGCCCCTCCTGACGGAGCGCCTCCTGATAGGCGGACTCCTCGATCTGGGACTGCATCCAGCCCTGTTCGATCGCCCGTACCGCTCCCCCCATCCCCTCGATCCGGTCGAACAGTTCGGCGGCCTTCTCCTCCACCTCGTCGGTGAGCGACTCCATGAAGTACGACCCGGCCCACGGATCGACCGTCGCAGTCATCCCCGATTCGAAGGCCAGGATCTGCTGGGTCCGCAGCGCCAGCAGCGCCGACTCGTCGGTGGGCAACCCCAGCGCCTCGTCGTAGGAGTTGGTGTGAAGGCTCTGGGTGCCACCCATGGTGGCCGCCATCGCCTGGACGGTGGTTCGGACGATGTTGTTGAGCGGCTGCTGGGCGGTGAGGGTGGAGCCGGCCGTCTGGGTGTGGAAACGCATCGCCCATGACTTCGGATCCTTGGCACCGATCACCTCTTTCATGAGGCGAGCCCACAGGCGGCGGGCGGCCCGGAACTTCGCCACCTCCTCGAAGAGGTGGTTGTGCCCGTTCCAGAAGAACGACAGCCGCGGGGCGAAGCCGTCGACGTCGAGTCCCGCCTCGATGGCGGCCCGGACGTATGCGATTCCGTTGGCGATCGTGAAGGCCAGCTCCTGGGCGGCGGTCGCCCCGGCCTCGCGGATGTGGTAGCCGGAGATCGAGATCGTGTTCCAGTTGGGCAGGTGTTCTGCGGCGTACGAGAAGACGTCGGTCACGATCCGCATCGACGGGCCGGGCGGATAGATGTAGGTGCCTCTGGCGACGTACTCCTTGAGGATGTCGTTCTGGATCGTGCCCCTGAGCCCCCCGGCGGGGATACCCCGTTCCTCGGCGACGAGCTGATACATCAACAGCAGCAGAGGAGCGGTGGCGTTGATGGTCATCGACGTCGAGACCTCGCCGAGCGGGAGACCGTCGAACAGGGTGCGCATGTCGTCGAGGGTGTCGATCGCCACCCCCACCTTGCCGACCTCCCCCGCCGACCGGGGATCGTCGGAGTCGAGCCCCATCTGTGTCGGAAGGTCGAACGCCACAGACAGACCTGTCTGTCCGGCTTCGAGCAGCGACGCAAACCTGCGGTTGGTCTCGGTGGCGGTGCCGAAGCCGGCGTACTGGCGCATGGTCCAGGGGCGGCCCCGGTACATGGTGGGATACGGCCCGCGGGTGAACGGGTACTCCCCCGGACGCCCGATCCGGCCGCGGTCGGGCTCGGTTTCGTACACGATCTCGAGCTCGATCCCGCTCGACGTGAACTCGGTTTCATCCGGCAAACGGATATCCTTGACGCTGCCGAGCATCGTACTCCGGTGCTCCTCCCACCGATCCGAGGCCCCGAACCGCCAATGCCCCGCCGATCACTCCTCCATGACATCGAGGCCCGCGAACGTCGCGGCCGATGGTTTCCCGCGCTCGCCGGGCTGTTGGTGATCGCCCTCCTGGGGGCGACCTGGATCGGCCTATTCACCTTCATGAGCACCAACGCCGCATACGGGACCTTCGAGGACATCCAGGAGGAGTGGGTCCCCGACGTCGACGACATGGTGCTTTCGTTCCCGGACCTGTCCCGGGTGTCGCGGGTCTACGCCAAGGACGGTGAGCTGCTCGCCGAGCTGCACGACGGGCGGATCTCCGAGCCGACGCCGATCTCGGCGATCCCGGAGATGGTGATCGACGCGGTCCTCGCCGCCGAAGACTCCGACTTCTACGAGCACGAAGGTGTCGACTTCGAGGCGATCGCCTCGGCCGCCATCGACAACATCATCTCCGACAGCACCCGGGGTGGCTCGACCATCACCCAGCAGATCGCCAAGAACCTCTTCGTGGGCGACGACGTCACCATCCAGCGCAAGGTCAACGAGGCGTTCGTCGCCGCCGAGCTCGAGCGCCGCTACACCAAGGACCAGATCCTCGAGTACTACATCAACTCGGTGTTCTTCGGATCCAACGCCTACGGGATCGCCGCCGCCGCCCGCGAGTACTTCCAGAAGGACCTCGACGAGCTGCAGATCCACGAGGCCGCCACGCTGGCGGTGCTGGTGCGCAACCCCACGTTCTACAACCCGCGCCGCCGGGCCAGTTCGGTGCTCGACCGCCGTGACAGCGTCATCGACGAGATGCTCGAACAGGACTGGATCACCCCGACGGAGGCCGCCTTCGCCAAGCGTCAGCCCCTCGAAGTGGCCGAGAAGTCGTCGTTCGTAGGACAGGCGGATCACGTGGTCGCCGAGGTCACCCGCCAGCTCCTCAACGAGGACGCGTTCTCGTTCCTCGGCGCCACCCGGGAGGAGCGCAAGCGGGCGATCTTCGGGTGTCCTGCCGACGACACGACATGCACCGGCGGCGGCGGGTTGCGGATCGAGACCACGATCGACCTCACGGCCCAGCTGGAGGCCAACCGCATCCTGACCGGCTGGCTGCCGACGCCGGTCGGGGAAGACAACGTGGCGCTGTGCCAGAAGCTCTTTCCCAACGACCCGATCGAATTCCTGGAGCAGTACGCCACCATCCACTCGTGCTCGCCGACGGGCGCCATCGCCACGGTGCAGAACGACACCGGCGCCGTCCGGGTGATGGCGTCGGGCCTTCCGTTCCAGTTCAACCAGTTCGACCTCGCCATCCAGGGCCGGCGCAACCCCGGCTCGTCGATGAAGCCGATCACCCTCGTGGCGGCGCTGGAGGGGGGCGAGATCACCCTCGGCTCGGTCTACCGGGCCGACCAGACCCTCGAGATCGACTGCCCGCTCTACTGCGTACCCAACCCGTGGGTGGTCAACAACGCCGGCGGCTCGCAGGCGGTGACCACCCTCAACACCGCCACCAGTTCGTCGATCAACACCGTCTATGCCCAGGTGGCGGTCGAGATCGGTCCTGACAGGATCGTCGACATGGCCCACCGCATGGGCATCGAATCCGAGCTGGCGCCGGTCCCTTCGCTGACGCTCGGCGCCAGTGCGGTGAGCCCGCTCGAGATGGCGTCGGCCTACAGCAACTTCGCCACCAACGGCCTTCACGCCCACACCTACATCGTCGAGCGCATCCTCACCGAAGACGGCGAGCCCGTCTACCAGCACCAGGTGACCCAGGAACAGGTGGCCGACCCGATCATCTTCGCCGCCGCCCGGGATCCACTGAGCCGGGTCCCCACCTCGGCCGGCACAGCTCCCCGCGCCAACATCGGTCGGCCCCAGGGCGGGAAGACCGGAACCCATCAGAACTACCAGGAGGCCTGGTTCGTCGGGTTCGTGCCGCAGTATGCGACGGCGGTGTGGGTGGGATACGAGGCCGAGCAGATCCCGCTTCGCAACGTCACCATCAACGGGACGACCTACGCCCGGGTGTTCGGCGGCACCGTCCCGGCCCCGATCTGGGCAGAGTTCATGTCGTGGTACCTCAGGGAGACCGAGCACGGGTCGTTCCCGGAGAACCCGCCGGGAACCGAGGAGCTCTTCCTGACGCCCACCACCTTCGTTCCATCGGTTGTCGGGTTGCTCCGCGAAACGGCAGAAGAGGAGATCGCCAAGGCCAAGCTGGCGTTGGAGATCATCGAGGTGCCCTCGGCCGATCCGATCGGAACGGTGGTGTCCCAGGATCTGATCCCCGGGACCGAAGTGGACCAGGGAACCCCCCTCGTCATCGAAGTGGCATCGGGTCAGGCCCCGGCTCTCTGGGTCCCCAACTACATAGGCCAGTCGTACGAGCTGGTGCGGAATCGGTTCCTCCAATTCAGCGACGAGCGACGACTGGGCCTCACCGTGGAACGGGTCGATGTCTTCACTCCCAACGATCCGAGCGACAACGGAGTGGTGATCGCGATGGAACCGGGGGTGGGTGAGACCATCGGATTCGGCACCCTGATCAGGCTGTACGTCGGTTCGTAGGCGGCGGCGTCTCACGTCTCACGTCACACGTCTCACGTCACACGTCGCACGTCTCACGTCACACGTCACACGTCTCACGTCTCACGTCTCACGTCGCACGTCCTGATCACATCTTCTCCTAACCCTCTTGACAGGTCGCTTTCTATCGTTGACTATCGCTCTATGGCGCTTCCGATGCCCCCCGAGCGTGAAAGTCCGGTACCGCACCCACCGAACCAAACCCGGGGTGTCGGGAGCGCCATGGTCCCTCCCGGCCGACGGTTCCCGGGGCCGCGACCTCTGATCCGCTCCATCGGCTACGTCCCGACCGGCGCCCAGGTGCCCACCGAGGACGCATACGTGCGGCGGTTCTGGGCAGCGGTCCTGGGAACGGCGGCTCTGGAAGACCTCCTGCGGATGTCGGCGGCGGCGCAGACCGGGCGAAGGATCCGCCGGCCCACCCACCTCCACGTGCTGATCGAGGAGCGGCTGGTGTGTCCGGTCGCCCCGACGGGCTATCTGGTCCCGACCCGGATGCCCCTCCTCGACCGCACCCGGGTTCGCAGACTGGCGCCGGCCGAGCGGCTTCGCCACATC
>DATCZS010000048.1:0-7618 GCA_036525795.1 Acidimicrobiia bacterium | reverse complement strand
GGACGGGGGCCCCGCTGCCGGTGGCTGTGGGGTTGGGGGATGGTTCTCCCCCGGGGGAAGGCTGGGGCGCGGGGCGCGGGTTGCGGTGGGGTGGGTGAGACCGATCCCCCTACCCGTCTCGCTTCGCTCGTCGGGTCCCTTCCCCCACGTTCGTGGGGGACGATCATCCCCCTACCCGTCTCGCTGCGCTCGTCGGGTCCCTTCCCCCACCTTCGTGGGGGACGATCATCCTCCTTCCCGTCTCGCTGCGCTCGTCGGGTCCCTTCCCCCACTGTCGTGGGGGATGATGTCGCGTGGCGATGGTCCCCCAGCTGTGCTGGGGGAAGGGGTCCCCGCTGCCGGAGGCAGTGGGGTAGGGGGATGGTTCTCACCCCGGGGGAAGGGGGTGGCGTCGCTCGTCGGGTCCCTTCCCCCACCTTCGTGGGGGACGATGTCCCCGTGGCGATGGTCCCCCAGCTTGCTGGGGGAAGGGGTCTGGGATGGTCCCCCAGCTTGCTGGGGGACGGGGTCCCCGCTGCCGGAGGCAGTGGGGTAGGGGGATGGTTCCCACCCGGGAGAAGGGGGTGGCGTCGCTCGTCGGGTCCCTTCCCCCACCTTCGTGGGGGACGATCATCCTCCTTCCCGTCTCGCTGCGCTCGTCGGGTCCCTTGCCCCACTGTCGTGGGGGATGATGTCGCGTGGCGATGGTCCCCCAGCACAGCTGGGGGAAGGGGTCCCCGCTGCCGGAGGCAGTGGGGTAGGGGGATGGTTCCCACCCCGGGGAAGGGGGTGGCGTCCGGGGCGCGGGCGAGACGTCGCTGGTAGCGTTTCACTCCACAAGGAGTTCAGGGGCTCTCATTGGCAAAGGGACGGGTCACCCCGTCCCTTTGTGTTGATCCGGTCGCAACCGGACGCCCCGCCGCTGTGGCCGGAGGGCGGTGGCGGCCACTACGGTTCCCCTTCATGAGTCTCGCCGACCTGGCCGGGCAGTCGTTCGGGCCGTTCGTCTATCACACCGCCCCCGAGAAGGTGGGCGAATACGTGGCGGCCACCGGCGACGACGCCGACCGCTGGACCGGGGCGGCACCGCCCAGTCTGGCGGGTGCCCTGCTGTTCGAGGTGGCCCCCCATCTGCTGTCGCATCCGGCGGCGCTCGAGTCGGCCTCCTCGGTGGTGCACGGAGACCAGCAGTTCACCTGGCACAGGGCGATTCCGCTCGATACCGCCCTCGACATCACCGGGACGGTGGGCCGCGCCCGGGAGCGGAGCGGGGTGTGGTTCGTCGGCTTCGAGCTCGCAGTCGCCGACGGTGACGGCCCCGTGCTGGACGGAGCTTCGACGTTCCTGATGTCCGGTCCCGACGCACCCGCCGTGGCGCGTGCCGAACCGGAAGACGAGCCGCCTGCCCGGGAGGGGTCGGTGAACATGCTCTCGGCCGGTGGCCATCGCCGTGCCGCCAGCCGGGCCGACCTCGTCCGCTACGCCGGTGCGTCCCGGGACTGGAACCCCATCCATTGGGATCACGCGGCGGCGGTCGGCGCGGGTCTGGCCGGGGTGGTGGTGCACGGGCTGCTCCAGTCGGCGTGGCTGACGATCGCCGCCGCCCGGACGGTTCCCGGCACCCGCCCGTTCGAGTCGGCCAAGTTCCGTTACCGGGCCCCGCTGCGTCCGGCGGTCGAGACGCTGGCAGCGGTGACGGTGCTCGACGGCGGCCGGATCGACGCCGGCCTCGCCGCCGGCGACACCACGTTCGTGACGGGGACTTTCCAGTCATGAGTAACCGCTCGCATCTCCCGCGGGTCGAAAATCTCGACGAGACGACCCTGGTGGCGGCCGCCGCCAGAGGAGACAGGGTGGCGTTCGACGAGCTGGTCAGGCGCCACCAGCAGGAGGTGTTCACGTTGGCGGTTCGATTGCTCGGCAACCACGAGATGGCGGCCGACGTCGCCCAGGATGCGCTGATCCGCGCCTGGCGCCATCTGGGATCCTTCCGGGGAGAGGCGGCGTTCTCGACGTGGCTGCATCGCATCACGGTCAACACGGCCTGGTCGGCCCGGCACCGGGCGCGGCGCATCACCACCACCGACATCGATCTGGTCGAGCACGAGCTTCCCGGGGTCGACCATGTGGCCATCGCCGGCGAGTCGCTGCGGATCCGCGAGGCATTCCGGAGGGCGCTGGCCCGGCTCACTCCGGGGGCGCGGGCCGTGGTGGTGCTCAAGGACGTGTACGGATGGAGCCACGCCGAGGTGGCCGAGTCGCTCGGCATCTCGGTGACGGCGGCCAAGGTGCGCCTGCACCGGGCCAGGACGGCTCTGCAACGGATGCTGGAGGACGAACGATGAAGTCGATGCGGTGCGCCGTGGCCCGGCCTCTGGTGCGCTGGAGCGGAGCGGAAGGGACGCGGCCGGCGAGCGTGGTGACACGCCACGTCGAGTCGTGTGTCCGGTGTCAGGCGGAGGGGGCGCGGGCCCGCCGCACGGTCCGGCTCGCCTCGGCGGCCTTCGTGGCGATGGACCTCCCCCCTGATGGTCTGCGCGACGCCGTGATGAACGCGACGTGGCAGGCGGCCGAGCCCGAGCGGATGATTCATCGGGCGTCGGTGGTGGCGGCGGTGGTGTCCACCGGGGTCGCCATCTTCCTTGCCCGCCGATTGCGGGTATCCTCGGTCTGACCGTTGGATTTTCGGACGGACCGCCGGTCTCATATACTGGCGCGCCCGCACCGAACCCCTAGGGGTGTAGCTCGAACTGGTTAGAGCGCCGGTCTCCAAAACCGGAGGTTGGGGGTTCGAGTCCCTCCACCCCTGCGGACCGATCTCGCCCGAAACGACCGCGAGGAAGACGACCGAATGAACCGAGAAACCCGCCGCCTCATGGAACGTGAGGAGCGGCGCCAGAAGAAGCAGCAGGCCGAGGGCGGCACGGCGCGCGCGCAGGCCGCAGCCCGGTTGCGCGGGACGGGTGAGCGCAAGCCTCTCGTCAAGCGGTTCCGATCGTTCCTGCACGAGGTCCGGGTGGAGCTGAAGAAGGTCTCCTGGCCGACCCGCGAGCAGATGACCGTGTTCACGGTCGTCACGCTGATCACCTCCATCTCGCTCACCCTCTTCACCTTCGGGCTGGACGCCGGGTTCAAGCAGCTGGTGCTGTTCGTGATCGGGGGCATCGATGGCTGAGGTCACCGAGGTGGACGGCGAGATCCGGGAGGAGGGCGCCGAGGTCGCCGAGGAGCCTGAGGTTCCCGCCGGTCCGATCAGTCCATACGACCTGCCGGGCGACTGGTACGTGATCCACTCCTACTCCGGCTACGAGAACAAGGTGAAGGCCAACCTCGAGACCCGCACCCGCTCCATGCACATGGAGGACCGGATCTTCGAGGTCCGCATCCCGATGGAGGACGTCGTCGAGTTCAAGGGCGGCAAGAAGGTCACCGTCCCCAAGAAGGTCTTCCCCGGCTACATCCTGGTGCGGATGCGCCTCGACGACGACAGCTGGTATGCGGTTCGCAACACGCCGGGCGTCACCGGGTTCGTCGGCGGTTCGAACAAGCCGACCCCGCTGTCGCGCCGGGAGGTCGAACGGTTCCTCGGTGTGCAGAAGGAGGAGGAGAAGCCCAAGCCGCGCTTCAAGCCCGCCTTCGAGGTCGGCGACATGGTGCGGGTCGTCACCGGCCCCTTCGCCGATTTCAACGGCCGGATCGAGGGCATCGACCTCGACCAGTCGAAGGTGACCGTGCTGGTCAACATCTTCGGCCGTGACACCCCGGTCGAGCTCGGATTCGAGGACATTCAAAAGGGATGACGGACGCGGGCTTCCCGTCCCTTCGGGGGACGGTGGCCGCTGAAACCTGGAGACAGACACAATGGGACGCAAGAGACTTGCTGCGGTCGTGAAGATGCAGCTGCCGGCCGGGCAGGCGACGCCGGCCCCGCCGGTGGGCACCGCGCTGGGCCCGCACGGCGTGAACCTGATGGACTTCGTGAAGGCGTACAACGACGCCACCGGGAGCCAGCGCGGGCAGATCATTCCCGTGGAGATCTCGGTGTACGAGGACCGGAGCTTCACCTTCATTCTCAAGACCCCGCCGGCCGCCGCACTGCTGCGTCAGGCCGCCCGGGTCGACAAGGGGTCGGCGGAGCCCAACCGGGAGAAGGTCGGGACCGTCACACGCGAGCAGGTGCGGGAGATCGCCGAGATCAAGATGCCCGACCTCAATGCCAATGACATCGAGGCGGCGATGAAGATCGTCGAGGGTACCGCTCGCTCGATGGGAATCACCGTCTCCGGCTGATCCGGCCGGAGACAGCCGGCGGCGATCAGCTGCGGGCGATCGGACAAGAGGACCTGGGAACCGGGAACTCGAAAGAAGTGGGAGGTGGGTCGAGAGCCCACCGACTGGACCACAGGAGGAACACATGGTCAAGCGAGGCAAGCGGTACGGCACTGCCGCCCGCAGCTACGACAAGCTGGCGGCCTACCCGGCCGACCAGGCCCTCGAGTTGGTGAAGACCTTCGCCACCGCCAAGTTCGACGAGACCGTCGACGCCGTCTTCAATCTGGGAATCGACCCCCGCAAGGCAGACCAGCTGGTGCGTGGAACGGTGTCGCTCCCGAATGGCACCGGCCAGGAGGTGCGGGTGGCGGTGTTCGCTCCGGCGGATCGCCACAAGGAGGCGGAGGAGGCGGGTGCCGACGTGGTCGGGGGCAAGGAGCTGGTCGAGGAGATCGCCGCCGGGCGGGCGCTCGACTTCGACCTGGTCATCGCCACACCCGACATGATGTCCGAGGTTGGCAAGCTCGGCCGTGTGCTCGGCCCCCGTGGGCTGATGCCCAACCCGAAGGCGGGAACGGTCACCCCCGACATCGGCAAGACGGTCGGCGAGTTCAAGTCGGGTCGCATCGAGTACCGCAACGACCGCTACGGCAACGTTCACGTCCCGATCGGCAAGGCGTCGTTCGAACCCGCCCAGCTCCTGGACAACCTGCGTGCCATCACCGCCGAGCTGTTGCGGGCCAAGCCGGCGGCCGCCAAGGGCCGGTTTGTGCGCGGGCTGTCGGTCTCTTCCACGATGGGTCCCGGGGTGAAGATCGACGTCAACCGGGTGGAGGACATGGCCAAGGGCGCCTGAGCAGGGGCGCTGCGGGCAAGAGTGAGGGGGTCTCCGGGTCCTCGGAGAACACACCGGCCCGGCATGCCAGGTCCGCCGTCGGAGCCGTCGTCCGGACTCGGAGGGTAGGTCTCTGTCCGGGCCGTCGGCGGCCGCTGCGTTCTCATCCGAGGTCCGTGGGCAAAGCGGTCAGTGTTTCCGCCCAGTCTTCGTCCGGAGACCCCCTGAACCATCTCGATGCTCGCGCGTTCGAGACGCCGTGTCCAGGGAAAAAGTCCCAGATCGTCCCGGGGCGGCCCCCGGTCGTGGGTCTTGAGTCTTGAGACGTGAGACGTGAGACGTGAGACGTGAGACGTGAGAGGCCCGGCTCCGCGTTTTGCGCTCCTTCCCGTCACCCCCGTAACCTGTCGACACAACTCCAATACCGTCTCGGCCCAAGACCGTCGGTGCGACCCGTCGCCTAAGGGAGGTCCTCCTCCGCCAACGCAGGTAGAGCTCCCAACGAGCCCCTGGTGCATTGTGCCGAGGGGTGTTGTCGTTTAGAGGAGGAGCTATGCCGAGACCTGAGAAGGTCCAGGCGGTTGCAGAGATCAAGGAGCGGATCGAGGGCGCCCAGGCGGTCTTCATCACCGAGTTCCGAGGCATGACGGTCAAGCAGATGCGGAACCTTCGTTCTGCGCTGCGCAAGGCCGGAGCCGAGTACAAGGTGGTCAAGATGACCCTGGCCCGGCGGGCGACCGACGAACTGGAGATCGAGGGTGTGTCCGAGCAGCTGCTCGGTCCGACCGGTCTCACGTTCGCCGACGCCGACCCGGTGGCCACGGCCAAGATCCTGGCCGACACCGGCAAGGAGAACGAGAGGCTCGTCATCAAGGGCGGGATCATTTCGGGCCAGGTGATCCTGCCCGAGCAGGTCACCCGTCTGGCAGAGATCGAGCCGCGCGAAGTGCTGCTCGCCAAGATCGCCGGTGCGTTCAAGGCGCCGACCCAGAAGGCCGCCGGCCTGTTCGGGTCGTTCACCCGCAACGCCGCAACGATGTTCTCGCAACTGCTCGAGAAGAAGGAGTCGGGAGAGTTCGCCGGGGCTGCTGCCCCGGCCGCACCCGCCGCCGATGAACCGGCCGCCGCGGCCGAGGAGGAATGAACATGGCAAAGATGAGCACCGATGAGCTCCTGGGCGTCTTCGAGGAGATGACGGTCCTCGAGCTGAAGGAGTTCCTCGACGCGTTCGAGGAGAAGTTCGACGTCACCGCTGCCGTTCCCATGGCGGTCGCCGCCGTGGCGGCGGGTGGCGGCGCGGAGGCCGCCGCCGAAGAGGAGAAGGACGAGTTCGACGTCGTGCTGGCCTCGGCCGGCGCCGAGAAGATCAAGGTCATCAAGGAGGTCCGGGCGATCACCAGCCTCGGACTGAAGGAGGCCAAGGATCTGGTGGACAGCGCTCCCGCCGCCGTGCTGGAGGGTGTCGACAAGGAGGCCGCCGAGAAGGCCAAGGCCCAGCTGGAGGGCGCCGGCGCCACCGTCGAGCTCAAGTAGACGTCACCGAAGTTCGCGAAAAAGGGGCCTCGAAATCCTTGGGGCCCCTTCTTCGCGGGTGTATCGTCGCCCCGCGAGATATGCGACAAGGGTCCTTGGTCCCTTTGCGGGATCGAGTCCTGCCGCATAGTCTCGCCGCAAGAGGGCGACGTTCGTCGAGGGCGGGGGCTACGCCTCGACGGGAGACGGCGGCTGGGAGAAGGCGAATTCGGGGGCGGAATTCGGCACCTGTCCGGTGTCTATGCGTCGCGTTGAGGCACGCGATTCGGGAGGCACGCAGTGCGGACGGGAAGGGACTCCTCGTCTGAGGGGTATTCGGGCAGGCTGACGCTCATCTATGCGGCGGTCCTGGCGTTGACGGTCGGGCTCGCCGCCCATCTGCTCCACGTCGGACATCACGCCGACGCCGGAGGTGGCTGGTTCCACTGGCTGCGCGATTCGGCGCTGGCCATTCCTTTGGCCGCCCTGGTCCTGTGGGCGGTCAACGACGTCTCTTCGTCGCTGCGCGCCCGCCGTCCGCTGGTCGCCCGCGTCCGCTGGGCGCTGATGGCCGGTCTCGGCTATTCGATTGCCCTCGTTCCCGGCGGCATGGCCCACGCCAAGCTGTTCCCGGCCGAGCACCACGGCGGCAGCGCCCTCCTCCACGCGCTGTCCGATGCGGTGGCCCTCCTGCCCTCCTCCCTCTACACCGCACTCGCCGTCGCCGTCGTCCTGGGAACCCCGCTCGAGCGGGTTCGTCCCATCGTCTCCCTCGCCCGTTCCTTCGCCGCTGCCGTGCGCTCCTTCCGCTGGCAGCCGGCCCACAGCCTCTCCTTCTCGCTGGGCCGCGGCTCGATCGCCCTCGCCACCTTCCTGGCGATCCTCCCCGCTCCCGCCATCGCCGGGCCCAACGCCGTCACCGACTTCCGGCTGACCGCGCCCGACCTTCCGGTGTTCGGTGCTGACCATCCTGGCGCTGCCATCTGCACGGCGGGCAACACGGTTTTCGCCGACGTCGTC
>DATCZS010000047.1:0-4554 GCA_036525795.1 Acidimicrobiia bacterium | reverse complement strand
ACGGATCGATCGGTATTGCGCCGAACTCCCGAGCCGTCTTGTTGAAGCCAAGCCCTGCCCGCACCCGCCAATACTGCTCGATGAGTCGGGCAACCTCGTGAGACGGCGCGCCTTCCGCACTGGCGTCGACCACCGACTCCTGAACTGCGACGAGCAGCTTGGCCACCATGTGCCAGTAGATGGAGCCGATACCCTCGTAGCCGTACATCGAGCCGGACCGGCCCGTGTAGGCCCGGTGTCGGAAGACGTGCTCGTAGATCGTCAACACCTCAGCCCGGTGGTCGCGCACGAGTCCGCTCCAGCGGGTGGAAGCGTCGAGACCCTCGAGTGCGGCGGAGAGCTTGCCCTGATCGGACAGATCCGGGTTGAATCGATAGACACCGTCCACATCGACGGTGATGATCGAGGCGTCGCCCTCCTCGATAAGGGCCCAGAGCAAGGGGTTCCCCTCTGCGAGCGCAGCCGGCACGACGTTCTTGTCGAGGAAAGTGGGCGGACGCCGGGCGGGATAGAGCATGAAGCTGTCGAGGTCGGCCCGGTACATGGCGCTGGCAAAGAGCGCGTCGACGACATCGGCCCTCTGGGTGGGGGAAAGAACGCCCGAATCGAGAACGGCGACCTGACCTTCGAGCATCTCTCCGAGCGGTTCGATTGTCGCAGTCGACCCCTCGGTACCGAAGTGCACGAGGTTGTATGACTCGTAGAGGCCATCGCTGCGTCGCCCCCGGCGGATTGTGTCGTCGAGGTGTTCGATGGCGATGTCGCACAGATGCACGACATCGGTCATGTTCAGCGTCTCCCGACCGGAGAAGCCCTCCGCATACACGCGGGCGCGGTATTCGGAGAAGGCGTGGCCGAGTCGGTCCATCAGCGCTCTGCGTAGCGAGTCGTCTGACGCTGCGTTGTGTCCGGCGGAGGACTCGAGCGCGCCGAGCACCGCGGCGAACCACTGTGAGACCTCTGTCGATACCTGTACCGTCTCGCACTCGGCCTCCGCTACCAGGCGGCGGAGGTGATCGAGGTAGCGACGCAGGTGGTAGAGGGTCACCATCGACAAGCCGTATCCCACCAGGGCGTTGTTGGCGTCGTTCCACTCGGGACGCTGGGTGTTCATCCAGATGCCACCACCCGGGACGTAGTTCGACAGCTTGGTCAAGGCCGGTATGAGGAGCTTCTCGGCCAGCGTGGCCAGGTACACGGCTCCATCAGTGCCCTGCACGAGTTTCCCGTCACTCCCGATCGCCTCGACCCTCGCAGCGATGCCCTCGGCGGCTGCGAAGTCGTAGGAGATGGTCTGTTTCGGGTCTCTCACCAGTGCCTCGTAAGGAGCGATCCGGTACGGCACGTCGGCATACGAGAACCGCCGCTCGCCGAGCATGCGCTCGACTCGACCGGGGACGAATCGGTGCGCCGCCTGAAGGAGCCGGAGGAGATACACGATCTGGTGGTCCCCCCAGTACCCGATGTTGCTCCACGGGTCGTCCGGCTCAGGCACCTCCCAGTCGACGCCGGCGCGAGTGATCCGGTACGGGTTGAAGCCGTCGGGAGTGGATGCATCGACGAAGACGGAGATGACTCCGGGCAGGTATTCGGGGAAGCTCAGGCACAATGCTTCCCAGTTCTGGAAGATGTCGCGCCAGTTGCCCTCGTAGTACACGAGGGGCTCGCCGGCGGCGTCCCGGAGGCGGATGGAGAATCGGTTCCAGGGCCTGCTCGGGTCGCCATGCCGCCGGGAGAAGCTGAACGGGAGGTATTCGAACGCCAGTCTCGTCAGCTGAGCATCTTCGGTTGCGGCGGCCTGTGCGAGCAATGTCGATCGCTCGACATGGGAGGGCAGTGCCTCGAGCCACGACCGATGGCGCTCCGCCACGGGTTTGCTTCGGTCTGCGATGAAACGGGCGATATCGGCGGTAGCAATCCGGTAGCCAGACAGCGGCACGCCGCCGCGCATGACGTTGTAGGTGACGTTGGCGAACTGGTGGGCGGTGGCCACCCGGTCCCCGGTCCACTGGAGTGCGTCGGCCGGCGCCATGATCTCGACGAGTGATGTGGCAGCCGCAGCCACCGATGCCTCGACATCCGCGCAGATGCCGGTGCCCGCGCGAAGGTATGCCCGGAGTGCTGCGACCTGTCGCTGGTCCCTGCCGACGTCCGCCACGATGTGCCAGCCGGCTTCGGCTTCCGGGCCGAGTTCGAGCGTTCCCGTCAGGAGATACGCGCCGGGCCTCCCCGTCAAGAGTTCGACAACCTCGGAGCGTCCGCCGGCTTCGAAGCCATCCAGGGCGTCTGGCGTAAGCGTGAGGTCGGCGTGACTGAACCCCGCCGACCACACGACCGAGGCTCGCAGAACCTCTGCAGGCTCGGGGCGATCGACGATCTTCGACTCGAGCGTGTAGGCGGCCATCCGGGGAGCGCCGCCGACGACCTCGCTGCGCTTGTAGGCGTTGGTGAGATTGCCCATCGATTGATACACCGAGGGATCGAGCCCGTGGGGGAGCACGCCAAGAAGGCCATCGATCAGGCTGACACTCACCGCAACGTCGCTCAGGTTGACGAGCGTTGCCGTGCGAACGAACCCGAAGCGGTCCGAGCTGGTCCATCGGTAACGGAACAAGAGCTGAAGGGTGGAATTCTCCTCCTCGAAGATGACGGTGTTCCCGACCACGGACTTGAAGAGCCTTCTTGTCGCACCTGGCTCGGACCGACCGCGCAGGGGTGTCCAGACGCGGTGGCCGCCCGATACCACACGGACGGCTGTCACGGGACCGATGACACCCGCCGCGTGATGGAGGGCGTCGTCGGTCTGATACGGGAACAGCGCTCCCGATGCGTCGACCCTGCCGGCGGTCAGTCCTCCCGTACTGGAGATGAACATCCAGCGATCGCCGTCGCTGACGACGCTCATCAGGAACGGATGCATTCGGTCGATGTCGTGGATGGCGTAGTAGCCGGAACCGTCGATCTCGACGAGACCGTCCTGATCCCCTGGCGGGAATGAACTGGGGGAGGTGGTGGTCATGATCGCTCTTCAGGTTCGAGGTGAGTTGGCGGCACTGAAGTTCGAATGTCCAACCCGTGGCCGACCCCGAACAACGGACGTGCTCGGTCGTCGCCGAAGTCGGAAGGTGCCTGCGGCCATGGCTGGGGGCTGCGCCCTTCGAACCGTTGGGCACCGACAAGGAGATCGACGAGCGCAGCACCTTCTGACCCAGGCAGCCATGCCGCGATCACAGCATCAGCCTGCGCGACCAGATCGGGCATCAGCAGTGGGCGGCCCGAATAGACGATGAGGATCAGTTTCTCGCTCCGGGCGCGCATCCGGGCGAAAACCGCTCTGTCGTGCTGGGTCGGCTCCGGAATGGCGCAGTCACCCGGCCCTTCGGCGTACGGTCGTTCTCCGATGCAGACGATTCCCACGCCGCTGCGGGCTTCCTCTGGGAACCTTCCCTCCGGATGGAACCTGGCTTCGGGGAAGGCCGAGCGAACGCCCTCGAGGAGTGTGGTTCCTTCGGTGACGGGACCCGCCGCTCCCTGCCAGCCGACGGTCCATCCGCCGCATTGCAGGCCGATGTCATCTGCGGCGGAGCCCGCCACCTCGAGCCAGGCCGGGGTGGAGGAGAGGGGGAGCGCTCCGTCGTTCTTCAGGAGAACGGCGCTGCGTCGCACCGCCTCTCCGGCGAGGGAGCGATGCTCTTCCGAACCAAGCACATCCAGGGGCGGCTGGTCCCATTCCTCGTCGAAGAGCCCTGCGCGGTGTTTGACCGTGAGGATGCGGCGGACCGCGGCGTCGATGCGGCCGATCGGAATGCGACCGTCCGAAACGATGCTCTTCATGGCGTCTATGAACCTCGGATAGTCGATCGGGATCATGACCATGTCGACACCGGCATTGATGGCGGTCACGAGGCTGTCCTCGTACCCCGGAGCGATCTGATCGACTCCCATCCAGTCGGAGACCACGAAGCCCTCGAATCCGAGTTCGCCCTTCAGCACATCGGTCAGGAGGTATCCGTGGGCGTGGAGCTTGACGCCGTTCCAGGAGCTGTAGGAGGCCATCACCGTCATCACGCCGGCGTCGACGGCGGCGCGGTATGGGGCGAGGTGCACCGAGCGGAGCGCCTCTTCGGAAATACGGGCGTCACCCTGATCCATCTGCCAGGCATCGCCCCAACCGTCCCACCAGTCGACGAAGTCCAGGCGCGGAGCAGTTCCCCATGCGGTGGCGCCGTCACCCACGAAGTGTTTGGCGCAGGCGAGGACGGAAGGCGGCTCGCCGGTGTGACCCTGGAGACCTCTCACCGAGGCGGCAGCCAGCTTCGAGACCAAGGCCGGGTCTCGACCGAAGCCCTCATAGGTCCGTCCCCAGCGGATGTCCTGAGGGACTGCGACGGTGGGGCCGAACGTCCACCGGACTCCGGTGGCTTGCATCTCTGCGGCGGCGGCACGCCCCGTCCGCTCGACCAGGTCTGGCGAGCCGGCTGCTCCGAGTCCGATGTTGTGAGGGAACACTGTTGCGCCGCGGACACTGGCGTGTCCGTGGACTGCATCGACCCC
>DATCZS010000046.1:0-4682 GCA_036525795.1 Acidimicrobiia bacterium | reverse complement strand
TCGGCGTTGAGGAAGTCCGAGAGGCTCATTCCTGCTCGCGCCGCCCGCATCTTCAGCTCACGGTGGATGTCTTCGGGCACATTGCGGATCTGGATCATCTTGCTCACTCCCACAGAGTAGTGCATGTGCTGCGCATGCATGCATGCTCACTGCATGTGCTCAAACCGACAGGGTGTGACCGAAACGCTTGCTGAAGAGCCCGATCGGCGCGGACCGGGTTTGCCCACAGTTTCAGCGACAGGCTGACTCGTCCTGGAAGATCCGGACTGCTCGCCGTTTCCACCACGGCTTGGCAAACCGCTGAAACCCAGACTGCAACCGGGGCGCCAACAGCCCATCAGCCAGCCCCGTTCCAACATGCGGCTCGATCCTATAGGCCACGTTACGTCCGCTATGTATGATGATCGAGTGAAGACGATCACCATCACGATCCCGGAAGAGCTCGACGCCGAGGCGGCCGCCGAGGCGAAACGGTTGGGCATCTCGAAGTCCGAGCTGATCCGGCGTGGACTCGCAACGCTCCTGCCCGATCGAAGTATCGATTCGGAGGAAGACCCGTGGCGTGAGCTGGCCGGATTCGCTTCGGAGGACGCATCGGCTGAACCCGGCGAGATCGACCGTGTGGTCTACGACACATGAAGTTCGCAGACACCAGTTGGTGGGTGGCCTGGTCATTGCCAGGCGACAGGCGCCACCGGGAGGCACTGGCGCTGTTGAACCATCTGGGGTCGTCGGAACAGGTACTCACGACGAACCTCGTCGTTGGTGAGACCTGGACGTTCCTTCGCCGCAAGGACGGTCATCCCTCGGCTCTCGGGTTCCTCGACCGAGTCGGAGTTCTGGAGCAGCAGGCCAGGCTGACCGTTCACCGTGTCGGGTCCAGCCAGGAAGAGAAGGCATGGGACTGGCTGCGCAAGCACGACGAGCGGACCTATTCCTTCGTCGACGCCACCAGCTTCCAGGTGATGCGGGATCGACGCCTACGGGAGGCGCTGGCTTTCGATCACGATTTCGCAGCCGCAGGCTTCATAGAACTCAGACCCTGAACTCCCATCACCGGAGCGACCGGAGCCCCGTCCGCCGACATCACCGGCTCCGGATCTGATCCAACGTCCGACACCCATCGACGGGCCAATGAGCGACTTCCTGGTTCACCCGCGTCGGCCACATGCGAATACGAGATGAACCCGTCGTACATCTCAGCCACCCTGCAACTCCTCGAGGGTCGGACACGGGTCAATCCCGTAGGTGGCGCACTCGGCGGGAGCGAAGGACCGCCGGAGGCTGCGTCGCGTTGCCTACTCCACTCACGGCTCACGGAATGCCCCATGTGCCGAGCGGAGCACCGATTCGGTCGCACCCCTCCGATACGATCCTGGTATGACCACCGTTATACTCACTCCGATGAAGACAGCTGTGTCACTTCCGGACGATCTGTTCCGCCGGGCCGAAGAAGCGGCGACTCGACTCGGCCTCGCCCGGAGCCGGCTGTACGCGCTGGCCATCGCCGAGTACCTCGAACATCACCGTCACGACGGCCTCACCGAGGCCCTGAACGCGGTGTACGACAGCGAACCCGCGACGGTCGAGCCGGATCTGGAAGGAGCGCAGCAGAGCGCTCTCGGCGACGAGGACTGGTGATGCGCCGGGGCGAGATCTGGTGGGCCGAATTCGGTCGGCCCACTGGCTCCGGCCCGGCCAAGCGCCGCCCGGTCCTCGTGGTTCAATCCGACCCCTTCAACGCCAGCCGGATCGGAACGGTGATGGTTGCGGTGATCACCTCCAACCTGCGTCTGTCGAAAGCTCCCGGGAACGTGCGGATCTCACGGCAATCGTCGGGACTGCAGAAGGACTCCGTGGTCAACGTCTCCCAGGTCGCAACCCTGGATCGCTCGACGCTCACCGATCGGGTCTCCGTTCTGAAGTCGGAAGTGATGGCACAGGTCGACGACGGGCTGCGCCTCAGCCTGGGGCTGTGACGGTCGGGTCCGTACACTCCGACACCGTGACCACTGCGAACGCCCCGGCCCGACCCTGGAGCCACGACATCCCCGAAGGTCCGTGGGACTACATCGTGATCGGGTCGGGGATGGGCGGGATGACCGCCGCCGCCATGTTGAGCAAGCTGGGGCGGCGGGTGCTGGTGCTGGAACAGCACAACATCCCGGGCGGATTCACCCAGACCTTCCGCCGCCCCGGCTACCGGTGGGATGTCGGCGTGCACATCGTCGGCGAGATGACGGAGCGGGCGTATACCGGCCGGCTGCTGGCGTGGCTCACCGACGGCCGCCTGCAGTGGGAGTCGGTGGGCGAGATCTACGACGAGTTCCACTTCCCCGACGGATTCGTCATCCAGTTCCCGTCGTCGATCGAAGGGTTCCGGGAGACACTGGCTGACGCCTTTCCCGAAGAACGGCCGGCGATCGACGAGTACATCGCCCTGGTCCGCCAGGCGGCGCGGGCGACGTCCGCCTTCATGCGGGTGCGCACCATGCCCCGCATGCTGGCCCGCGGCGCCGCCCGCCAGGCCGAAGAGGCAGCAATGCCCCATCTCGCTGCCACCACGTCCGAGGTGCTGACCCGGCTCACCGACAACCCCCGGCTGCGATCGGTGCTCGCCGCCCAGTGGGCCTACTACGGGTCGACCCCCACCCGATCCTCGTTCGCCATGCACGCCCTGATGGTCGCCCACTTCCTGCGTGGCGCCTACTACCCGGTGGGTGGAGCGGCCAGCATCGCCCGGGAGATGCTCGCCACCGTGGCGGCGGCCGGGGGATGGACGGCGGTGCGACGATCGGTGGACCAGATCCTCATGTCGAACGGCATCGCCAGGGGGGTGCGGCTGGCGGACGGCACCGAGGTCCCGGCCCGCAAGGTGATCAGCGCCGCCGGAGCGGTCGCCACCGCACAGATGCTGGCGGACCCCTCCCCGCTGGAGGACGTGGACGACCTCGAGTCGGGGCCGGCCCACGTCTCGCTGTACCTCGGGTTCGAAGGCGACATCGAATCCGCCGGGGCCCATCGGTACTGCCAGTGGTTCTACGACTCCTGGGACATGGAAGTCGCCGTCTGGGACGTCTCACCTGATCGCCCGCCGGGCCGGATCCCGGTCCTGTTCAACTCTTTCCCGTCGATCAAGGACCCGACCCACGATCCGGGGCCGACGCTCCGTCACACCGGCGAGGCCATCACCTTCGTCCGGTGGGAGGCGTTCTGTCAGTGGCAGGACACCCACTGGCAGAAACGGGGGGACGGGTACGAGGCGTTCAAACAGGTCCTCACCCAGCGGATGCTCGACCAGTACGCCGAGCACTACCCGGATCTGGCGCCGATGATCCGCCACGCCGAACTGTCGACTCCGCTCAGCACCAATCACTTCGCCCGATCCGATCGCGGGTCTATCTACGGGCTCACCACCGAGCCGGACCGATTCATCGGCGACACCCTGATTGCCCGATCCCCAGTCAAGAACCTCTACCTGGCCGGGGTCGACGTGCTCACCCCCGGGGTAGCGGGAGCGCTGGGCGGAGGGGTGCTGGCGGCGGTGGCGGCCGAGCCGCTGCGGACCGCCCGAGCATTACGGCCGCTCATGCAGCCCACACGCTGAGCCGGGCACGGGACCGGCAGCGGTCCTATCCTCCCGGCCCGTGCCGAAACCCTTCCGCCTTCTCCTGCTGTTCCTGTCCGGACTGGTTCTCGCCGCCTGCGGCGGAGGCGACGGCGACGTCATCGAGATCAGGATGCTCGACAACAGCTTCGCCCCTGCATCGGTCCAGATCGAGGCGGGCGACACGGTGCGCTTCGTCAACGACGGGCGGGTGCCCCACAACGCCGGCGCCGAAGACGGGTCGTGGTCGACCGAGGCGAGTTCCGGCTCCCCCGTCCTCCAACCCGGCGAGCAAATCGAGGTCACCCTCGACCAGTCGGGAACCTTCCCGTTCTTCTGCTCGCTCCACTCCACCCAGACCGAGGACGGGAGCCGGGAGGGAATGGTCGGCACGCTGGTGGTGGACGATGAGGCAGAGGCCGCTTCGGCGGTGGTCCAGACCGGTGACGCCCCCGCCGAGTGGAGCGGACAGACCCGCAACGTGCCAGGCGACTACCCGACGATCCAGAGCGCGGTCGACGCCGCCGAACCGGGCGACCTGGTGCTGGTGGCGCCCGGCGTCTACAAGGAGTCGGTGTCGGTCACCACGCCGGGACTGGTGATCCGGGGCACCGACCGCAACGCCGTCATCCTCGACGGGGAGTTCACCCGGGAGAACGGGATCGCCGTCACCGCCGACGGGGTGGCCATCGAGAACATGACCGCCCGCAGCTACACGGTGAACGGATTCTTCTGGAATGGGGTCATCGGATATCGGGGGTCGTATCTCAGCGCCATCGACGACTGGGTGTATGGCATCTACGCCTTCGACTCGGTCGACGGTCTGTTGGAGCACTCGTACGCGTCCGGGTCGTGGGATGCGGGCTTCTACATCGGCCAGTGTCGGCCGTGCAACGCCGTCGTCACCGACATGCTGGCCGAATTCAACGGACTCGGATACTCGGGCACCAACGCCTCGCAGAACATCTACATCGTCAACTCGGAGTGGCGTCACAACGTGGCCGGGATCGTCCCCAACACCCTCGACAGCGAGCTGTTGCCGCCCTCGACCGGAGTGGTCGTCGCCGGCAACTAC
>DATCZS010000045.1:0-18375 GCA_036525795.1 Acidimicrobiia bacterium | reverse complement strand
GCGCAATGTCTGAAGTGACGATCCGGTACGGCGACCGGGAGACGACGGCTCCCGTGACCACGGCAACAGAAGGAAACGACGGCTTCGACATCTCGGCAGTTCGCTCCGAACTCGGACTCGTCACACTCGATCGCGGTTTCGGCAATACGGCCGAAAGCGTCTCCACGGTCAGCTTCATCAATGGTGAGCAGGGGATCCTTCGCTATCGCGGGTACCCGATCGAGCAGTTGGCCGAGCACTCGACGTTCCTGGAGGTCGCCTACCTCCTCAACTACGGCGAACTGCCCACGGCGGCGCAACTGTCCGAATACGAGGACTCCGTCTGCCACCACAGCTTGCTGCGAGAGGACACGAAGTACCTGTTCGAGGCGTTTCCCCACGACGCCCATCCGATGCAGATCCTCGCATCCGCGACGTCGGCGCTGGCGACCTACTACCCGGATGCGATCGAGCCTCGCAACCCGGAACATCTCGACATCTCGTCACGGCGGCTGGTCGCCAAGTTCCCGACGATGGTGTCGTGGGCGTACAAGTACCGCGTCCACCAGCCCTACGTGTATCCGAGGAACGACCTGGATTACACCGATCGCTTCCTCCACGGGATGTTCTCGGTCCCCACCGAGGAGTACCACGTCGACCCTGTGATCTCTCGGGCGCTCAACATCCTGTTGATCCTGCACGCCGACCACGGCCAGAACTGCTCGTCTTCGGCGGTGCGGTTGGTCGGCTCCGGCGAGGCCAACATCTTTTCGTCGATCGCAGCGGGGATCCACGCCCTCTCGGGCCCCCTCCACGGAGGAGCCAATCAGGCGGTCCTGGAGATGCTCGAAAAAATCGTGGCGGACGGGGGCGATGTCGGACGCTACGTCGTCAGAGCAAAGGACAAGGACGATCCGTTCCGTCTCATGGGATTCGGTCACAGGGTCTACAAGAACTTCGACCCGCGGGCGAAGATCATCAAGCAGGTGGCCGGTGACGTGCTCGACAAGCTCGGCGTGGAAGATCCGATGCTCGACGTTGCGATGCAACTCGAACAAGTGGCGCTGGAAGACGAGTACTTCATCGAGCGCAAGCTCTATCCGAACGTCGACTTCTACTCGGGCATCATCTACCGGGCCATGGGTTTCCCCACCGACCTGTTCACGGTGCTGTTCGCCCTCGGCCGTCTCCCGGGATGGCTGGCGCAGTACAAGGAGATGATCATGGATCCCAAGAGCCGCATCTTCCGGCCGCGCCAGGTCTTCACCGGACCCCCGGCGCGTGACTACGTGCCCGTCGCCGGACGCTAGGCCCGGCGAAGCCTCCGGCGATGCGCGCTGAAGACGAGCAGCCATCCCGCCGCGCCGGGCCAGAGCTCGTGCCGGCCAACGAGACGTGGGGCAGGGTCGTCGGTGCATCGCTGGCCGTGGTGACCTGCGTGTTCCTGGCCTTTGCCGCCGGCTTCTCGGTGATGGAGGAGGGCGTTCCCTGGTTCGGGTGGGCCGCCCTCGGGGCCGCGGCGGTGGTGACGGTGGGGCTCGCCCGCCTTCGCTGGCGCTACGCCGTCACCAGGTGGACGGTCGTCGCGCTGGCCGCATCGCTCCCGGCCGCCGTGGGCTTCTCCCTCCTCGTGCGGACCTGGCGCGAGCTCCTGTCGTAGATCTGTTCGGACCTCGCGCCCGGCGCCCGGATGGGACGTTCAGCGCCCCGGCACCGCCTCGACATAGGGCTCCCCCACCGATGTGCCGCTGACGGCGTCGAACTCGACCAGTGCCCTCTCGGTGGGAGGCTCATCGGCCGAGTACATCACGACGCTCCACCTCGGACGGGCCCGCATCCCGTGGAAGGTCAGCGCCGCCGAGGCATGGCCGACGGCAAAGGGAACCTGGGCAGCCGCCCGCGCCAGGGCTTCTTCCTGTTCGAGTCCGAGCCGCCACCCGGCTGCGAAATGCCACGCCGCCAGTGCCGCCAGCACGCCTACGCCCACCCAGAAGAGCGGCAGCGAAGACGCAGGCACGACGAGGGCGGCAGCCACGAGCGTGTAGATCCACCCGGCGGCCCTCCTGCGCCGGGGATCGGGGAACCGGTATGGGCCGGCGATGTTGGCATCGAGTTCCTCGGGCAAGCCCTCGGCCTCGGCGACATCCCGCGGAATGTGGATCCCCGCCTCCGGCGTGACCGGCAATCCGACGCTGCGGCCCCCGTCGCCGGGTCCCTCGCTCCCGCCGGAGGTCATCGCGCCACCCCCGGGGGGAGCGACTCGCGACCGAGTTCGGCGGCAACCTCCTGGACCGGGACCCCGCGCCGCTCGTCCTCTTCTCCGTACCGTCGATAGCCGACTGTCCCGGCCTCGACATCCCGATCGCCTACCACGAGCACGGCCGGCACTTTGTGGGTCAGCGCCCGCCGGATCTTCTCCCCCACGGTCTGATCCGACTCATCGACCTCGCTGCGCACACCGGCGTCCGCCAGGCGCGCCCGGACCTGATGGGCATACTCGGCGTGACGATCGGCGACCGGGATCACCGTCGCCTGAACCGGTGCCAGCCAGGTGGGAAAGGCACCGGCGTAGTGCTCCACCAATACCCCGAAGAACCGCTCGATCGAACCTGCTTTGGCACAGTGGATCATCACGGGCCGACTGGCGACGTTGCCCGCTGCCGTGTACTCCAGCTCGAATCGCTCCGGCAGCGAGAAGTCCACCTGAATGGTCGACATCTGCCACCGGCGACCGATGGCGTCTTTGACGTGGACGTCGATCTTGGGGCCGTAGAACGCCGCCTCGCCCTCGGCGACGCGGAACTCGAGGTCGTGGGCGTGCAGCGACGCTCGCAGCTCTTCGGTTGCCTGCTCCCACAGGTCGAGCTCGCCCATCCACTTGTCCGGGTCCCTGGTGGAGAGATCGGCCTCGAACTCTGTGAATCCGAAGTCGCGCAGCCACGACAGCACGAAGTCGAGATGGAGAGCCAGCTCCGACGCCAGCTGCTCCCGAGTGCAGAAGGTGTGCGAGTCGTCCTGGGTGAAGCCTCTTGCCCGCATCATCCCGTGCACGACTCCGGAACGTTCGTTGCGGTACACCCCTCCGAGCTCGGACAGGCGCATGGGCAGTTCGCGGTACGAGCGCGCGCTGCTCTTGTAGATCAGCACGTGGAATGGGCAGTTCATCGGCTTCACGCGGTAGCTGTCCCCACCATCCATCTCCATCGGCGGATACATGTTCTCGGCGTAGAAGCCGAGATGGCCCGATGTCTCCCACAGGTGTTCCTTGGCGACATGGGGGCTGAACACGAAGTCGAAGCCGAAGCGCTCGTGCAGGCGACGGGAGTGGTCTTCCATCACCTTCCGGACCAGGCCGCCCTTCGGATGCCAGACGACCAGTCCGGGCCCCAGCTCGCGAGGGAAGGAGAACAGGTCGAGCTCCGGTCCAAGCCTCCGATGGTCGCGCTTTTCCGCCTCCTCGAGCCGGTGCAGATAGGCCTCGAGTTCCTTCTTCGACTCCCATGCGGTTCCGTAGATGCGCTGGAGCTGCTCACGATGCTCGTCTCCCCTCCAGTACGCACCGGCCGTGCGCAGCAGCTTCACCGCATTGAGCCGACCGGTCGATGGGACGTGCGGTCCGCGGCACAGGTCGAAGAATCCGTTGTTGCGATAGACGGTGACATCCTCGCCGTCGGCGACCTCGCTCGGGTCGACGCTCTGAATGATCTCGACCTTGAAGGGGTGGGCCGCAAACGCCTCGAGCGCCTCGTTCCGGCTCATCGCCTGGCGGACGAACGGCTGATCAGATGCGATGATCTCCGCCATCTTCGCCTCGATCGCTTCCAGGTCCTCGGGCGTGAAGGGGCGCCCGATGTCGAAGTCGTAGTAGAAGCCATCGGCAATGGGAGGACCGATGGCGAAGGTGGCTCCCTCGTGCAGGCTCAATACGGCCTGGGCGAGCACGTGGGCGGCCGAGTGCCTGAGCACGGACCTCCCCTCCTCGGAGGAGTCGGTGATGATCCGCACGGCGCCGCCATGCGGGAGCGGACGCCGCAGATCGAGCATGTTTCCGTCCAGCGTGATGGCCACGGCGGCGGCGGCCAGCCTTGGACCGATTCCCGACGCGACGTCCATCCCTGTTGCCCCGTCTGGATACTCGACGGTCGAACCATCCGGGAGGCGAATCTGAAGTGACATATCTGATCTCGCTAGCCTGCGTGTGAAACGCAAGGGTACCCACGTACCGAACTCGGCCCGTCGGAATAGCGGACGCGCCAGGGGGTAGAAGGAGCGACCGAGGATGAACGCCCGGGAGATCGCCGCAACGCTGGCGCCCAACGCCACCATCAAGGAGATGGGTTCTGGTTCGAACAAGGTCTTTCGCGTGCGCGACGAGGCAGGCAGAAGCACCGTTCTCACCATCTACTCGACGCCGGCACGGGAGCGACGCGAGCGCCATTCCCTCGAGGCCCTCGAGGGAATAGAGGGAGTCCCCCAGATCCTGGAGCGAGGCGCCACCGAGGGGTCAAGCTGGATCCGGGTGACCGACGCCGGCTCGTGGACTCTGGCTTCGCTTCCGAAGAACCTCGACACGCTTCGCAAGGCTGGAGCCGTGCTTCGAGCGGTCCACGACTCCGGTGCGGCGATCACCAACCTCGAAGGCGGGATCGACGGGGACTACGTACAGGCACATTTCCGCTCGACGCTCGACCGACTCGAGCGGTACCGCCGCCGGCTGGGGCTGCCCGCCGACGTGCTCGCCCGCGCCAAGGGCGGCGGCAACACTCCTGCCGCCGGTCGTCCCAAGCCGTCTCATACGCGCCCCTACCCGCGTAACTTCGTCGTCTCCGACGGCGGAAGCGTCACACTGATCGACTGGGAGTGGGCAACGCTGGCTCCCCCGGAATGGGATCTGAGCCTCGCCTCGTGGCGTTTCGGCAGGGAGATGGGTGGCGACGCCGCCGAGGCACTGTGGGAGGGCTACGGTGCTGCGTTCTCGCCCGACCGCCTCAACCCCTGGATCGCCTATCACGCCTCGATGATGATGCTCGACGCGGCGGAGAAGCGGGACGGGCGCCTCGGAGATCTCGCCTACCTCGTCGACGATCTGGCGGGCGCCATCGCCTGACCGAGGCCCAGCGCGGCAACCGGTTTCGGACGGTCGAGGGTGGGAGGCGGAATCCGACCTGACACTGCGTCCCTCGGCGGCGACCGAAAGCGCGAAATCCGCAACTATTGCCACTCTCCCACCTAGCGTCCGGAGGACTCGAGAAGGGAGGGTGCATGCTCGATCCTCATAGGGTGGACCGCGGGGTGCCATGGATTGGCATGCCTGCTCGTCGGTCATCCTCGCCGACACGCGTCGTCGAACTGTACGAGGCGGATCTGCCGTGTCCCTGGTGTGGTGCGGCCACCTCCGAGGCAGACGACCGGTGCCCCGACTGTCTCCATCGGTTCGGTTGATCAGCGGTCGAGAGCCTTGACCAGCGACCGGTCGACGTGGTCGAGGCGAAACCCGAGGCTCTCGTACAGACGGATCCCCGCGGCGTTGTCGGCGTCGACGTACAGCATGGCACCCGTTGCTCCTCGCTCGGTCGCCAGATACTCAAGCCCGTCGAGCACGAGCGCCCGACCGAGACCACGCCGGCGCTTTTCCGCCGTCACCGCGATCACGTAGATCTCGCCCTCTCCCCTGTCGTGCATCTTCGTCCAGCAGAAGCCGGCCAGGTCGTCCCCGTCCCACGCCATCTTGAATCCGTCCGGATCGAACCAGGTTTGGGCCTTGCGGTCCTCCAGCACCTCCCGTGTCCACCGTCCGTTCTCCGGATGCCCCCCGAACGCGGCGTTGTTCACAGCCAGCCAGGTCGGCTCGTCGTACCCGACTCGAAACCCTCTGACTGAGATCCCTTCCGGAAACCGGGGCTCTGCGTCTGCGGGCAGTGGCCTGCGCAGCTGGCGCAGCTCCCTCTCCGGATGAAAACCCATCGCCACCAGCATCCCCACGAAGTGAGGCTGGAAGGTCCACGTCCGGACCTTCGATGCGCCCATCGCCCTCACGCGGTCGACTGCGCCGGCCAGCACGGCTGCCACGACGTCCTGGGACCGATGGAGCGGGTGGATGGCGATCTCCACCGCACCGGTGGCATCGGCGGTTGGCTCGGATACGGCGGCATAGGCAACCACCTTCCCGGCGATCTCCCCGACGAGGCCGGTGACCCTGACGGGATCTCCGTGGAGGAGATCGAGGTACTTGTGCTCGCCGATCGGCCTGTGGCCATCGCACTCGTCGACGATCTCGAACAACTCGTCGAGGGCGGCGAGATCGTCGGGACGACGTACCGATCGCAGCTGCATCGGGGTCACGGTACTCAGCCCCCGTGCCGATCTATGCTGACCGCCGAATGAGCTCAGTCGGACTCGTCCTCGGTGGTGGCGGGGTCACCGGTGCCTCCTATCAGATGGCGACCCTGATGGCCCTGGAACTTGCAACAGGCTGGGATCCCCATCGGGCCGATGCGGTCGTGGGCACCTCCGGCGGATCGTTTGTGACCGCAATCCTGCGCTGTGGCCGGTTGAACCTGGATTCTCTGGTCCAACATCACGAGGATCGCGACGCCGTGGCCCAACGCATCGCCGGACACCTGTTTCAGCGGAAGCCGGGCGTGAAGGTGCGGTCCTGGGTTCGCCACGGCCTCCTGCCCGGGTTGCGGCGGCCCGGTCTCACCATGCTCCTCGGCTCTCCGGCGCCATACGAGGCATCCGGGATCGCCCAATGGGTTCGGGCTCAGTGCGAGCATGGGGCCGATCGCTGGCCCGAGCAGCCCACCGTGATCACGGCCTTCGACGTGAAGGCGAGGCGTCGGGTGGCATTCGGCACCGACGGAGCCCCCGATGTCGGTCTGGCCGATGCGGTGGCCGCCTCCTCGGCGATCCCCCTGGTGTTCCGACCCTGGGAGATCGACGGTCGGACGTTTGTGGACGGAGGGGTGATGTCCGGCACCCATGCCGACCTGTTGCTCGGCCACACCAGGCCCTTGGATCTCGTGATCGTGATCGCGCCCATGGCCGCCGAACAGGATCGGGAAGGGGCATGGGCCCATGAGCGGATGTTCGATCGGGTCGGACGCTCGGCGCTCCGCACCGAGCTGGCGATGGTCCGAACCGCGTGGCCGGACGCCGACATCCTGACGCTGACGCCGTCGCCCCGGGTGCTCGGCGCGATGCGGCCCAACTACATGGACCCCAAGGCGGCCGTGCCCACCTTCATCAGGGCGCTCATCGCCATGAAGCGCAAACTCGCCGCTCCCGGCGTGTGGGACATCTTGGACCGTCACCTGGTTCACCGGGTCGGCGCCTGATCATCCGATCCCCGGAGCGGGTCGGACCCGGTGCGGGAACCGCTCGGCATCTCCCGGCGTCGAATGGCAAAGGAGATACACGTGATTCGCAGCGTCTTGACTCGCCAGGGCCGTTCGAAGATCGGCCACCGCCTCGACATCTACACGGCAATGCTGGTGGACATGGCCCCGCTCCGAACAGGAGGGTTTCGTCCGGGTGCCATGCCAAACCCCGGTTGAGATCGGCGAACGCTCAGATCACCGCGCGTGGAGCGCCTGGCCGAGGTCGGCGAGGATGTCCCCGCGATCCTCGAGCCCAACGGACACCCTGATGACCCCCTCCGAGATTCCCATCTCCTGACGGACCTCGGGGTCGAGGCGGCGGTGCGTGGTCGACGCCGGATGAGTCGCCAGGCTCTTCGCATCACCGAGGTTGTTCGAGATGTCGATCATCTCGAGTCGATCGAGCACGCCAAACGCCTCCAGTCGCCCACCTTCGACCTCGAATGTGACAACCGTCCCCCCCGCCGACATCTGCGCCATGGCGAGCGCATGTTGGGGATGGGAGTCCAGGTAGGGGTACCGGACGCTGCGGACCTGTGGGTGCTGCTCCAGCTCGCGGGCAATGAAGAGCGCCGCCTCCGACTGATGGCGCACCCGGAGGCTCATCGTCTCCAATCCCTTGAGCAGCACCCAGGCGTTGAAGGGGCTCAGCGTTGGTCCCGTGTGGCGCATGAGCGGTTGCAGGCGCTCCGATGCGTACTCCTCTGATCCGAGGATGATGCCTCCCAGCGTCCGACCCTGGCCGTCGATGTGCTTCGTGGCGGAGTACACCGTGACGTCTGCCCCGAGCGCCAGAGGGTGTTGAAGGACCGGCGTCGCGAAAACGTTGTCCACCACCACGGTCGCTCCGGCCTCGTGCGCCAGCGCGCTCACGGCACGAATGTCCACGATGTCCTGCATCGGGTTGGACGGGCTCTCCAAGAACACTGCCTTGGCTGGCGCCGACAGGGCCCGTTCCCACTCGCCGAGGTCGCTCCCGGTCACGAACTCCGTCCGGACGCCCCATCGGGGGAGCAACTCGTCGAGGATCACAAAGCATGATCCAAAGAGCTCCCGGGACGCAACCACCCGGTCACCGGCCTCGACGAGCGCCATCAGAGCGTTGAACACCGCCGACATCCCGGACGACGTCGCCCAGGCAGCCTCGGCTCCCTCGAGCAGGCGCATGCGCTCCTCGAACATCCCCACGGTGGGATTGCCGTATCTGCTGTAGATGAATCGATCGCGTTCACCGGCGAACGCGGCTTCCGCCTCTGCTGCCGACCCGTAGACGTAGCCGGACGTGAGGAACAGGGCCTCGGCGGTCTCGTCGAATCCGGTTCTGACGAGGCCGCCCCGGACAGCCAGTGTCTCTTTGCTCTCGCTCATCTCAGCCTCCACGGCGCTCCGACCGCATTCGGATCCTCCGGCCATCGCTGCGACCCCGGTGGGGCCCGATCGACATCTCCGGCCTCCCTCCGACTCAACGGGCCTATCGACATGATGACCGAGTCGGACGGCGCATGCCGGCGATGCGCCCGCCGGCGGTCCGGTTCCGCACGACCGAGGTCTGTCCCACCCCGACACGAGTTCCGATGCCGCTCATGGGCGTGAGGATGCCCAACGCCACGGCAATACGCCAGCCGGTGATGCCACCGGCCCGCCACATGGGCCGGGACCCCTTCGAGTACGCTCGGTCGACCCTCTAGCGAAGAGCCATGCCCGAGTTCCAGCACATCAATCCCGAAGGCGTGTTCGATCCCTCGCACATCTACAGCCACATCGTGGTCGCTCCCCCGGGGCGCATGGTGTTCTTTGCCGGGCAATGGGGTGCGGATGCCCAGGGCGCGCTGGTGGAGGGCGGGTTCGCCGCTCAGGTGGAACGGGCCTTCGTCAACGTGGCCTCCCACCTCGCAGCAGTCGGGATCGGACCGGCCCAGGTGACGAAGCTCTCTCATTACGTCGTTGACCTCGATGCGGACAAGCGGGCAACCCTTCACTCGATCGCCGGTGCGATCTGGGCCGCCGACAAGCCCGCCGCCACCTTGATAGGTGTCCAGCGGCTGGCTCGGGAGGGAATGCTCTACGAAGTCGACGTGAACGCGGTCATCCCCGACTGATCCGCGGCTTCCGATGGGTGGCCCGGATGGTCCACCCATGGGGTCGGACCGACTGGTCCGAGGAGGCGGGGAGTTCGGCCCTAGCCGCTCTCTGCGTACCGGGTGACAGTGTGGCCACCCGTGAAGAGTCGGACCGGCCTGGAGGCATCGGCGCGCGACGGTGCGACGGAGGTCGACGCGAGCAGAAGGGACCCGATGAGCACCGAACGCCTCCCTGATTCGATGAGAGCCCTCCAGCTGCTCGGACCGGACGAGTTCGAGGTGACATCCGTCGACGTGCCCCGACCCGGACACCACGAAGTCCTGTGTCGCGTCCACTCTGTCGCCATCTGCGGCACCGACACCGAGATCGTCTCCGGCCATTTCCTCTCACGGGGGTGGCCCCGCGGATACCCCTACACACCCGGACACGAATGGTCGGGGACGGTGGTCGCCCTCGGCGAAGGAGCGGGCGACTTCGGCTTCTCGATCGGAGACCGCGTTGCGGGCACCGCCCACGCCGGATGCGGCAATTGCCGGATGTGTATCACCGGGAGATACAACCTGTGTCTGAACTACGGGCGGGAGGATCTCGGCCACCACCACTACGGCCACTATTCGACCGGTGCCCTGCGCCAGTTCCACAACTCCTCGATCAAGAGCGTGTTCCCGATACCGCCATCGATGACGCTGGAGGAGGCGGCGCTGGTGGATGCCGCCTCGATCGCGCTCCATGCCGTGAAACGGGGCCGGGTCGAATCGGGCGACACCGTGGCGATCATCGGACCGGGGGCGCAAGGATTGCTGGCAGGCCAGTGTGCCGGAGTCCTCGGTGCCGCCAGGGTGATCGTCGTCGGTCGGGGCGAACGCCTCACCAAGGCGGCGGAGCTCGGAATGGAAACCGTCGACAACCGCGCCACCGACGGGGTCGCTGCGGTCAGAGAGCTCACGGGCGGCCTGGGAGCCGACATGACCGTGGACACCGCCGCCCGCGGGGAGACTCCACGCGAGGCCGTCGGCATGACCCGCAAGGGCGGCCGGGTGGCGCTCATCGGCGTACCTCTCGAGCCGTGCATCCTCCCGCTCCAGCGCATCGTGTTCGAGGAGATGGACGTATTCGGAGTTCGGGCCAATCCGGGAACGTGCGAAGAGATCATCCCTCTCATCGCGGCGGGCAAGGTGAACGTGGCGACCGTCACGACGCATGCGTTCCCGCTCGAGGACTTCGGAAAGGCATTCGAGACGTTCACCAAACGCATCGACGGCGCCCTCAAGGTGCTCGTTCAGCCCAACGCCGACTGATCCTTCAATGGACCTCATCCACCGTCGCGCCATCGAGGCCCTCGCACCCGACATCTCGGCTGATCGGCGTCTCTCTCTGCTGACCGCCTGGGGGAGGCGGCTTGCCGAACTCGGGGTCTCCCCGGCGGCCTCGGGGAACCTCAGCTGTCGGTCGGCTGCCGGGTTCGTCATCACCGCCACCGGCGTTCCCCTCGGAGCGATCGCGCCGGAGCACTGGGTGGAGGTCACCGCCGTCGAGCCGATGCACGGTGGCGGACTGCGGGTGGACTCTCGCGGCATGTTCGAACCCTCGCGCGACTCGGCGGTCCACGCCGCCACCTACCGTCGGGTACCCCGGGCGTCGTGCGTGTTCCACCTCCATCCGGACTATCTGGAGGAGCTGGTCGATCGCCTCGGCGTCCCCGCCACCGCCGCCTACTACCGCGCCGGAACGGTGGAGTCGGTGCGCGAGATCGAGCGTTTCCTCGACGCGACTCCCGGCGTCGGGTATTTCGTCCTCGTCGAACACGGGATCGTGTGCACCGGGCCCACGATCGACGCCGCCGGCACCCGGGTTGAGAAGATGCACCGGGCCATCCTCCGCCATGGGAGGAGCTGATCGATGCGCGTGCTGTCCACCGGAACCGTGATGGTCGACATCCTGGCGGTCGGTCTGGGAGCGATCGCCGAGCCGGGAGCCGTCGTCTATGCGTCCAGGGAGATAGAGACTCGCATCGGTGGCCATCCGATCGACGTCGCCATCGACCTCGTCCGCATGGGTGTCGATCCGGCGGACGTCGCCCTGGTGGCGGCCGTGGGCGAAGGGACGTACGGGACGTTCGTCCGTTCGATTGTCGAGTCCTACGGGATGACCGCCTACCTCCAGTCCGTGCCCGACCGCGACACCGGGAGGAACCTGGTGCTCCAGGTGGCGGGCGAGGACCGCCGCTTTCACATCGATCCTGGGGCAAACTGGGTTCTCGACCCTGGATACGTGATCGAGGCAGTCCGGAGCTGGAGTCCCGCGGTCATGACCCTCCGACCGGGCTATTCCGGCATCGACCTGAACCTCGCCGATGTGCTGGCGACTGCCGGCGATGCAGTGGTACTGCTGGATGTCATGGCGCCGCACCCGTCGCGCCCGGCGGGTTTCCTCGAGCCCGCCCTCCGGCGGGCGGACATCGTCCACTGCAACGAAATCGAAGCCAGGACCGCCATGAACGTCTCTGCCCTCGATGACGCGGTCAGGGCCATCCTGTCGCACGGTGTTCGCCTGGTCTTCGTCACCTCCGGCGACGCAGGCGTGTCGGCCTTCACCCGAACCCACCGAATCACCCAGCGCGGGTACCGGGTCGATGCGGTGGACGCCACCGGGTGCGGAGACGCCTTCTGTGCCGGGCTGGCGCTGGCGCTCGACCTGCCCGGCGTCGAGGCGCTCGGACGGGACCCTGACTCGGTGGTGGATCTGCTGACCCTCGCCCAGGCAGTGGGCGCATCTGCGGCCACTGCCGTCGGGTGCGTGGAAGGTGTGAGCACCTCTCTGGTCGAGCGACTCGTCGCAGACCAGGGGACAGACCTCCGGGTGGACACCACCGTCGGGACACACGAACTCGCCTAGCAAGGAGCTGCGATGGAATCGACCTCGTTCGCCGCACCGGAATTCGAGGACACCCCGGTAGGGAGATTGAAGCGGGCGATCTGGGAGGCCTCAGATGCAGAGATCGACCGGATCCTGGCCGAGGACTTCGCCATCCCTTCTCCCGGCGAATTGGAGACCCCCGGCTGCTACATACAGATGACCCACCCCGATCTGCTTGCCGAGCGCCGCCGGTCGAACGACGTCGTCATGATCCCCCTCGGCTCGACCGAACTGCACGGACCTCACAGCGTCAGTGCCCAGGACACGGTGCAGGTCACGCGCCTTGTGGAAGGGGTGCGCAGGGCCACCCAACGGCAGGGCCGCCCGGTGGCGCTCGCCCACCCGCCGTGGCCGTATGGAAACCATCCGAAGCACCACGTGGGGCTGATCGGAACGATCCCCATCAGCCAAAGCGTGCTGGAGATGTTTCTCGTCGACGTGATGTTCGGCCTGTGGTCGCAGGGCTACCGGAAGATGATCTTCGTCAACAACCACGCTCAGCACTGGGTGATCTCGAGCGCCATCGACCGCTTCGCCCTCCGATATCCCGAGCTGCCGTTCTTCGCCATGGCCGTCGACTGGTGCTGTTCTATGTCGGAGTTCTTCCGAACCGAGGACCGCGGCGGACCGTTCGTCGACGACTTCATCCATGCCGACGAGGCGGAGACGTCTCTGGCGCTCCTGCTTGCCCCGGAGACAGTCGACATGACGAAGGCGGTCGACACCGCGTCGCGCGGGTACCTGCCCGATGGCCATTTCAACAAGTCGGCAACCCAGCGCAGCCGTCCGAATCTGTGGTGGAGTGTCCGCAACAACACCCCCCTGGAGATGGTTGCCACCCCGGTGGGCGTGGTGGGACGGGCCACGCTCGCCTCGGCCGACAAGGCCAAGCGAGCGGTCGCAGGAGCCCTCCGGTACCTGGTGATGATCGTCGAAGACATCCTCGAAACGTTCCCGCCCGGTGTCACACCGCCCATCGAGGAGGTCACGCTCTTCGACCAGGCGGAGATCGAGGGCTACCTCAAGGAGCCCGGGCAGCCCGGCTACCGGAACCCGTACCGGATCTGGCGGCCATTCGAGTAGCGAGCCAGACGCCGGCCGGCCGCTCCTCGGGGCACCTTCCTCTGGCGGCCTCTTCCGTTGTGCGCGAGCCTCGAGGTGTGATTCGCCGCAGCGAGACACCGAGGCCGCTCCACCGCTCGCTCCGATCAACGCGGCGACTGCTCCCGAAGCCGCCCGCTGCCCGGCTCCGCGATGCCATCTCGATCGACGCCTCCCCAGACGTGGTGTGGATGTGGCTGAGCTCCCTGGCGAGCCACTACGGGGAGTGGCATCCGGACCACGTCTCGGCGGCGTGGATTCGCGGTGATCCCAACGAGGTCGGATCGAGACTCGAGGTGGTCGAGCGCCTGGGGGGCCACCGCGAGAGGCTCGTGTTCGAGGTGACCGCCATCGACTCACCGCGGCGATTCGAATACCGGATCGTCGGCGTGCACTCGGCGTTCATCCCGGGCGGCCGGTTCGTGGTGGAACCGCGGAACCACCACTCGGAGTTCGTGGCCGAGGTCGACCTTCGCCTTCCGAGGCTGTCGGGCATCGTGTTCCGGCGACGGGTGAAGGCACTCCGCATGCACATGCGCGAGGAGGGTCGCTCGCTCAAGCGCGTGCTCGAGGCAGCGCCCTCTCCCACCGATCGCCGTCCGGAATCGGTCCTGCACGAAGCCTGACTCGTCGGCGTTGGTCTCTCATCCCGCGTGCGGTGCGACCGTTGGCCTCTAGGAACACCGGCCGAAGGGTTCGATCATGGAGGTCTCCCGCACGGGGGCGCACGTGTGCCGTCTGTATGGCTTTCGTTCGAGTGAACCCACGAGGGTCGAATGCACTCTCGTGCACGCACAGAACGCGCTGATGGTGCAGAGCCGCGCTGATCTGAGGGGCAAGAGCCACAGCCACGGATGGGGTATCGCCGCCTATTCAGACGGTGACCCACTGGTCTATCGCGACCCCTGGCCGGCGTTCCAGAGTCAGCACTTCCGGGATGCGGCAGCGCGAACCTACGCAGCAACGGTCATCGCCCATGTCCGGCGGGCCACGGTCGGAGCACCGTCGCTGGACAACACCCACCCCTTCGTCCACATGCCGTGGGCTTTCGCCCACAACGGGACCATCCCCAACTTCCACCTCGTGAAACCCCTCCTGATGGACGCCATGGCGCCGGCACACCGTCGGGCGATACGGGGCGAAACCGACAGCGAGTACTTCTTCCGGTTCGTGATGACACTGATGGACAAAGGCTCTCGCGCATACGCGGCTCTCACAGACGCCGCCCGCACGGTCATCGAATGGTGCCGCGACATCGATCCCGATCTCCCGATCGGCCTCAACGTCGTCCTCACCGACGGGAGAGAACTCGTCGGAACGAGATGGGGCCGCGGCCTGTTCTTCGTTCAGCGCGAGGGGCTCCGGGACTGCGAGATCTGCCGCTATGCCCATGTCCGGTCCATCGCACCGGTCGAGGGCTACCGCTCGGTGGTGATCGCCTCGGAGCCTCTCACGGTCGGGGAACGATGGACTCCGGTGCCGGAGGGCTCAGGCTTCCGCGTGGCCGGCGACCTCGCGATCCACATCGAATCGCTCGGGCTCCCCGACCCCCCTCCGCACGGAGAGGAGGTCGCCGCCGTGACCTCAGCCTTCATCCGGACGACCCTTGCCGACGAGTTCATGATCGATCACCGGGCGATGGCCGCCGGGTTCCGCGACCTGCGGGACGCGATCGACGCAGGGCATCACGACGCGGCGGTGATGGCGGCCCGGAAACTCGACCGTACGGCCGGGGGGCACATCGCATTCGAAGAAGAACACCTGTATCCGGCGCTCGAAGCACGGGACGACATGTACGACGACCACAACGCCGGTCTCGCCGTGCTCGAGAGGATCCTCGACTCCGACGCCCCGCTGTCTTCTGCGGACCGAAAGCGCGTGATCGCCCAGATCGACACCATGCTCGACCACACCGAGGACTGCGGCCGCCTGCTCGGCCTCGTGCAGCACCTCGCGCCCAGCGTGCAATCGCAACTGGAGGATCGCCTGTTCGAGTGGAGGGAACGCGCTCCCCGCTGGCGCCTGCTCGAGGACAGCACGCGCGCCCCTGTCGGTGCACCATGACTCCGAGCGCTGTCGCCTCCCGCCACGTCCCCTCACCGGACCTCCGGGTGGGCCCCTGCTTCGAGGTCTCGGTCAAACCGGCCGAGCATCGCCGGATCGCCGACGTGGCCGTCGCCATCCGGTCCGCGCAGCCGGACCTGCGGCCTGTGGCGCCTTCGGTGGACGAGCCGGTCTCGGGCCTCCGCGAGGTCCCCCGATTGGTGGTGGAGGACCATCGGGAGATCGCGCTCTGTCGCGACCTCGGGTCGTCGCTGGAGGAGCGAGCATTGTTCATGGCGGGAGACCGCGATGTCGTAGTGGCATCCGAGCCCCGCTGCGCTGAGTTCGAGGACTATTGCCGCAACCTCCTTGGCCTTGGCCGCGTCGTGGTGAAGCGGCTCGCAGGCCCGCCGCACATGCCGCTCCCCACGCGATGTTCGGCCGACGCGGAGTTGATGTCCGACCTCCTCGGGCTCGCCGGCGCCACCGGCGACCTCGACCTGGTCCCCTACATCGGGACAGCTTCGGTGTGGGGGCTCGCCCGCGTGCTCGCGGCTGCCGGTGTGAGGGTCAGCGTGGCGGCGCCTCCAGCCGCCCTGACCAGCCGGGTGAACAACAAACTGTGGTTCGTCGAAATGGTCCGCAGCCTTGCCGGCCCCGAGGCTGCACCCCCGACGTGGGAGGCTGCCAGTGCTGCCGACCTCGCCGACCACCTGGAAGAACTGGCGCGGTGTCACGAGGGATTGGTCGTCAAAGTGGCCGAGAGCGCCGGTGGCAGGGGGATCGTCCGATTGGACGGTGCGACAATCCGGGCGAGAGGAGCCGCAGCGGTCGTGCGCCGGCTGGCGCGGCGTCTCGGGAACGACGGATGGACGGGAGGCTACCCGCTCCAGGTCGGCGTATGGGAACATCCGATACTCGCCTCCCCCTCCGTGCAGGTGTGGATCCCGCTCGCCGGTGATGGAGACCCGACGGTCCAGGGTGTATACGAACAGTGCCTCGACGGTGGGTACCGCTTCGCCGGTGCCTTCACCACCACGCTGCCGGAACACTGGAACCTCACTCTGGCCACGGAGGCCGTCCGGTTGGGACTGCTCCTTCAGGCGCTTGGATATTTCGGACCGTGCAGCTTCGACGGCATCCTGGTCGGATCGCGGCTGGGCGATGCCTCGCTCCGATGGGTCGAGTGCAACGGAAGATGGACGAGCACCTCGCTGGCGCAACTGACTGCCTGGCGACTGACCGGAATCACCGGCCTGCCCCTGGTGACGATCCAACATCACGGAGCCGTTCCGGCTCGGTCGTTCGATTCAGTGCTGAGGCTCGTCGGAGCCGATGCCTTTCATCTGCGGGAAGACGGGAGCGGGGCGGTGATCATGGCTCCCCGACGAATGCTCGACGGCACCGGCCTCTGCCTCCTCGTCGTCGGTCCGAACGTCACATACGTCGGCGAGTTGGCCAGAGATCTCTCCGAACGCTTCTCTGACCGCACCAACCGGTGATCGACCGCCCGCGCTGGAGCGATCCCGTCACGATCGTTCGGCTCTGCTGTCTTTCGCCAACCGAAGGGCTCACCCTTCGTCCCACACCGGGCGCCGCACTTCGGGGTCGACCATGCGGATGTTCTTGTCGCGGAGGGCCCCGATGCGCTCCATCTCCTCGGCGGTCAGTGTGAAGTCGAAGATGTCGATGTTCTCCTCGATCTCTTCGAACTCGAGCGCCCGGGGCACAACCGCCACCTGCGGCTGCTGGATCAGCCACCGCAGGGCCACCTGGGCGGCCGTCTTGCCACGTGCAGCGGCGATCTCGCCGAGCACCGGGTCGTCGAGCAGCCTGCCCCGCCCCACCGGCGAGTAGCAGGTGAGGATCATCCCGTGGCGGGCGCAGGCGGCACGCAGCTTGTCCTGACGAAGGTAGGCGTGGTACTCGACCTGGTTCGCGACGAGCGGTTCGGGACACTTCGCCACCGCCTCGTCGAGCAACGCAACCGTGAAGTTCGACACGCCGATGTGCCGCGCCATGCCCTGTTGCTTGGCCTTGGCCAGAGCCCCGACCGTCTCTTCCAGGGGGACGCGGGGCTGCGGCCAGTGGATCAGCAGCAGGTCGACGTAGTCGAGTCCGAGCGTCTCGAGGCTGGTCTCGACCGAACGAGCGAAGTCGTCGGCCCTGGCATTCTCCTCGGTCACCTTGGTAGTGACCCAGAGTTCGTCACGAGGGACACCCGAGCCACGGATGGCTTCCCCGACCCAATGCTCCGAGCCGTACTTCCGGGCCGTGTCGATGTGGCGGTAGCCGTTCTCGAGCGCGTGGCCGATGAGTTCGACCGCCCGGTCCGGTTCGGGGAACAGCATCGTGCCGTACCCGACGACGGGCATCGCTGCGCCGTGCGCCGAGATGGTTGGGGCTTTCGCCGGTTGCATCGCAGTTCCTCCCTCGGCGTCGACCTCGGGGGCGATGACCGATCGGCCACTCTGCCCTTCCCGCGACTCCGCCCGGCGATGCTACGGGCCCTCGCGCTCAGTCCCAAAGCCGCCGCGGTGCTCGACTACTGGTTGAAAGGGTCTTCGATCAGCTTCATCTGATGGGCGGCGAGCACCTCGATGATTCGCCCAGGACTTGGCATCTGGTCGAGCGGCATCGGATCCAGCGGAGACTCCATCGGCACGCCGATGTCCAGGAAGAAATCGGCCTGGTGGGTCACCGGTGCGTAGATGGCGAGCACCTTGCCCGTGGTGTCTCCGACGTTTCGGAAGCCATGCGGCACGTTTCCGGGCACGTGCACGGTCGAGCCGGCGGGGGCTGCGATGGAGTACTTCTCGCCATCCGCGTCTTGTCCGTAGACCTCGTATTCACCTTCCAGGATCCAGAATGTCTC
>DATCZS010000044.1:0-8123 GCA_036525795.1 Acidimicrobiia bacterium | reverse complement strand
CGGTGGGAGGACGCCGGCATCTTCCGGCCGGAGTACCGCCCGGAGGGCGAGCCGTTCGCGGTGGTGATCCCGCCACCCAATGTGACCGGCTCGCTGCACATGGGCCACGCCCTCAACCACACCATCCACGACGTCATCGTCCGCCGCAAGCGGATGCAGGGCTACGCCGCCCTCTGGCTTCCGGGCACCGACCACGCCGGGATCGCCACCCAGAACGTGGTCGAACGGGAAATGGCGGCTGAGGGTCTCAGCCGCCACGACCTTGGCCGCGAGCAGTTCATCGAGCAGGTGTGGGAGTGGCGCCGCAAGTACGGCGACCGCATCACCCACCAGATCCGTCGGATGGGATCGTCGTGTGACTGGACCCGGGAACGGTTCACCCTCGACGAGGGGCTCTCCCGGGCGGTGCGCGAGGTGTTCGTCCGGCTCTTCGAAGAAGACCTCATCTACCGGGGCCTGCGGATCATCAACTGGTGCCCGCGCTGTCACACCGCCCTGTCCGACATCGAAGTCGAACACGAAGACGAGGTCGGGACGCTCACCCGCATCGCCTACCCGTTCGTCGACGGCTCCGGCGCCATCGAAGTGGCGACGACCCGGCCCGAGACGATGCTGGGCGACACCGGGGTCGCCGTTCATCCCGACGACGCGCGCTACCGCGACGCCATCGGCAAGCGGGTGCGCCTTCCGCTGATGGACCGCGAGATCCCCGTGGTCGCCGACGACGCCGTCGACCCCGAGTTCGGAACCGGTGCCGTCAAGGTGACCCCCGCCCACGACCCCACGGACTTCGAGATCGGCGAACGGCACGGACTCGAGCCGATCGCCATCCTCGATCACGAGGCCGTCGTCACCGAGGCGGGCGGCCGCTTCGCCGGGCTCGACCGGATGGAGGCGCGCGCTGCAGTCGTCGATGCGCTGCGGGAAGAGGGCGCCCTCGTCTCGATCGAGGAACACCACCATTCGGTGGGCCACTGCTACCGCTGCCACACCGTGGTGGAGCCGTATCTCTCCGACCAGTGGTTCGTGGCGGTCACCGACCTGGCCAGGCCGGCGATCGAGGCGGTCAGAAACGGGGAGAACGTCTTCATTCCGGAGCGGTGGGAGAAGAGCTACTTCCACTGGATGGAGAACCTCCGCGACTGGACGATCAGCCGGCAGATCTGGTGGGGCCACCGGATCCCCGCCTGGTACTGCCCGGACGGCCATGTCACCGTTCAAAGGGACGACCCCACCGAGTGTTCGACCTGTGCCAGCGGTGACCTCACCCAGGACGAAGACGTGCTCGACACCTGGTTCTCGTCCGCCCTTTGGCCGTTCTCGACGCTCGGCTGGCCCGAGCAGACCGACGACCTGGATCGTTTCTATCCCAACGCCATCCTCATCACCGGGTTCGACATCATCTACTTCTGGGTCGCCCGGATGCTGAAGATGGGGATCCACTTCATGGGCGAAGTCCCGTTCAGGGAGACCGTGATCCACGGACTGGTGCGCGACGCCGAAGGCAGCAAGATGTCCAAGTCGAAGGGGAACACGATCGACCCCCTCGACGTGGCCGACCAGCACGGGGCCGACCCGCTCCGTCTGGCCCTCATCCAGGCCGCAAACCCCGGCCAGGACGTGCCCCTCGACATCGAATGGGTGGTGGGGGCGCGCAAGTTCGGCAACAAGCTTTGGAACGCGGTGAGATTCGTGCTCCGCCACGTCGACGTTGGCAGCGTCCCCGCCGACGGAGGCTATCCGGACGATCCCGGCCCGGCCGACGCGTGGATCCTTCAACGGCTGGGCGAGGTGAGCCGCGAGTTCGACGCCCTGGCCGACCGGTACCGGTTCTCCGACGCCTTCGGGGTGCTCTACTCGTTCGCCTGGAGCGAGGTGTTCGACTGGTACCTGGAGATGGCCAAGACCTCGCTTCGCGACGAGAGCTCGGCCGCCGCCACCCGGATCACGCTCGGGGTCGTGATGCGCGACCTGCTCAAGCTGTTCCATCCGGCCATTCCCTACCTGACCGAAGAGCTGTGGCACCACCTGGTCGCCGGCGACGGCTACCTGGCAGGTGCGAACTGGGTGGACGTCCCGACCGTGACCGGTCCGGAGGGAGTCGAGGACCTCCAGCACCTGATCTCGGGAGTCAGACGCTTTCGGGCGGAACAGGGGCTGTCGCCGAAGGCCGGGATCGAGGTCGAAGTGCTCGATCAAGGAACGCCGCTGGCTCCATGGGAGCTGGGGCTGCTGGCCGACCTCGCCGCCGTCTCCGTGCGCCAGATCGAAGAAGCCCCTCACAGCGGCCATACGAGGGTCGTGGCCGGGTCGCGGCAGGCCTTCATCTCCCTCGAAGGGGTGGTCGACCTCGACGCCGAGCGCTCCCGGCTCGACAAGGCCATCGCAGCGGCGGAAGCCGATCTGGGCCGGGTGGAAGGCAAGCTCGCCAATCCGTCGTTCGTCGAGCGCGCTCCGGCGGCGGTGGTGGAGAAAGAACAGGGGAAGAGGGACGAGCTGGCCGAGCTTGTCGCCACCCTCCGCGATCAGCGTTCGGTGCTGTGACCCCGACGTGAACCTCATCACCGACTACGACCGGGCCGTCGCATACGTCGACGCCCACATCGGGCGGGGGATGGTGCCCGGCCTCGACCGCATCCACGCGCTGCTCGAGCTGATGGGGGACCCGCACACCGCCTATCCGGTGATCCACGTGGCGGGGACGAACGGCAAGACTTCGACCAGCCGGCTGGCGACGTTCCTGTGCGTGGCCCACGGGTTGACGACCGGGACGTTCACGTCGCCCCATCTGGAGAGGATCGAGCAGCGGTTCAGCATCAACGGTCATTGGCTCGATCAGACCGAATTCACTCAGGCGGTCGCCGACGTCGCCGCCTTCGCCGACATCTACGAGGAGCGCACCGGGGAGTCGCTGACGTACTTCGAGCTCACTGCCGCAACCGCCCTGTCGCTCTTCGCAGACCAGGCGGTGGATGCTGCCGTCATCGAGGTGGGGCTGGGAGGAAGACTCGACGCCACCAACGTGGTGCGGGGTGAGGTGGCGGTGATCACGAGCATCGGGCTCGATCACATGGAGTTCCTGGGAGACACCGTGACGAAGATCGCCGCAGAGAAGCTGGCGATCCTGGAGCCGGGTGCCACGCTGGTGACCGGGCCCCTCCAACCCGAGGTCCTCGACCTGGCCACGGCGGCGGCTGCCGCCATGGACGCACCCATCCATGTCTACGGGCGCGACTTCAGGGTCGAAGGGGCGGCACCCGCCCTCGGAGGCTGGCACGTGGACGTCGAAGGCGTCCACGGCTCCTATTCGGACATCTACCTGCCCGTGCACGGCCGGTTTCAGACGATCAACCTGGCAGTTGCGATCGCGGCAGTGGAGGGTCTGCTCGACCACGAGCTCGATCCGGCCGCCGTGATCGATGGAGTGGCGGCATTCACCGCGCCCGGCAGGATGGAGGTCCTGGCGACGGATCCGCTGGTACTGCTCGACGGTGCCCACAACCGGCCGGCGTTCGAAGCCCTGGCGCAGAGCCTCGCCGAGGAGTTCCCCACCACGAAGTGGGTGACGGTGTTCGGTGCGATGCGCGACAAGGATGTCGAGGCGATGGCGGCGACCCTGTCGGGCCGTCTGGCCCGGGTGGTCACCACCGCGGTCGACAGCCCGAGGGCGCTTTCCGCCGAAGAGGCTGCGGCGCGGGTGCGGCCGGTGGTCGACGTCGAGGTAGGGGCGATCGAGGATCCGCGGCAGGCGATCGAAGTCGCGAAAGAGCTCGCCGGTGCCGATGGCGCCGTCCTCGTGACCGGTTCGCTCTATCTGCTCGGGGATATCCGGAGCTACCTGGGCGGACACGGCACACGGTGACCGTCGAAGGCCTGGCGGGCGGCCGACCGATCCGCGATCGGATCGACCGTTGATCGCTGCCTAGCCCGAGGCCCCGCCCCGGCAACGCCACCGGGTTCCCCCCCCGAAGCATCCAGTCGCCGACTGGGGCGCCGCGGGCACCCATAGCTACTCTGGTCCGCCATGTCCGAACACACTTTCATCATGATCAAGCCAGACGGGGTACGGCGGAGACTGGTGGGCGAGGTCATCGGCCGCCTCGAGCGGAAAGGCCTGACGCTCGAGAAGATGCGGATGCTCACCGTCGACGAGGACCTGGCGCGCCGCCACTATGCCGAGCACGTGGAGAAGGCCTTCTTCCCGGATCTCCTCGACTTCATCACGAGCGGATCGGTGGTGGCGATGGAATGGTCCGGGCCTTCGGCGATCGAGGCGGCGCGGACCCTCATGGGTCCCACCAACCCGGTGACGGCTCCCCCCGGCTCGATCCGGGGTGATTTCGCCCTCGAAATCACCGAAAACATCGTGCACGGGTCCGACTCGGCGGAGAGCGCCCGGCGCGAGCTCTCGATCTGGTTCTCCTGAAGAGCATCGGCCCACCGGCGACCGGCGCAAGGAATCCCGGGGCCGGCCGGTGACCCGGGAGGCGATGGCTGTGGAAAACGCCTAAACTCCGGCGAACCCGCCCGGAGTGCTCTCCCATGGCTGACACCCTTCTCGGTTTCGCCGGCCAGGACATGGCCATCGATCTCGGTACCGCCAACACGCTCGTGTTCGTGCGCGGTCAGGGCATCGTGCTCAACGAGCCGTCGGTGGTGGCCATCAATTCCGTCAACGGCCGGGCCCTGGCAGTGGGTATGGAGGCGAAGCGGATGATCGGCCGCACGCCGGCAAGCATCACCGCCATCCGGCCCCTGCGCGACGGCGTGATCGCCGACTTCGACATCACCGAAAAGATGCTCCGCTACTTCATCCAGAAGGTGCATCGCCGGCGCTGGGCCCGGCCCCGCATCGTCGTCTGCGTCCCGTCCGGCATCACCCCGGTGGAGCGCAGGGCGGTCGAGGAGGCGGCGTATCACGCCGGCGCCCGCCGTGCCTACACCATCGAGGAGCCCATGGCTGCGGCGATCGGGTGCGGGCTCCCCATCGGTGAGCCGTCCGGATCGATGGTGGTCGACATCGGGGGTGGGACCACCGAAGTTGCGGTCATCTCGCTCGGCGGCATCGTCGTGTCCCGCTCGATTCGGGTTGGCGGCGACGAGCTCGATGAGGCGGTGATCGACTGGGTGAAGAAGGAGCACAACGTGCTGCTGGGTGAGCGAACCGCCGAGCAGCTCAAGATGGCGGTGGGGTCGGCGTGGCCGCGGGCAGACGAGCCCGCTGCCGAGGTGCGCGGGCGGGACCTGGTGACCGGGCTCCCCAAGACGATCCTCCTCACCTCCCCCGAGATCCGCGAGGCGATCGACGAGCCGACCCAGGCCATCGTCGACGCCGTGAAGTACACGCTCGACAAGACGCCCCCCGAGCTGGCCGCAGACATCATGGAGCGTGGTATCTGGCTCACCGGCGGGGGCGCGCTCCTGGAGGGGCTCGATCAGCGGATCGCCAACGAGACGGGCATGCCCATCGTCACGGCGGCCAAGCCTCTCCAGTCGGTGGTGGTCGGGTCGGGCAAGTGCCTCGAGGAGTTCGAGACCCTTCATCACGTGCTGGTGTCGTCGTCGCGGCTCTGAATCGTGTACGACCACCGAACCGACCGAACCGTTCCGGTCTTCATCACCCTGCTGGTGGTTGCCCTCCTCGTGATGACCTTCGATGTGCGCGCCCAGGGCCAGGGAGTGGTGGGAACCGTCCGACAGGGGGCGTCCCGACTGCTCGCCCCGCTCCAGTCGGCGGTGTCGACGGTGGTCGAACCCATCGCCGATCTGGTCGACAACCTGCGCGACATCGCAGTCCTGCGGGCCGAGAACGAGCAGCTCCGCGCCCGGCTCGCCGAATCGCAGGCGCAGCTGGCGGCAGTCGAACAGGATCAAGCCCGCCTTGACGTGCTCGAGCGCACGCTCGATCTGAAACAGCAGCTCGACGAACTCGTTCCGACGTTCGCCAACGTGATCGGCCGGGTCGACAACGTGGATCTCAGCTTCCGCATCGACAAGGGCGAGGAGTCGGGAGTGCTCACCGGACATCCCGTGCTCGACGAGAACGGCTACGTCGTCGGCAGGGTGGTCGATTCCTGGATCGGCGGCGCAATCGTCATTCCCATCGTGGCGGACGAAGAGGGGATCACGGTTGTGGTCGGCGACCAGGTCGGCACGCTGAGGGCGCTGATCGGAAACGAGGACGAGATGGTCCTCGAGGTGCTGGAGAATGCCAGAGCGGTCACTCTGGGTCAGAGGGTGGTCACCTCCTCGCTGTCGATCTCGTTCCCGAGAGCGCTGGCGGTGGGGGAGGTGATCGAGTCGGCCGCGCCCCAAGGGACGGCTCTGACCGCTCGCGTGCGGCCCTTCTCCGACCCGCGGCGGCTCGAAGTCGTCGCGGTGATCGCCTGGCCGCCCGATCCGACGTCGGTGGGCGAGCCGGACGGACCCGAACCGACCGGGGGAGTTCCCCCGGGCGGCGGCGACGAAGGGGACGGCGCGGGGGCGGGGAACGGATGAGGATCATCCGGGGCCCGGTCGGTGTGCTGCTGGTGTTCGTTGCCGCGGTGATCATCCAGACGACGTTCTTCGGGCGGGTTCGCGTGGCGGGTCTCGCCCCGGACATCGTGATGGTGACGGTGATCCTCGCCACGTTCCGGCTGCATGGCGAGGTGGCGCTGGTGGCCGGATTCGTCGGCGGCCTGATGTTCGACGTGCTCTCCTCGAACGCGCTGGGCCTACGAGCCCTCGTGTACACCGCCGTTGCATTCGTGGCCCTGCGGACGAGGGAACGTGCCGACGTGGGGCCGCTGGCCGTGGCGGTCTGGGTGGGGGTGGTCAGTCTCGTCGGGGTCGCGTTGCTGCTGGTGGTGGGTACCCTCTTTGGACAGCTCGGACTGAGTGGTGGGGAGGCCATGCGGCGCCTGATCCTGGTTCCGGTCTTCAACATGCTGACTGCACTCGTTCTCTCCCCATTCACCATGCGTCTGATGCGCTCGACCCGGCGAGGTCTGTGGTGAGGAGCGGGGCCCGGCTCACCGTCGTGTTCGGGGTCTTCCTCGCGTTGTTCGGGATGCTCGGGATCCGGCTGTGGTTCGTCCAGATCGCCGAAGGAGCCGAGGCGGCCGAGGCCACCGAGAACCAGGCCTGGGTGTACGTCCCGACTCCGGCACCGCGGGGGGACATCCGGGATCGAAACGGCGACCTGTTGGTGTCCTCGAAGTTCGTGCCGGCGGTGGAGGTCGACCGCCACCTCGTGGAGCGCGAGCAGAAGGACCAGCTCGTTCAGCGCCTCTCGACCCTGCTGGCGATTCCTCCCGAGGAGATCGAGCGCCTGTATGACGAGGCCGGAGTGAACGGCCGTTTCACCGTCGCGTACGTCGACACCGTCACCGCCTATCAGATCAACGAACAGGTGCGGGATCTTCCCGGAGTGCGGATCCTGAAGGTCCCCCAGAGAGTCAACCTGACGGGCGATCTGATGGCCCACGTCGTCGGGCACCTGGGGCTGCCCACCGAAGAGGACCTCGACACCCGCCCCGACCTCGACCCCAACACCCGAATCGGCAAGCTCGGGGTGGAACAGGTGTACGACGAGTACCTCCAGGGCGTCCCGGGCCAGGTCGCGTACCGCGTCCAGCAGGCGGATGTCACCGAACTGCGGCCCGAGGAGGCCCCCGCCGCGGGAGACACCGTGTACCTGACGGTCGACTCCCAACTCCAGGAGGTCGTGTACAACGCCCTCGTCCAGGGCATCGATCTCTCCAACGAATGGAAGGACGACCGCCGGGCGCAGGGCGACGAGGTGTTGAACGAGACGGTCCGGGGGGCGGCGGTGGTGCTCGATGCCCAGACGGGCGAGGTGCGCTCGATGGTGTCCTACCCGGCATTCGATCCGGCGCTGTTCATCGAGGGTCTGGATCCAGACACCTACACGGCGCTGAACGACCAGCAGGCGTTCCTGAACCTCGCCGTATCCGGTCTCTATCCGCCGGCATCGACGTTCAAGGCGGTGACGTACGCCACCTACCTGGAGGCGGGCGTCCGGCTGCCATCCGACGTCGAAGGGGTCGACCCCAACAGCGGCGTCGTCCACTGCGACGGCCAGCTCGAGCTTCCGCGGCTGAACGACGGGAGCAAGCAGG
>DATCZS010000043.1:0-105286 GCA_036525795.1 Acidimicrobiia bacterium | reverse complement strand
CTCGCTTCGCTCGTCGGGTCCCTTCCCCCACTTTCGTGGGGGACGATGTCCGGGATGGTCCCCCAGCTTGCTGGGGGAAGGGGTCCCCGCTGCCGGAGGCAGTGGGGTAGGGGGATGGTTCCCACCCCGTGGAAGGGGGTTGCGGTGGGGTGGGTGGGTCCGATCCCCCTACCCGTCTCGCTTCGCTCGTCGGGTCCCTTCCCCCAGCTTCCTGGAGGAAGGTGTCCGGGATGGTCCCCCAGCTTGCTGGGGGAAGGGGTCCCCGCTGCCGGAGGCAGTGGGGTAGGGGGATGGTTCCCACCCGGGAGAAGGGGGTGGCGTCGCTCGTCGGGTCCCTTCCCCCACGTTCGTGGGGGACGATCTGACCGCTCAGAGCACCACGTCGGTGAAGCCGGGCCCCGTCGGCAGTTCGAGCTGGTCCATGGTGCATGCCCCGGCGTCTTTGTCCGGGCGCCAGCGATGGAAGCGGGTGGCGTGTCGGAAGCGCCGGCCCTCCAGCTGGTCGTATGACACCTCCACCACCACGCCGGGTTCCACCGCAGTCCACGACAGGTCCCTTCCGCCGGTCCAGCGGCTTTCGCCTCCCGGCATCCGGGCGTGCTCACCGAAGGAGTCCTCGGTCCTGAGCCGCTCGAACTGGCGGAGGATCTCCACACGGTCGTGGTCGGAGAAACCCGAACAGTGCCCGACGAAGTGGAGCTCGCCTGCGTCGTCGTAGAGGCCGAGCAACAACGACCCGATCTTGTCACCGTCCTTGTGCTCCCGGTATCCGCCCACCACGCAGTCGACCGTGCGCCGATGCTTGATCTTGATCATCGCCCTCTTGCCGTGGGCGTATGCCGCATCGAGGCTCTTGACCACGATCCCGTCGCATCCGGCGGACTCGAACTCGTCGAACCAAGCCCGGGCAGTCGCCTCGTCCGTGGTCGAAGGGGTGAGGTTCCACGGGTGCTCCAGTCCGTCGAAGAGGCGCTCGAGGCGGCGGCGTCGCTCCGAGAACGGGAATCGGCGGAGGTCTTCGCCTTCGACGGCGAGCAGATCGAAGGCGACCAGCTGGGCAGGGATCTCCCCCGAGAGCAGCGCCACGCGGGACTCTGCCGGGTGGAGTCTGAGCTGGATCGAGTCGAAGCTGGTGACGTCGTCGATCACGACCACGATCTCGCCATCGACCACCGTGCCGGCGGGAAGCCGGGCGATGGCCGGTCGCAGCTCGGGGAAATAGCGGAGCAGCGGGCGCTGATTGCGCGAGTCGATGCGCGGCTCGTCTCCCGACCAGGTCACGGAGCGAAACCCATCCCACTTGGGCTCGTAGGCGAAGCCGGATCCCTTTGGCGCGGGCCAGACCTCCGATGTGCGGGCTTCCATGGTTTCGATCGGTGGTGCGAACGGCCAGGTCATCCCGCGATGATGGCAGTCATGGGGGTGGCGAGTGGGATGTACGCTGACGGGCGATGGCCTCGGACAAAGCCCCGGTCACCAGAGACGAGCCGTGGCATCGCCGCTTGCCCGCCCTGCTGGTCGTGGCCGCCCAGGAGTTCGCCCACGACCGGGCCGGCCGGATGGCAGCGGCGCTGTCGTACTACACGATCTTCTCGCTGGTGCCGCTTCTGTTCGTGGCGGTGGCGGTCACCGCCATCGTTCTCGGACCCTCCTCCGACGCACTGCCCGCCGACTGCTCGAAGGCGGCGGAACAGCCGATTCCCGTCGATTCCGACCGGCCGCTCGACCGGCTCGTCGTGCAGCTCGATGAGGTGGCCGGCGACAGCGTGACCGATCCGGTGCGGGTGCTGGTCTGCACTGCGCGTGCGAACGCCGGCGCGTCGCTGTCCATCGGATTGCTCGTCGTGGCGTTTGCATCCTCGGGGATCTTCCTGCAGGTGCAGGGAGTGTTGAACAACGTGTTCCACGTGCCGGACGAGAAGGTCAGAGGCCTCGCCGGCCTCGTCTACAAGAGGCTGGTGGCGCTGGTCTCGTCGCTGGTGCTGGCCGTCCTCGTGTTCACCCCGGTGCTGGCGGTCGGCGCCGTCCAGTTCGTGGCGGGACTCGTCCCGGACGAGATCTCGTGGCTTCGGGGTGTGCTCGGCTTCGGCGTCCCCCTCATCTCGCTCTCGCTGCTGATAGGTGTCATCGGGCTGACCTTCCAGGGGCTGACCGCCGCCAAGATCCCCTGGCGGGCGGCCCGTCGCGGGGGAGCCGTGACCGCCGTCGGAGGCCTGCTGGCGGCATTCGGCGTCGGCACCTACCTGGGCCGGGTGGTGCCCGGGAACGTCACCTTTGGTGCGCTCGGCGGCATCGCCATCCTGCTGTTCTTCTTCAACCTGATGTGGGTGGTGTACGTGTTCGGCGCGGAGTTGACCAAGGTCTACGCCGACTACCTCGACCACGGCGACATCCGCCCGCCGCACGAACGCGAGCGCGGACGTTTCGCAGACGAAGGCGATCGGCCGCCGGCACCGCCGGCCGACGTCTCGACCCGCGCGCCGGTCCAGGCGGGGATCTTCGCATTTGCCGCCGGGCTGGTGCTGGGATGGTGGAAGAAGAGGTGACTGTCCGAGAGCCGGCGAGTCGGGGACACGTCCACTGCCGATCGTAGGAAGGCGCTCTTCCCGACGCCGGACTCCGCCAGACCGCGTCGTCGCTCTCCCCGGATCGGTGGTGAGCCGATAGGCTGCCTGACGATGGCCATCGACATTGCCGGCTTCGTTGCCGATCTCAAGGAGCACGCGATCGAGCACGGATTCCATGTCCACGACGAGCGGCACTTCGTGGAGACCTACTCGTTGCGCCAGTCGTGGGAGATCGACGTTCACCCCGAGGAGGCGTGCAATGGCCCACTCGACCTCCACCTCGCTCTCGACGTGGATCCGCGGGTGTTGCTCTCGTTCCTCGATCGCCTCGACGAGATGACCGACGACTTCGAGGAACCGGAGGACGACTGGACGCTCCAGCTGTTCTTCAACTGGGGTCTTCCCCCGTTGAAGAACCCGCCCGATCTGCTGGTGCTGGCGACCGATCTGGCCGGGATCGCCTCCACAGACGTGCCGATCGAGGTTTCGGCAATCGACAGCTTCGCCGCGGTCACAGATGCTCCCGAGCGCCGACTCCAGCTGGTGGGGCGCACCGATGTGTCCCTGGCGGCGATGGTGATGGGGCGTGAACAGCTCTGCGCGGCGCTCGACCGCTCGAAGGATGTCAGTCTCTACCTGCTCGACCACATGGCGCAGTGGGAGGACTGAGAGGCCGAGACCCGCGACCTCCACCACCGGCGCCGCCGTCCATCCCGAAGGTTCGGTGCGCCGAGGAACGGCTGGCACGTTCTCAGGTGATCGCTTCAGCCGCCGGTGCACGGTGTCGATGACCAACGGGTCGCAATGACGCCGAACACTGAACCGCTTCCGGGCCGCCATCGACGGCCGGCACCTGCGTGGACTCCGATGCCACCGGGGCGCCGTCGCGGGCGCCATCAGGCACCCATGCCCGCCAGGACGGGGAGGGTCGTGGGACTTCTGACAGCGCTGGGCCTTTTCGTCTCGACCACCGCCCTCGGGTTCCCGACCGCATCTGCGACGGCCCAACCGGCGACGGCGCCGGACGTGCCGACAGCCGGGGTGTTCGAGACGGCAGCGGTCGCGTCCGCCGAAGGGCAGTCGGGGCTTCCGGCCGGGCCGGCGACGCCCCAGACGCCGTCCACCACCGTCGCCGATCCCGGCCCTGCCGAGATCCTCGCCCACCACTCCACCACCACCGTGCCCGGGGACGTGATCCGGGCGATCGTCGAGGAGTCGGATGGACTGTGGGCCTCCGGCATCCAGCTGGCGGCGGCGGTGCCGGCGGAGGCGCTTCCGATCATCGCCGAGCCCACCAGTTCCGAGGAGTGCTACCAGCGGGCCGGCGCCATGCCGCTGGAAGGCGATCACGCCTCCAACCTCATCGCCCAGATGACCCATTTCGTGTTCGAATGCGTCACGGCTGTCGAAGGAGGGCTCGACGAGGTCGATCCCACCTCGGGCAGGCGATGGGACGGCGCCAGGGTCTGGGGGTTTCAGACCCTCGCCGAGCAGGTCGCCGCAGAAGCAGTGACCGTTGCCTACTGCGAGTCGCTCGGCTTCTCGCCGTCGGCATTGAGGAGATCGAACCCGTGGGGGTACGCCGGTCTCTTCCAGGTCGGCGCCGGTGAGTTCCGGCGCTTCTCCGGATCTGCCACGTCGCGGTTCGATCCGGTCGACAACGCATACGCCTCCGCCCGCTATTTCACGCATCAGCACCGGACCAGGGCCGGCTGGGGTGGGTGGAGCCCGTGGGCGGTGGTGAACACCAACTTCGCCGGGGTCAACGATCAGGTGAAGATCCCGATCCTGCCCCGCTTCGTGTCGACCGAACCCGGGTTCAGGGGGCGGCAGGGGCCGGAGCTGCCGGCCTGGGCGGTCGACCCCTGGACGTACCGGGTTCCCGACTGGAACGGATGTCCATACGCCGGGGGCGGCTGGCCCGCGGCCGACCGGCTGTAGCGGCGCTGCGGCGACCGTCGTCCTGGTCGAGAACGGCAAGCCCGTCTCTGGGGGCACCTCCGCGTCCGGGACCTCCCGATCGGGTCGGGCTCACCGCTTGGCCGGCACCGCCTTCGTTCTCCCGGCCGGCGATGGGGGGGCCTTGTGCCGTATCAACGCGTCGGCTGTCAGCCCGATCAGGGAGATGGCGGCGGCGACCCCGAATACCGCCAGTGCTCCTCCGAGGTCGGTCATCGCATTCGGGAACGCGATGAGCGTCACCGCGAGCACCACCATCAGCACGCCGCTCACCAGCTTGAGGGTCCTGCCGGCCCGTTCCTGCAGCTTGGCCGCCCGCATGGCGAAGACGGCGGTCCCGAAGATCGCCAGCTCGTCGACGAGGAACACCAGCATGTAGGCGGCGAAGAGCCCGGCGGCGGCGGACAGCCCCACCCCGTGCTCGGCGAGGAGGTTCGACCACAGCAGCGGATACCCGGCGGTGCACGGGGTCTCCAGCAGCGAGACGCCCACGGCCAGCCCGGCGGTTCCGGCCAGCACGCCGGGGAGAGGTCGCGTCGGGTCCGAGACCGCCCGCATGCGCGAGTAGAGCCCCGGCTTGGCCCGTTCGGGGATCGCCAGCGACGGCCCTCGCCGGAACCAGACGAAGTCCTTGAGGTTGATGAGCCCGAAGCCGAGGGCGATGACGGCCATCACCACTCTGATCCAGGCGGCGCTGGACGCATACGTGAGGGCGCCGTACAGCCCGCCGATGAAAAGGCCGTAGAGGACGGTGGTCACGATCAGGAACGTTCCGCCCACCGCGATCACCCGCCGGCGTGACCCGGAACGCAGGACCAGCGCCAGCAGGATGGACAGTGCCCACAGCGAGCAGGGGTTGAAGCCGTCGACCAGTGCGATCGCCAGCGTGGCGGGTAGCAAGCCCATGTCCTCCACGTCGACCGTCCCGAACACCGGGAGGCTGATCGTCCGGCCGCCAGACGCGGCGGTCTGCGACTCGCCCGCACCGAAGCGTGCGGCCGCCGTGGCGGCGATCTCGGTGCCGATCGCCTCCGAGTACCCGATCCACACGCGACCGCCGAAGACCGTGGTGGGCACCGACCGCGGCTCCTCACCCAGGGCCAGCATCGTCTCGAAGAAGAAGGCGCGGCCCTCAGAGTTGAACCAGACCTCGTGCTGTTCGATGGTCAGGTCGGGGTACTCCGTTGCCAGTTCCTCCAGGAACTCCTTCTCGGCTGCGCAATGGGGGCACCCGTCGCCCCAGAAGAGGTAGAGCACGTCGTCGTCGGGTGTGGCCTGGGCGGATGCAGAGAGTGGGATCGCCAGGACGAGCAGCACGATCGAGATCAGGCGGGTCGCCGCGACCATGAGGTCAGCGTGGAGCACCCACCGACGTTCAAGGAAGGTGCGAAGGACCCCGTTTCCTGTTCCGCCCGTGCCCTTCGAACCGGCGGCCGGCACGCCCTCAGGTCGAGGGATGGTCCCTGTCGCTCCAGACCTTCGACACGATCCGCTGGGCGGCCGGATTGACGTTCACCAGTTCCACGGCGCACCCCCCGTCGGAGAGGTCGTCCGACATCCCCTTGAGGGTCCTGGCCGCGGTGTAGTCGAGACGCCCGACTCCCTCCAGATCGATGATGACACGATCGACCTCTGGATGGTCGGCAACGATGTCGACCAGGCGGTCGTTGACCTGTTGGGCCGATGCGAAGAAGACCACTCCCGTGAGCCTGACTCGCAAGGTGGAACCGTCGTATGCGGTGTGGATGGTCACGTTCAGCTCGCGCCACAGATGCACCAGGATCGCCAGACCGACACCCAGCAGGATCCCGAGGTCGATCCGGGGGGACAGGGCCAGCGTCGCTCCGAAGGTGATGATGCCGACGACCCCCTGCGGGGGGGTCGCCCTCCAGACATGCCACAGCTCGTCCGGACGGATGAGCTTCGCCACTGCAGCGATGATGATCGAGGCGAGTACCGCCCTGGGGAGGTCGCTGAGCACGCCGGCGACGGGCAGGAACGCCAGCACCAGGATGCCGACCACGGCGCCGGCCCATCTCGAATGCGCGCCGGAGATCCGGGCGATCGACGTGCGGGAGAACGACCCTCCGATCGGGAAGCCGCCCGAGATGCCTGACGCCAGATTGGCGACACCCTGGGACAGCAGCTCGCGATCGGCAGACCACCGCTCGCGATCGGCGGCGGCGAACGTCCGGGCGATCGACGCAGGCTCGGCGAATCCGACCAGTGCGACCACCAGCGCCGGAACCAGCAGCACGGGGACGTCGTGCCAGGGGAGGTCGAGTGAGAAGGGCGGGAAGCCTGCCGGGATGTCGCCCACCAGCGCCGCCGCGTACGACGTCGCTTTCGAGATGATCAGACCGGCGATCAGGATGATCGGCACGGCCGGGACGAGCGGGTGGATCTTCGGTCCGATCGACACCAGCGCGATGCCGGCGAGGGAGAGGGCCACCGCCCCGAGGTCCCAGCCCGACGGATCGGCGAGCGCAGAGAGGGCACCCCACAGGATCCCGTCTTCGCCCGCCTGTGTCCCCAGCGCAGTGGGGACCTGGGATCCCACGATGAGGATGGCGGCCGCCGACGTGAACCCCTTCAACACCGGCTGCGACAGGAGAAATGCGATCACCCCACCGCGTGCGAGCCCGAGCAGCACCCGTATGGCCCCCACGAGGATGGCGAGCAACGCAGCCGCCTTCAGCCAGTCGTTCGACTCCGGCATCAGCCCCAGCGGCCTGAGGGCGCCGAAGGTGAGCAGCGCCGTCATCGCCACCGGCCCGGTCTGGAGGTACCGGGACGACGCAAAGAAGGCGGCCACGATCGGAGGGATGGCCGCCGCGAAGAGACCCGTGTAGGGCGGCATGCCTGCGAGTTCGGCGTATGCGAGCGATTGAGGGATGAGTACCACCGCCACGGAGACTCCGGCCACCAGATCCCCGGCCGTCGGGCGTTCGAACCGGGACAGATTCATCTCCGGACTCTCACGTGACGATCACGGCACCGACCGCAGCGATGAGACCGACGAGCGCCGTGAGAATCGGACCCCGCGCTGCGGCCTGGAACCGCCCCTCGCCGAGCAGCACCGCCACCTTCTCGTCGCGCACGGCGGCGGAGAGCACCATCGCTGTGCCGACGGCGATCAGCACGATGCCGACGACCTCGGCACACAACACCCTCGGTCTCGAAGAGCTTGCCCGCCACCACGCCGAGGCCGACGATGCCGAGCGCCGTGCGGATCCATGCGAGGAACGTTCGCTGTTTGGCCAGGTGATCCCTGGCATCCGATCCCGAGTTCGTTCGAACCGGTCTGGCGCCGGGGCTGGGCAGGTACCGCATCGCGGTTCAGCGTAGGTCTGCGAAGACGACGCGGACGTCTGCCTACTTGGTCAGCGCGCACTCGTTGCGGCCGACTTCCAGCTCCTTGGCCTGCTCCGCATCGACATCGGACCACCCCATGTTCACCTTGCGGATGTCCTGGTAGATCGCCGGAGCCTCCCCCAGGTGGGTGACCACATGGGTGACGAAGGCCGCTTCGTCGGTCATCGACACCACCGGGTCGTGCTCGAGGAGGTCGCCCAGTCCTCGGCGCATCGTCCCGTCGTCGTTGGACTCCGAGCGCGACGTGTAGTGGGCCGGGCAGACCTCGAGGGCGTGGTCGAGCACGGCCAGCTTGTCGTGGATCGTGTGGAACAGGTCCCTGGCCCACGGTTCGGTCTGCCCGCCCAGGTCGGGGCGACCGATGCCGCTCACGAATACGGCATCGCCGGTCATCAGGAACCGGCCGGCCACCTCGAGCGACGTCGAACCGGGCGTGTGGCCGGGGGTGGCGACGGACCGAACGATGAGGTCCATCTGTCCGAAGGTGAACACCTCACCGTCCTGCAGCGCCGTGTATTCGTATGAGGCGCCCTCTGCGTCTCCGGCGGAGATGTGATAGGTGGCGCCGGTGGCGTCGCGCAGCTGGCGGGCGAGCGAGATGTGATCGGCATGCAGGTGGGTGTCGAAGACATCTGTGATCTCGGCGGACATCGCCTCTGCCAGCCCGACATACCGGCTGATGTCGGCCGCCGGGTCGATCACCGCCATCGTGCCTCCGCGGGCGCCGACCGCGTAGGACAGACACGCCTTGGCGATGCGGTCGAACTGGATCACGAAGTGGGTGCCGTCGTCCCACAGGACATGGGGGACCAGAGTGGTCGCCCAGGCGTCCATCCCGCCTTCCAGGTTGCGGAGATTGGGCAGACCGAGGGTTTCGACCACGAGATCGGACGAGCCGCCGTGCGCGCAGACGACCACGACGTCGCGGTCGGCGGGCAGTTGCGGCTTGACGGTCTCGTCCTCGGTGATCGCAGTCCAGTAGGGGATGTTGAGGGTGGGGAGGGAGACCTTGCCTTCGATCTGCCAGCGCTCGAAGGCGTCTGGGGCGCGGACGTCGAAGATGAACGGGGCGCGGTCGTCGTCGTCGACGAGACGGGCGAGGTCGTCGGTGCTGATCGAGCTCATTGGCGGCAATCCTCCTGAGGGCGGGCGGAGTATATGCACTCATGCGCATGTCTGCCCGGAAAAGGGTGGACAATCCGCGGGAAGGCGAGTTCGTCGGGCTGGCGTCCTGCCGTCGCAACGGCGGTCGCCGTCATTTCGAGGTTTCCTCGGGCAGCGTCAGCTGCGGACGGAGTGATCCGCGTGCGTCTCCTGCATGACCTCGCGCAGGAGATCCATCGCCTGGATGATCTTGGATGACGACACCGAATAGAACACTCGCTGGCCGTCTCGGCGGGTGGCGGCCAGGCCGCGGTCGCGGAGAACGGCCAGGTGTTGGGAGACGTTGGCCTGGGGAAGGTCGAGCTCCTCACAGATGTCCGTCACCGAGCGCTCGCCGTCGCGAAGGGCGTTGAGGATCAGCAGCCGCTTGGGGTCGGCGAGACCTTTGCAGATCTGGGCGTGGAGGTCGTTGAATTCTGAACTGAGGTCAGACATGTGTTTCGCAGTGTGCCACATGATCGGGAGAAATCTCCAAGAACTGCTTGACACGCCCCCGAGGGCTCCTCCAAGATGCAGCCCATCGCATATGCGCATGTGTGCATGGACGGGTGCTGTGCTCGTCGGAGTGCGATCGACCCCGATGGAGGTGGAAGATGGTCGAGACGATGTCGGCGGAGCTGGAGGCGGTACAAGAGGAGACGCCAGCCAAAGACAAGATGGTGTTGATCGCCGCCTCGGGCGACCTGGACAAGGCATGGCCGACTCTCATCCTCGCCACCACGGGAGCGGCCTACGGGATGGACGTCACGGTGTTCTTCACCTTCTGGGGGCTGAGCATTCTCAAGAAGCCGGGTACCGGCATCACGGGCGATGATTGGCGCCAGAAGCTCATGTCCGCCTTTCACAAGGGCACTCCTGATGGACTGCATCTCTCCAAGCTTCACTTCGCAGGCCTCGGTCCGTCCATGATGAAGAGCCTGGCCGATGACAAGAACGTCGCCTCGGTGCAAGAGCTCCTCGATCTGTCGCTCGAGCTCGGGGTGAAACTGTGGCCCTGTCAGATGACGATGGATCTGATGGGCCTGACCGCCGACGACCTCATCGACGGTCTCGACAAGCCGGCGGGAGCCGGCTCGGCCATCAGTCTGATGCGCGATGCCAGCATCAGCCTGTTCATCTGAGCGAATCCACGAAGGAGAAACACCATGGCAGACATCACCGTTGACGCCCGCGGGCTGCAGTGCCCGATGCCCGTGATCAAGACCGCCCAGGCGATGGCTCAGATCACCAGCGGCCAGACCCTCGAGGTCATCGCCAGCGACCGTGGCGCACTGTCCGACATCCCGGCATGGGCCAAAGACATGGGTCATGCCCTCAAGGAGCAGTTCGAGGAGCCGGACGAGTTCCATTTCGTGCTCGAGAAGTCCTGACTGGCCCTCCGGCCCTGTATGGCGGATGGTTGACCCGCGATGATCGGAGCGCGTTGAGAGGGAGTCGATTCGATATGCCGGCGAAGAGCTGATGGCGAGTTACGGCTTCGTCATCGATCAAGATGCGTGCATCGGGTGTCACGCCTGCACCGTTGCCTGCAAGACCGAGCACCAGGTGCCGCTCGGCGTGAACCGCACCTGGGTGAAGTACGTCGAGAAGGGGGTGTGGCCAGACACCAAACGCTACTTCGGCGTGATGCGGTGCAACCACTGCGTCGATGCACCCTGCGTCGGGATCTGCCCCACCAGCGCCCTCTTCATCCGTCAGGACGGGATCGTCGATTTCGACACATCGCGCTGCATCGGCTGCAAGTCGTGCATGCAGGCGTGCCCGTACGACGCGCTGTACATCGATCCCCACGAGCACACCGCCCAGAAGTGCAACTACTGCGTACACCGGGTGGAGGTGGGACTCGAGCCGGCCTGCGTCGTCGTGTGTCCCGAGCAGGCGATCGTCGCCGGTGACCTCGAAGACCCCACCACCAAGATCGCCCGTCTGGTGGCAACCGAGCAGGTCCATGTGCGGGCTCCCGAGCAGGGGACCAACCCCAAGCTCTGGTACAAGGGAGCCGAACAGGTCACCCTCGACCCGGTGATGGCCGAGACCAGGGCGGGTTCGATGATCTGGCGCGACGATCCCACCCCGCCCCCCGCCTGGCTGGCCGTCGACCTCACCCCCAAGGACGCCGCGGGCCCGGCCGGACCCACCCATGTCGCCTTCGACGAGGCCGCACCACGGGTGGTCTACAACACCGATCACCCGATGCCCTGGGGATGGCGGGTGTCCGCCTATTTCCTCACCAAGGGGATCGCCGCCGGTCTGGTTCTGGCCGTCGTCATCGCCATGCTGATGGGCGGGTCGACCGCCGGTGGATGGACCGGGTGGGGCACGCCGCTCGTGGCAGGCCTCTTTCTCGCCGCCACCGGCGTGCTGCTGGTGTGGGACCTGAAACGGCCCGATCGGTTCCACTACCTGATCATCAAGGGGAACCCGGGCTCGTGGCTGGTGAGGGGAGCGTGGATCCTGTCGGCCTACGCCGTGGTCCTCGGCGTCTGGTTTCTCGCCGGCGTCGCCGGAGCCGACGGGCTGGTGCGCGCGATGGCCTGGATCGGGGCGCCGCTGGCGATCGCCACCGCCGGGTACACCGCCTTTCTGTTCGGCCAGGCCGAGGCCCGCGACCTGTGGCAGTCACCGATGCTGTTGTGGCACATGGTGGCCGGCGCCTTCGCCGCCGGCGGGGGCATCGGCTCGGTGGTGGCATTCCTCGTCGACGTCGACCCCACCTACCGGCGTGCGGCGCTGTGGTCGATGGTCGGAGGGGCCGCCGCCCTGGGTCTCATCGCCCTCGTCGAGCTGACCTCGCATCACCCCACCCGCAACATCGAGATGGCGATGCGCCACATGACTCGCGGCGTGTTCAGCCGCCAGTGGTGGCTGGGTGGTCAACTCGTCGGGGTGATCGTCCCGGTCGTCTTTGGCGCGGGAACGCTCAACGGGTCGCCCGAGTGGGTCGCCGCGCTGGGCGGTCTCGCCGCAGCAGCCGGGATCTACTTCGCAGACGACGCCTTCGTGAAGGCCGGCCAGAGCGTGCCGCTCTCATGACGCGCTTCGCTCGCCCGTCGCACGTCTCACGTCTCACGTCTCACGTCTTGCGAGCCACGTGCCACGTTCGGGACGGCGTCTGGATCCCCTTGACCCCCCGCAGCCAGGAGTGTTCATGACCATCGAAATCCCCCGCCTCGTGCCTGGAACCGGGTTGACCAACTTTCCTCCTCCCGATCGCTGGGACGACTGGCAGGAGTACGACGCCAAGGCCTGGCCCGAGCGGGTGCCACACGAATACCGGCTGGTTCCCACGACGTGTTTCAACTGCGAGTCGGCGTGCGGGTTGCTTGCGTACGTCGACAAGGAGACCGGCCAGATCAGGAAGTTCGAGGGGAACCCGGCCCATCCCGGGTCCCGGGGCCGGAACTGCGCCAAGGGCCCGGCGACCATCAACCAGGTCTACGACCCCGAGCGCATCCTGCACCCCATGCGGCGGAAGGGACCGAGGGGTTCGGGCGAGTGGGAGCGCGTGACCTGGGATGAGGCGCTGACCGACATCGGCTCCCGGATCGGCACGGCCATCCGCGAGGGCCGCCACGACGAGGTCATGTATCACGTGGGGCGTCCCGGCGAGGACGGGTTCATGGACCGGGTGCTCAAGGCGTGGGGTGTGGACGGGCACAACTCGCACACCAACATCTGTTCGTCCGGTGCCCGGGTCGGCTACGCCACGTGGATGGGCTACGACCGACCGTCTGCAGACTTCGCCAACGCCCGGTTCATCCTGCTGCTGTCGTCGCATCTCGAGACCGGCCACTACTTCAACCCGCACGCCCAGCGGATCATGGAGGGCAAGCAGTCCGGGGCGAAGCTGTGTGCCATCGATCCGCGGCTGTCGAACACCGCCTCGATGTCCGACTTCTGGCTGTCTCCCTGGCCGGGCACGGAGCCCGCCCTCTTCCTGGCGATCGCCCGGCTGCTGCTCGAATGGGATGCGGTCGACCACGGCTTCGTCCGGCGCTGGGTCAACTGGCAGGAGACGCTGACCGAGCGGTACCCGGACCGTCCCCGAACCTACGAGTCGTTCGTGGCGCTGCTCGAGGAGACATACGCCGACTACACCATCGAGTGGGCAGCCGAGGAGACGGGAGTCGCCGCAGACAAGATCGAAGCCGTGGCACGGGAGATCGCCAAGGCCGGGTCACGATTCTCGTCCCATACCTGGCGTTCCACCGGGTCGGGGAACCTCGGAGGCTGGCAGGCGGCGAGGACGCTGTTCTTCCTCCATGTGCTGACCGGCTCGGTCGGCACCGTGGGAGGGACCTCCCCCAGCGCCTGGGACAAGTTCAAGCCGGAACACTGGAACATGCCTCCGCCCCACGCCCGCTGGAACGAGCTCTTGTGGCCCAAGGAGTACCCGTTCAGTCACCACGAGCTGTCCTACCTGCTTCCCCACTTCCTCAAAGAGGGGCGGGGCAAGCTCGACGTCTACTTCACGCGGGTCTACAACCCGGTGTGGACCAACCCGGACGGGTTCAGCTGGATCGAGGTCCTCACAGACGAGTCGCTGGTCGGACTCCACGTCGCGCTGACGCCGACCTGGTCCGAGACCGCCTGGTTCGCCGACTACGTGCTGCCGATGGGAGTGGGGGCCGAACGCCACGACACCCACTCCTATGAGACCCACGCCGGGCAGTGGCTCGGGTTCCGCCAGCCCGTGCTGCGGGTGGCCGGGGAGCGATCCGGCAAGACCTACGAGCGGACCTACGAGGCCAACGTCGGCGAGGTGTGGGAAGAGACGGAATTCTGGATCGATCTGTCGTGGAAGATCGATCCGGACGGCTCGCTCGGGATCCGCAAGTGGTTCGAGTCCCCGACCGATGCGCAGCGTCCCGTGACCGTCGACGAGTACTACGGCTGGATGTTCGAGAACTCCGTGCCAGGACTGCCGGAGGCTGCGGCTGCCGAGGGCCTGTCGCCGCTGGGCTACATGCGCAAGTACGGGGCGTTCGAGGTTGCCAAGGACGTCTACGAGGTCCACGAACGACCGGTCGACGGGGGCGTCGAGCTCGAGGACGGCACCGTGCGGCACGGGTTCAAGTCGCCCACCAAGAAGCTCGAGTGGTGGTCGAAGACCCTGCACGAATGGGGGTGGGAGGACGAGGCGATCCCCACCTACCTGAAGACGCACGTGTACTGGCGTGACATGGATCTGGCCGGGAACGAGCGGCTGCTGCTGCCCATCTTCCGGCTGCCCACCCTGATCCACACCCGATCGGGCAACGCCAAGTATCTGTACGAGATCAGCCACGGACACCCGCTGTGGATGAACCCTCGCGATGCCGATGCCCTCGGGTTCGCCACCGGCGACCTGGTTCGCCTCAGCACCGACTCCGGCTACTTCGTGATGCGAGTGTGGCGCACCGAGGGGATCCGGCCCGGTGTGGTGGCCGCCTCGCACCACCTGGGCAGGTGGAGACTCTCCGACGCCCTGGGGAACGAACGGTGGTCATCGGCGCTCGTCGACATCGAGAAGACAGGGGATTCGACCTGGCGCCTGCGCCAGAAGAAGGGGATCGAGCCGTTTGCGTCCGATGATCCCGACTCGGAGAGGGTCTGGTGGAGGGACGCCGGGGTCAACCAGAATCTGGCTTTCCCGCCTCACCCGGATCCGGTGTCGGGGATGCATGCCTGGCACCAGCGGGTGCGGCTCACCCTCGCCGAGGCGGGGGACCGGTACGGCGACGTCGTGGTCGACACCTCCCGGTCGTTCCAGGTGTACCGCGAGTGGCTCGACCTGACCAAGCCGGCTCCCGGGCCCGGCGGTCTGCGCCGTCCGCTGTGGATCGATCGTCCCGTCAAGCCTGTCGAAGCCGCCTACTACATGTGAGCGCCGCCGAAACCGCCCGTCGCGAGGCCGGGCGCTGGGTTGGCCTGGCCGGTCTCGCCCAGGCCGTCCGGATCGCCGGCCCCGATCCCCTTCCGCGGGAGGTCGATGTCACCGGGTTCGACCCGGAAGAGGATCTGGCGCGCCGCGCCAGACGGTGGGGTCATCGTTTCTCCTCCTTCGACTTCGAGGCCCTCGCCGGGTTCGCAGCCGGACTGGCGGCGGCGGAGGCCGACGCCTGGGATGGCGACGACCCGACCGTGGCCACCCGGGCATTTGAGGAGCGGCGTTTTCTCTTCTCCGACCGGATCGTGCACTGGGCGGTCCCATGGGCAGATGCGGCCGGACGATGTCACCCGCAGGTCCGCGAGCCGGCACACGCGCTGCGCGATGGACTTCTCGCACTGGGTGACAGGATGCGACCCGCCCCGCTCCTCACCGGGGGCGAAGGGCTGTATCCGCCGGGCGAGGACGCCTTCGGACCGCTCGACGACGGGAGTGCGATCGAGACGCTCCTCGGCTCGCTGCACTCGGGAGTCGTGATCTTCGGCGCCACCGCACGTTCGCTGTTCGGGCAAGAGCACGAGAGATGGTTGCGGCAGGACGAGGTCGCGCTCCTGCGGAACGACCTCTGCACGCTGTTCGAGAACGCCGCCGGCCGGTGGCGAACGCTGGCGGAGGAGCACCCGGGTACCGCTCGCCTGTGGCGCGACCTGGCGGAGCGGGCGGCGCGAACGGCGACGCGCCTGTCCGCCTAGTCGACCGTCCCCCCTCGGGTCCGGACGCCGGGAAGGCCGTTCGCAGTCGCGGCAGGCGGCATTCGGAGCACCCCCTCGTGAGCGGCCTCCCGGCGAGCGCTGTCTCGATCGGCCGCCGAGATGACGATTGCCCCTACGTCGGTGGTTCGTCTGACCTCGACGATGAGGAGAGAATGTTCGTCGTGCTTGCGGCGAGGCTCCTCGCTCCTGACATCAAACGGTTTCGGGTGTCTGCGCCCCGTGTTGCGCGGTACTGGGAGCCGGGCCAGTTCGTGATCGTCCGGGTGGTCGAGGGCGGTGAACGCATCCCGCTCACGGTGGCGGGCGTCGACCGGCAGGGGGGATCGATCGACCTCGTCGTCCAGGGGGTCGGCAAGACCACCCGCCTGCTCAACACGGTGGGGGCAGGCGACTCGATCGCCGATGTCGTCGGACCTCTGGGAACCCCTTCGGACATCGAGCGATTCGGCACCGTGGCGGTCGTCGGCGGAGGCGTGGGGACCGCCATCGCCCTTCCGACGGCGAGGGCGCTGGCGCAGGCGGGGAACCGGCTGGTGGTCATCGTGGGTGCCCGAAACGCCGGCCTCGTCATCCTCGTCGACGAACTCGAGGCGCTGGCGGCCGAGGTCATCGTCACCACCGATGACGGGACCCGGGGCCGTCCCGGCCTGGTCACCGATGCGCTGGCAGAAGTGATCGAACGGGAGGAGGTGCATCGGGTGGTGGCCATCGGTCCGATCCCGATGATGCGGGCGGTGGCGGAGGTGACCCGCCCCCCGGGGATTCCGACCGTGGTCAGCCTCAATCCGATCATGGTCGACGGAACCGGCATGTGCGGGGGGTGCCGGGTGCTCGTCGGCGGAGACACCAGATTCGCCTGCGTCCACGGTCCCGAGTTCGACGCCCACCGGGTCGACTTCGAGGTGCTCTCCGTCAGGAACCAGACCTACTGCGAGTTCGAGCGAGCCGCCATGGCTGCAATCGAGGCAGGCCGATGACGGCCGAACTCACCCGGCGCCAGCGGATGGCGATGAGCCGGGTCGGCATGCCCGAGCGGGATGCCCGAGCCCGGTCGAAGACCTTCGAAGAGGTGGAACTCGGGTTCACCGAACAGCTGGCGATGCTCGAGGCCTCACGGTGCCTCCGCTGTGCCCGCCCGACGTGCATCGAGGGGTGTCCGGTCGGGGTGCGGATCGACGAGTTCGTCACGGCGGTGGCCCAAGGGGAGTTCGACAAGGCCGCCGACATCGTGGCGATCGACAACTCGCTTCCTGCCGTGTGCGGTCGGGTGTGTCCCCAGGAGGTCCAGTGCGAGGGCGCCTGCGTGCTCGCCAACAAAGTCAAGCCGATCGCCATCGGCCGACTCGAACGGTTCGTCGCCGACCGGGCGCGGGGAAGGAGACTGGGCGAGCCGGTCGAGCCGGTACCTCAGAGCGGGCGATCCGTCGGCGTGGTCGGCAGCGGTCCGGCCGGTCTGGCGTGCGCCTTCGACCTGGCACGAGCGGGACACGCCGTGACCGTCTACGAGGCCCTGCACGAACCGGGTGGTGTGCTGGTGTACGGGATTCCCGAATACCGGCTTCCCAAGGAGGTCGTCGCCGCCGAAGTCGAGCTGCTTCGGAGACAGGGGGTGACGGTGGTGCTCGACGCTCCGATCGGGCGGGCAGAGACGATCGACGACCTGCTCGATCGGCATGACGCCGTGTTCCTGGGAGTGGGGGCGGGTCTCCCTCGTTTCCTCGGCGTGCCCGGTGAGCACCTGGTGGGCGTGCAGTCGGCCAACGAGTTCCTCACCCGGGTCAACCTGATGCGGGCCTACCTGCCGGACGCGGACACCCCGGTGTTGTCCGTCACCGACCGGAGGGTGGCGGTCGTCGGTGGGGGAAACACGGCGATCGATGCGGTGAGGACCGCCCTCAGGCTGGGAGCCCGGGACGCCACCGTCTACTACCGGCGCACCGAAGACGACATGCCCGCCCGCCGCGATGAGATCCGCCACGCCCGAGAGGAAGGGGTCCACTTCGAGTTCCTCCTCACTCCGATCGCGTTCGAGGGGGAGGCGGGTTGGGTGCACACGATGCGGCTCCAGCGGATGCGGGCGGGGCCGCCGGACGGGTCGGGCCGGATGCGACCCGACCCGGTCGATGGTGCGGTCGTCGACGTCCCCGTGGACGCGGTGATCGTGGCGGTGGGCAACGATCCCAATCCGGTGCTGAGTGGGACTGCAGGGCTCACGGTGTCATCCCGGGGGACGATCCTGGCGGACCCGGAGACCGGCGCCACCGGCGCTCCGGGGGTGTTCGCCGGAGGCGACATCGTGACGGGTGGGGCCACCGTGATCCTGGCGATGGGGGCGGGGCGTCGTGCGGCGGCGGCGATGGACGAGTATCTGCGCGGCGGTGATCGGCGGGCGGCGATCGCCGAGCGACCACCGGCCGGACCCTGACGCAAGGGGACACGTCGCCGGTCGCGCGTCACCGCCACGAGGAAGGCCGCCGCACCCCGGGTCCCTCCCCGGCCCGAAGCCGTCCGGTCGGGGCCGACTCTATCTTGTGCCGATGTCCGCCCGCCCCACCACCGCCCGTCTGCTGGTGCTGGCCGTTCTGGTCGTCACCACCGGTACGCAGGCGGTCTTCTTGCTGGGGGCAGCCTTCTTCCAGATCGGGCCAGAGCTCGGGCTGGGAACGGTCGGGCTGGGCGTGCTCACCGCCGCGTTCTTCCTGACCGCGTCGATCAGTTCGACTCCGCTGGGGCGATGGGTGCAGCGAGTCGGGTGGCAGCGGGCCATGCGGTTCAATCTTCGGGTCACCGCGGTCCTCCTCACCGCGATCGCCGTGGCGGCGCGGAGCAGCTGGTCGCTGGCCGTGCTCCTGGTGCTGTCGGCCGCCGTCTACGGGATGTCCAATCCGGCGGCCAACCAGGCGCTGGCGGACCACACCGACCCCGACCGGCAGGCGACACTGTTCGGGGCCAAGCACGCAGGAATTCCCGGATCGACCCTGCTCGCCGGGTTGGCCGTTCCGGTGATCGTGGTGCAGTACGGATGGCGCTGGGCGTTCGTGGCGGCAGCGGCCACCGCCCTCGCCGTGTCGTCGTTCGTCCCGAGAGGAGATCTCTCCCATCTGCCGGCGCCGCAGTCCCGGCGGGGCAGGTCGGCTCCCCAGCCGCTGTCCACGCGCTACCTCCTGGCGCTCGCCGTAGGGTCGGCGTTCGCCACGTGGGCCGCCATAGGGTTGGGGACCTTCCTGGTGTCTGCGTCGCTCGACGTCGGTCTGTCCGAATCGGCCGCCGGAACGCTGCAGTTCGCCGGGTCGGCGTGTTCGATCATCGCCCGGGTCGTCGCCGGCGTCGTGACGGACCGGCGCCATGGCCGGGGGTTCTACGGAATGGCCGTCCTGGCGGGGCTCGGCGCCATCGTCTTCTTCCTGCTTCCGGCGAGCAGCGGTGGGCTGTTCGTGGTGCTCGTGGTCGCCGCATTCGCCACCGGGTGGGGGTGGCCGGGATTGATGACGTACACGGTGGTGAACGCCAACCGGGGCTCTGCGGCGGCCTCGTCCGCCATCACCCAGGCGGGCGTATTCGTCGGTGCCGGACTGGGGCCACTGTTGCTCGCGACCGTGATCGATCGCTGGTCGTACGACGGCGGTTGGGTCGTCGTCGGAGCCGGCCTGGTGGCGGCAACGGTCATCGTGACCGCGGCGGGTCGCCGGGTGGCCGGCGCACCCGTCCGGCGGGCGGTGTAGGTTCGAGCCGTCGTTCCTGGAGGCCCGATGCGCAAGGCGATGGCTGCAGCGGCGTTGACCCTGGCCCTGTCGGCGTGCATGCCCGGTTCGGGGGAGTACGGAGAGCGCAACTCGGCAGGCTTCTTCTCGGGGGTCTGGCACGGATGGCTGGCGCCGCTCACCCTCATCGTCCAGGTGTTCGACGAGGACATCCGGATCTACGAACCGAACAACACCGGCTGGTGGTACGACGCCGGCTTCTACGTCGCAGTGATCAGCGGGTTCGGCTCGGTTCGCCTCGTCCGCCGGAAGAAGGGCGGCTGAAACCGGTCGCCTGCCCGATCAGAAGGGAACGTCGGCGGCGTCGCACAGGAACCGCATGAGCGGTGTGGCGATCCGGGCGGTCCGCTCGAAGTGGTCGATGAACCCCTCCGATGTGACCTGGGTCTGGGTGAGCCGGGTGGTGGCGATGAAGTCCTTCCGTTTGAGATCCACGATCAGCGGGTGATCGGGGTCGAATCCCTTCGGCGGCCTGGTGAGCGAGTCTCCGGTGAGCTCGTAGGTGTCGGCGAACCGGGCGCCGTGCGCGGCGCTCTTCCACCGGGCCGGCTCGTCTGCGATCTTGGCGCGGACGGCGTAGGCGAGCGCCGTCTCGGGGCGCCACAGTCCGGCGCCCATGAAGCACTCGCCCGGCTGGAGATGGAGGTAGTAGCCGGGGGCATGGGCGTCCTTGCCCGCCTCGTGGCGGAACTGCACGCCGGTGTTGAGCTTGTATGGCGTCTTGTCTTTCGAGAAGCGGGTGTCGCGCTGAATCCGGAACAGCGAGCCTCCCACCACCCTGGCATCTGCTGCGAAGTGGGGGGAGATCCTGGACAGGCGGTGCCCGAAGTCGGTGATGAACTCGAGCGCCGGCTCCTGGACGTGGGCGACGTATCGGTTCTTGTTGTCGTTGAACCAGGTGCGGTCGTTGTTGGCGGCCAGCTCCTTGAGAAACGCGAACAGGGCGGGTGTGAAGTGTCGAGCCATGGTCCGAACCTATCGGAAGTGTGCGACGGGTTGTAGGCATGCCTCGAACGGGTCCCGCCGGTGCGCGCCCGCGGGGCCAGGGGGTGCGTCCGTCCCGGAGTCCTTCGTCCCGGGTCTCTCGTTGCCGGGTGTTTCGTTGCCGGGTGTTTCGCCCTGTCCGGCCGGGGGCGCTGCGCTCACTAGCCTTCCCCGCCATGTCCCTACGCACGCCGTCGTTTGTCGTCCACTACCTCCAGGGGATCCTCATGGGCGCGGCCGACTCGGTCCCGGGGGTGAGCGGAGGGACGATGGCGCTGATCGTCGGCATCTACACCAGGCTGCTCTCCTCGATCGGCGAAGGGGCGAGGGCGCTGGTCGCCCTCCTACGCTTCGACGGTGCCGCCTTCCGGGGGCGGTTCGCCCGGGTGGAGTGGTCGTTGCTCGCGCCACTGCTGGCGGGGATCGTCACCGCCCTCGTGGTGGCCTCCCGGTTCATTCTCGACGCGCTCGACCGGTATCCGAGACAGTCGCTCGGACTCTTTCTCGGGCTCGTGGCCGGGTCGCTGGTCATCCCGTGGCGACGGATGTCTGTTCCCATCAGCCGGTCGCTGCCCATCATTCTGGGGTCGGCCCTCGCCGCCTTCTTCCTGTCCGGGCTCCCGGCGGGTGTCATCGAGTCGCCGTCGAGGATCCAGGTGTTCTTCGGGGCGATGGTGGCGATCTGCGCAATGATCCTGCCGGGTGTGAGCGGGGCCTTCCTGCTCAAGGTGATCGGAATCTACGAGCCGACCCTGACGGCCCTGAGGGATCTCGATCTCGCCTATGTGGTGACGTTCGCGGCCGGGGCGATCATCGGCCTCGGCACCTTCGCCGTGCTTCTCGTCCGCCTGCTGGCGAACCGCCACGATGGGACGATGGCGGTCCTGATCGGGCTGATGGCCGGCTCGCTGCGGGCTCTGTGGCCATGGCAGACAGCCGACCGGGGACTGGTGATGCCCACTGCGGGCGAACCCGTGGTCGGAGTGATCGTCGCGGTCGTGCTCGGTCTGGTGGCCGTCAGTCTGATCGACTGGGTGAGCAGGGGCGTCGACGCCGACCCGCCGCGACCCCGGCGATCCGGCGGCCCGGTTCGCTAGGAGAGGAGCCGGTTCGGGCCGGCCTCCTCCTTCTCACGCCGTCCGACCGAGGTCGGCGTGACACACGACGAAGTCGTCCACACGGAGGATCTTCAGGAACGACCCCGGAACTCGAGGGTGGCCTCGCCCGCCGCCAGCACGTTCCGCACCCAGTCGGCACCGGTGCCGTAGGTGGCGGGGAGGACGAACCCGGTCGGGGTGGGGAAGGCGTTGAGCGGGATCCGGTAGCGCCGCCCCGACGCCCGCCCGGTGTGGGTGAGAGCGGCGAAGGGCGGTCGATCGGCTGCCCGGATGAGGATCCGATTGGTGAAGCGGCGATTCACCCTGGCGAGCCAGTTCGGGAACGGCACGCTTCGACCATACCCCCGCTCCGTCCGGGAGATCGGGGGCCGTCCTGGCAGCGGTACGCGGCGCCGGTCGATCGCTCCCCGCCCGCGGATTGCGAAGAGTTCTAGGCTTCCGGCAGCGACACGGGAGCGTGGAGTGGCAGACGGTCTCGAGCTGTATCGGTGGATGAGCCTCACCCGCCGCCTGGATGACGCGGTCATGGCGCTGTGGAAGCAGGGTCGAGGCGTCGGGGGCGTGTTCAGCGGCCGGGGCCACGAGGCGATTGCAGTGGGTGCCGGGCTGGCGCTCGGGCCGGACGACGTCGTCGCGCCGATGCATCGCGATCTCGGAACCTACCTCGTGCGAGGAATGACGATGGAGCGCGTCGTCGGCAATCTCCTCGGCCGTGCCACCGGAGTGACGGCCGGGCGCGACGCCAACCTCCACGGGATGGGGGACCTGAGCCTGGGGATCATCGGGTTCATCAGTCATCTCCCCCAGTCGCTGCCGGCGACCCTGGGAGCGGCGATGGCGTTCCGCCACCGGCGGGAAGCGCGGGTGGCGCTCACCTTCGTCGGCGACGGGGGCACGACCGCCGGAGCATTCCACGAGACGCTGAACATGGCGGCGCTGTATCGGGCTCCCTTCGTCGTCGTCATCGAGAACAATCAGTACGCCTACTCGACACCGCTCCACCAGCAGACGGCCGTGACCGATTTCGCCGCCAAGGCCCGCGCGCACGGGGTGCGATCGGTGACAGTGGATGGAAACGACATCGAGGTGGTGTACGCCGCCGCCACCGAGGCGATCGAGCGGGCCCGCGCCGGAGAAGGCCCGTCGGCGATCGAGGCCGTGACCATGCGGATGCGCGGTCACGCCATCCACGACGGCGCCGAATACGTGCCGCCCGACCTCCTGGCCCGATGGGAGCGGCGGGATCCGCTGCTGGTCTTCGGAAGACGCCTGATCGACAGGGGCGACACCACGCCGGCGGAGTTGGATCGGATCGATCGCGACTGCCGCGAGCGGGCGCAGCGGGCGATCGCCGCCGCCGAGGCGGCGCCGTGGCCAGACCCGGACGGGCTGAAGGCCGGGGTGTACGCGTGAGCGAGAACTTCGGATTCGCCGCGATCGAGAGGTCGACGGGCCGGGAGATCACCTACCGGGAGGCGATCGCCGAGGCCATCTCCGAGGAGATGGAGAGAGATGACCGAGTGCTGGTGCTCGGCGAGGACGTGGGCGGTTCGTTTGGGGGCGCATTCAAGGTCACCAAGGGGCTGGCCGACCGCTTCGGCGACGATCGGGTGCTCAACACGCCCATCGCCGAACTCTCGTTCACCGGAATGGCGACCGGGATGGCGCTCATGGGGTTGCGGCCCATCGTCGAGATGCAGTTCGCCGACTTCATCTCGACGGCGTTCGACGCGATCGTGCAGTTCGCCGCAACCGCCCACTACCGGTGGGGCGGAGCCGTGCCCTGGGTGGTTCGGGCCCCGAGCGACGGCGGCATCCGCTCGGGCCCGTTTCACAGCCAGAACCCCGAGGCCTGGTTCGTTCACACTCCGGGGCTGAAGGTGGTGGCGCCCGCCACCCCGGCCGACGCCAAGGGCCTGCTGACGGCCGCCATCCGTGACGACAACCCCGTCATCTACTTCGAGGCGAAGCCGCTGTATCGCTCGGTTCGCGAGTCGGTGCCGGTCGGGGAACACGTCGTGCCGATCGGATCGGCTGCGGTCCCCCGGCGCGGTGACGACCTCACGATCATCGCCTACGGCACCATGGTGCGCGAAGCCCTCGCCGCGGCCGATCGCCTCGCGGCCGACGGCGTCCACGCCACCGTGGTGGATCTGCGCACCCTCAAGCCGCTCGACGAGGAGGCGATCCTTGCGGCGGCGGCGCACACAGGAAAAGTGATCGTGTGCCACGCCGCCAACCGCCTGGCGGGGGTGGGGGCGGAGGTGGCGGCGTTGATCGCCGAAGAGGCCTTCGAATCGCTCGACGGTCCGGTGGTGCGTCTCGGGGGAGTCGACGTGCCCGTCCCGTTCAGCCCGCCCCTCGAAGACGCCTACCGTCCGGATGCCGCCAAGATCGAGGCCGCGGCCCGGAGGCTGGCGGCGTACTGACGTCCCCCCCGGGGGCGGAATACGCCCCCAGGGTCTTCCTCGCCGGCCGACCCGGCGCGCCGGGTGAGGCTCGGGCTCCGGATCGAATTCAGGCTCGCCGGCGGGTCATCTGATGCGGCGTTGCCGCTAGCCTGAGGGCCCCGACGGAGAGGCCGGGACATGCGCGGAACAATCGCCATCCCCGAAGCCCAGCACATCGTTTCCCAGACCACCATGGACCACCTTCATGGGCGGCTCTCGGGGCTGGTGGATGCCAGGGCCCGGTGGGCCACCACCCCGATCGTCGAGCGCATCAGACTGCTGGAACGAGCCATACGGGACACCCGGGCGGTGGCCGAGGAGTGGGTCACGGTGGCCTGCGCCGCCAAGGGGATCGACGTGTCGGCCCCGGTGGCCGGCGAGGAGTGGCAGTCCGGCCCGGCCCTCACCATCCGTCTGCTTCGACTGATGGCCCGGACGCTCGAGTCGATCGCCGCAACCGGCTCTCCGCCCACCCGCAAGGCGAGGCGTCGCGAGGACGGGATCACCACGGTCGGGGTGTTCCCCACCGACCTGTGGGACGCGATGCTCTTCTTGGGCATCAAGGGCGAGGTGTGGATGCAGGACGGGGTGACACCCGAGAACCTCAGAGACCACGTGGCATCCGCCTATCGAGGTGCCGATCGCGAGGGGACCGTGTCCTTGGTGCTCGGCGCAGGCAACATCGCGTCGATTCCGGCCATGGACGCCCTCACCAAACTGCTGGCCGAGAACTCCGTCGTGCTGCTCAAGCTCAACCCGGTCAACGAGTGGGTCGGACCGATGCTGGAGCGGGCACTGGCCGGGTTCATCGAGGGCGGATTCCTGTCGATCGCCTACGGCGGGGCGGATGTCGGCCGGTTCCTCGTCGACCATCCGTGGGTCGACACCATCCACCTCACCGGATCCGACAAGGCCCACGATTCCATCGTGTTCGGGGCGGGAGAGGAGGGCGCCCTCCGCAAGAGGGAGGGTCGGCCCCGCCTCGAGAAGCCGATCACCAGCGAGCTGGGGAGCGTGACCCCGGTGATCGTGGTTCCCGGGCCGTGGTCGGAGTCCGACCTCCGATTCCAGGGGGAGAACATCGCTTCCGGTCTGACCCACAATGCGGGCTTCAACTGCGTCGCCAACCGTCTGCTCATCACCTACGACGGATGGGACCGGCGAGATGCCCTCAAGCGGGAGATCGTGGCCGCCCTTCGCCGGATTCCCACCCGACCGGCCTACTACCCGGGGGCGGAGGAGCGATGGCAGATGTACGTCGACGCCTACGGCGGGGCGGTCAGCCGGATCGGTGTTCGCACGGACGAGGCGCTGCCGTGGACGCTGGTGTCGGTGGATCACGACGACCCGATCGGGATGTGCTTCGAGACGGAGTGCTTCTCCGGCGTGTTCTCCGAGATGGCGCTGCCGGCGTCGTCGGTGGCCGACTACGTCGACCGCGCGGTTCGATTCGCCAACGAGCGGCTGTGGGGGACGCTGGGCGCCACGATCATCGTGCATCCCGATTCGATGAAGGATCCGCTGGTGGCCGACGCGGTCGAACGGGCGATCGCCGACCTGCGCTACGGGAGCGTGTCGGTCAACATCTGGGTGGCGGTGGCCTATGCGGCCGTGACAACCACCTGGGGTGCGTATCCGGGCCACACCCTCGACGACATCCAGTCCGGTCGGGGAACGGTCCACAACGCGTTGCTCTTCGACAGGCCGCTCAAGTCGGTGGTGCGGGCCCCGTTCCGGGCGTTTCCCAAGCCGGTCTGGTTCGGGACAAACCGGAATGCGCACCGCACGCTCCAGGCGCTCACCGACCACGAGGCAGATCCGGGCATCCTCTCCACCCTCAAGGTGGCCGCCCGGGCGGTTCGCGGGTGAGCCCGATCAGCCGATCGACACGAGCTCGATCTCGAAGGTGAGTGCCTCCCCGGCGAGCGGATGGTTGGCGTCGATGACCACGGCGTCTTCTCGAACCTCCAGGACCGTGGCCCGCCCTCCGGTGGCCAGCTGGACCTGCTCGCCCACCTGGAGGCCCTCGGGGGCCTGGTCGGCGGGCACCTCGATGATGGCCTCTTCGGATCGCAGCCCGTAGGCCTCCTCGGGCGGGATCCGGACGGTGACCGACTCCCCGACGCCCAGCCCCCGCACCGCGTCGTCGAATCCGGAGATCACCTGGCCGCTCCCCACGACGAATTGGAGGGGATCGCGGCCCGCCGAGCTGTCGAACTCGGTCCCATCGTCGAGGGTTCCCCGGTAGTGGACCGAGACCGTGTCCCCCTCGCCCGCCCGACGGGCCTCGTCCTCCGGGGCGGGGGTCGTCGTCGGCGCCGGGCCGGTGGTGGTGGTCGTCTCGGCGGGCACGGTCGCCTCCGAGGACGCGGCACCGCACGCGGCGAGCGTGACGAGGAAGAAGGCAAGGAGGAGTCGCATTCCGGCGAGACTAGGGGCATCTGCCGCCAATCGGGGAGCGGGCGGGGCGGTGGGGCCCGTTCTCCCGGGCTCGACCGTCACCACTCTCCGTGGCGGGAGTGCATCGCGACCGGGCGTCAGAAGACGGGCACCACCCGTCCCGGAGCGATGCGCCGCTCGGTCGAGGTTCGCTGTACCACGCCGATCCCGTCGCCGAACACCGTGGTGTTGGAGCAGCCGCCGTCGGCGACAGACTGATAGGTCGCCCGGAACCCGGACGGCTCCCACCGCGCTCCGCTGACGAGGTCGAGCGCCGGGGTGCTCCACCGAACCGCCGAGGGTGGAGCGTCACACGGAGCGAACACCTCCGACCACACGACCGGTGCCAGCAGGTGCGAGCCGCCTCCCCGCAGCTCGCGGATGACCTGGTCGACCCCGGTCGACCGATTGCGAATCGAGGCGCGCCACCAGCCAGGGGAGAGCCCCGGCCGGACCGCCAGCGTGTACACGACTCCGGGCTCCCATCGGAAGTCACGGGTGTTGGGGTTGCCGGTCGAAGAACCGAGGGGAGACTCGGTTCCGTCGAGTTCGCCGCCACCGTCGCGATAGCCGCCCCAGTTGACGGCGGTTCCACCCGGGTGCGATCGGTGCCACTGCAGGCCGACGTGCCCTGCCCCGAATCGCCGGATCCCGTCGGCGAAGGACACCTGCAGCGCCCAGAACACCAGGTCGGGCGTGGCCGGGGGTTCGAGGATCTCGAGGTCGACCGAGACGGCCCGCGCCGGGGGCGGATCGGGATGCCACCACAGGTGAAACGACGATGCGCCGTTGGCCGACGTCGGGCGGCCTCGGGCTCTCGTTCGTCTCAGCGCCACGGGTCGACGGCCGCCATGGGGGCATCGTATCGGAGGCCCGGATGGAATCGCCGGGGGATCGAGGCCGTTCGGCCCCCGCTTTGGGACCTTCTGCAGTGAACGGTGCTGCCATCGGACAGGTGTACTGCCGGAGATGGCAATCGGAACGGGAGTGTCGGTTCGTGCGTGAGTACCACACGGTCTACACGATCGTTCTTCCCGATGAGATGCAGGTGTTGCTGCACGAATGGGAAGAGGTGCTCGCCTCCGAGGAGCTCCCCGGTGGACTCCGCCGCTATCTGATCCTCGCCCGTCGCACCCGAGGAGCCTGAGACAGCGGGTGCGACGGAGGCGGCGAGTACCCTCGCCCGATGCCGTTTGAGTATCCCGCTGCCGTCCGGGAGTCCGTCGTCGACGACTATCACGGCACGGCGGTTCCCGACCCGTATCGCTGGCTCGAGTATCCGGACGATCCCAGGACGCGCGCCTTCGTGACATCACAGGACGAGCTGAGCCGGACCTACCTGGACGGGTTGCCCGAGGTGGCGAGGATGCGTCGCCGGATGACAGAACTGTGGGATGTGCCCCGGACCGAGCTTCCGGTGACCCGGCGCGGGGTGACCGTCTGGGCTCACAACCCCGGATCAGACGACCAACCCACCTACCGGATCAGACAGGGCGGCGCAGAGACGGTGCTGTTCGATCCCAACGCCCTCTCCGACGACGGGGCGGCGGCGGTCGTGAACTCCAGCCTCGCTCCGGACGGGCGTCATTGGGCGTACTCGGTGGCCGAGGCGGGGTCGGATTGGCAGACGATCAGGGTGCGGGCGACGGAGGACCGCTGTGATCTCCCCGATGAGCTGCGGCATGTGAAGTTCACCTCGATCGCCTGGTGGGGCGACGGGTTCTTCTACAGCCGTTTTCCCGAACAGGATCGCTCCTCCCGCGCGCCGTCCCGCCATCACAGAGTGATGTTTCACCGCCTGGGGACTCCCCAGGCCGAAGATGTCGAGTGGTTCCAGAACCCCGAGGATCCCGACCTCCTCTACGACGTGTTCGTGACCCAGGACGACCGGTGGCTGGTGCTGGCGGAGTGGAACGGCACGTCGCGGGAGAATGGCCTGCTCGCCCATGCCCTGGAGACAGGTGCCGAACAGGAGTGGGTCCGGGTCGTCGATCACGGAGTGGCCGTCCATGACGTCATCGACGCGATCGAGGACGCCCTGGTGGTCGTCACCGATCGCGATGCGCCTCGGCGCCGGATCGTCCGGATGCCCCTCGCCGGGGTCCGGCCGGTCGAGATCGTCCCGGAGGGAGAGGAGACGATCGAGTTCGCCGTCCTCGCCGCGGAGCAGCTGGTGGTGACCGTGCTCGAGGATGCCTCCCACCGGGTCCGGCTGTTCGACCTCGAAGGGAGTCAGGTCGGCGAGGTGACCCTGCCAGACCTCGGGACCATCACCGGCGTCAGCGGATCCAATGCCGAGCCGGACATCTACCTCGCATTCCAGTCTTTTGTGTATCCGCCCAGGGTGCTCCATCTCGACGGGTCCGGGCAACGGGTGTTCGCGGGTGCCGAGCCGCCGGTCGAACCCTCCTCGCTGACCGTCGAGCGGGTGAGGGCGAGATCCACCGACGGCACGCTGGTGCCGATGTTCGTGATCCGCCCTGCGGGCCCGCCCCGCCCCGGACCGGTGGAGCTCTTCGGGTACGGGGGGTTCACGGTGAACCTGACCCCCATGTTCCATCCGGGACGGCTCGCCTATCTGGAGGCCGGCGGGACGGTGGCGGTCGCCAACCTGCGCGGGGGCGCCGAATTCGGCGAGGAGTGGCACCGCCAGGGGATGCTCGGCAGCAAACAGCAGGTGTTCGACGACTTCATCGCCTGCGCCGAGACCCTGATCGAGGAGGGGATCGCCGGTGTCCGGGGGGTGGGCATCCGTGGCGGCTCGAACGGGGGCCTGCTGACGGCGGCATGCATGCTGCAGCGCCCCGACCTTTTCGGGGCGGTCGTCTCGCAGGTACCCGTCACCGACATGCTGCGATTTCAGCACTTCACTGCAGGCCGGTACTGGACGGTGGAGTACGGAGACGCCGCCGACCCCGAGGCGTTCGAGTGGCTCAATGCGTACTCGCCCTACCACCGGGCCGGGGAGGCCACGGGTCTGCCGCCGCTCCTGATCACCACGGCCGAGGGGGACGACCGCGTGGTGCCGATGCACGCCCTGAAGCTGGCGGCCGCCGTCCAGCACGCCGCGGGAGGGGCCTCGGCGCAACCGCTGCTTTTGCGGATGGACATGCGGGCCGGCCACGGGCTCGGGAAGCCGACCGGCAAGCTGATCGAGGAGTCGGCGCACGTGTTCGGGTTCTTGCTCCACCACCTCGCCGTGTGAGCCCCCGGCGCCGGGTCGGCAGGCCGGCGCCGAGGGCCGTAGCGTGCAGCGTTCAAGGAGGATCCCCCATGTGTTTCGAGCTCGACTCATCGCCGCCGGTTCCGATTTCCGGAGCGTCGGTCCGCCACCGCCGACTGCAGGTGCACACCTCCGATGCCAATGTGTTCGACGCGTTCGAGGCATTCCCCGACGCCGAGGGCGACACCGCGGTGGTCGTCCTGCCCGATGTGCGCGGCCTCTTCCCGTTCTACGAACAGCTGGCCGAGCGCCTGGCGGAACACGGCCATCACGCCGTGGCCATCGACTACTTCGGACGGACGGCCGGCACCGGAGCGCGGCCGGACGAGTTCGACTTCATGCCGCACGTCAGACAGACCACCTATGCCGGTGTCAGAGCCGACGTGGAGGCGGCGGTGGCTCACCTCCGTCATGACGGGGACCGGCGTCTGTTCGTCTTGGGGTTCTGCTTCGGGGGCTCCAACGCCTGGCACATGGCGGCGGAGGGTTTGGGCCTGGCAGGCGTGATCGGCTTCTACGGCCACCCCGACCGCGAATTCCCGGCGGGTTCGGGGTCGGTGATCGGCAAGGTGGACGAGATGGAATGCCCGGTGCTCGGGCTCATGGGAGGCGATGACCCGGGGATCCCGCTCGACCTCGTGGATCGGTACGCAGCGGAGCTGACGGCTGCCGGGGTGGAACACACCATCGTCGTGTACCCGGACGCCCCTCATTCGTTCTTCGATCGCAATCAGGCGGCGTACGCCGCCGAGTCGGCAGACGCCTGGCGCCGGGTGCTCGGCTTCCTCGAGTCCGGATCTCCGGAAGAACTTTGACCCCGCCGTTGTTCACATCGGCAACCAGGGTCCTCGCACCCGCCAAGCACCCGGCTGACGGAAGGAACCTTCGATGCCCGCCGTGACGGTTGACAATCTGCTCACACTGCCCCGAGTACGGGACTTCAGCGGGAGTGAGGTGGTCGAACGCGGCGTCAACTCGATCACCACCGCACCCAGCGGGTTCGAAGGGGAGGGGTTTCCGGTGCGTCGCGCCTTCGCCGGCGTGGACCTGCGCGAGCTCGACCCGTTCATCCACCTCGATCAGATGGGAGAGGTCGAATACGCCCCGGGCGAGCCGAAGGGGACCCCCTGGCATCCTCACCGCGGCTTCGAGACGGTCACCTACATGATCGACGGGGTGATGGATCACCAGGACTCCCATGGTGGAGGTGGTTCGATCACCAACGGCGACACCCAGTGGATGACCGCCGGCGCCGGGATCCTCCACATCGAGACCCCGCCCGAGTGGCTCGTGGTCAAGGGTGGGCTCTTCCACGGCTTCCAGCTGTGGGTCAACCTCCCGAAAGCGGACAAGTTCCTGGCGCCCAAGTACCAGGACCTCCGGGCCAGCGAAGTGACGCTCCTCACCTCATCGGACGGGGCCACCCTCCTTCGACTCATCGCCGGAGAGATCGATGGCCACCGTGGGCCCGGCTCGACCCACACCCCGATGACCATGATCCACGCCACCATGCACGCCGGAGCGCAGTTGCGGATGCCATGGCGGCGAGATTTCAACGCCCTGGCCTATGTTCTCAACGGGAGCGGGCGGTTCGGCTCGGACCGGCGCCCGGCCTCGATGGGTCAACTGGTGGTCTTCGGCCCCGGTGACGGATTCGGCATCATCGCCGACGAGCGACAGGAGTCGAGGAGCCCGGAGCTCGACGTGCTCATCCTGGGAGGGCTTCCGATCCGCGAACAGGTCGCCTGGTACGGGCCGTTCGTGATGAACACCGAGTCCGAGATCCGACAGGCCATGCTGGACTACCAGGCCGGTCGCCTCGGCACGGTTCCGGCGCAGCCGGTGAGACATCCCCACGACTTCGGCTGATCCGGGTCCCGGCGGCGGAGCCCCTGCTCGGCCGGGCGGGACGACGCCGGGCCTCCTCCCCGTGGGGGGACGTCACCCGGCGTGGAGAGATTCGCCCAGGAACGCGTGCATCCGCGCCCGGGCGTCACGTCCGTAGCGGGTGTCGAAGTAGTCGAAGGCATGCACCGCCCCAGGCCACAGGTCGAGCCGGGATTCGATGCCGGCGGCCCGCCAGCGGCCCGCCATGAAGACGGAGTCGTCGATGAGCGGATCGTCGTCTCCGACGGTGAAGAGCGCCGGTGGCATTCCGCTCAGGTCGGCAAAGATCGGTGACACGTCGGGGTCCTCCAGATCGGGGGCGGCGTACTGTTCGACGAACCACGCCATACCGGGGCCGTCGAGGATGGTCGGTCGCCGGCCGTAGGCGCGAACGCCGGGGGTGAGCCGCAGGTCGTAGATCCCGTACACCAGGTTGGCGGCGCGAAACGGGGCGGCCAACCCGGCGTCCCGCATCCGCAGCAGTGTCACGACCGCCAGGTGGGCTCCGACCGATTCACCGCCGATGGTGAGGCAGTCGGTGCCGAACACCTCGGGCCCGCGGTCCACCAGCCATCTCGCGGCCGCCGCGCAGTCGTCCGGAGCGGCGGGGTAGGGATGTTCCGGCGCCAGCCGGTAGTCCACCGACACCACGGTCTGGTGGGTCTCGAGCGCCAGGCGCTCCAGCATGCGGTCGTGATGGTGGGCCCTCCCGAGGACCCATCCGCCCCCGTGGATGTGCAGGAACACCCCGCGAGGGCGGTCGACCGCCAGCACCCTGAGCCCCAGTTCCCCGCCGGGGCCCTCGATGCTCATCGGGCGGGCCAGGTCGGACTCCCACAGGGGCCCGAACACCGACCTCCCTTCCTCCCTGGCCAGTCGTGCAGCCTGGGGACCGGCCTCCCTGATCGGCGGCAGCTCTGCCATGAACGCCGCCACCTCGGCGTTGAATGCGAGAATCTCCGGTGGGGCCGAGTCGGGGATCACGGGAACCATCCCTGCGACGATAGAGCGTCCGGGCGTGTGTCCCTCGTGCCGGCCCGACAGCCGCCCCGCCTGACCTAGGCTCTCTGAGGCCATGACCCGGTCATTCACCGCCGACGATCGCTGGCTGTTCAACGCCGGCGAGCACGCCAACCTCTACGAGGTCCTCGGTTCCCACGTAGAGGGTGACGGCACCTGGTTTCGGGTGTGGGCGCCCAACGCCGCCGGGGTGTCGCTGATCGGTGATTTCAACGGCTGGGACGGGGGGTCGCATGCGATGCAACCCTCGGCGTCCGGGGTGTGGGAGCTCAGGGTCGACGGGGTGGGCTCCGGGGTGAAGTACAAGTACGCCATCGCCCCCGGCCACGGCGGGCGAGTGCTCGAGAAGGCGGATCCTGTGGCATTCCATGCCGAGACCCCGCCCGACACGGCCTCGGTCGTCTGGGACATCGGCGGGTACGACTGGGGCGACGGCGAGTGGATGGCGACCCGCGGGGAGCGCAACGGGGTGGACGCCCCCATCTCGATCTACGAGTGCCACCTGGGATCGTGGTCTCGATCGCACGACCGGAGCTACCCCGGTCTGGCCCGGGGGCTGGCGGATCACCTGGTGCGGTGCGGCTTCACCCACATCGAGCTGATGCCGGTGATGGAGCATCCGTACGACGGTTCATGGGGATATCAGGGGACCGGCTACTTCGCCCCCACCAGCCGCTTCGGGACCCCGCAGCAGTTCATGGAGTTCGTCGACATCATGCACCGGCGCGGCATCGGTGTGATCCTCGACTGGGTTCCGTCCCACTTCGCCGTCGACGCCCACGGTCTGGCCCGTTTCGACGGGACGCATCTCTTCGAGCACTCCGATCCCCGTCAGGGATTCCATCCCGATTGGGGCTCGTACATCTTCAACTACGCCCGCCACGAGGTCAGGGCATTCCTGATGTCGTCCGCCCACTTCTGGTTCGACCGCTATCACGTGGACGGATTGCGGGTGGACGCGGTGGCCTCGATGCTCTACCTCGACTACTCGCGGGAGGACGGAGAGTGGGTTCCCAACCGCTTCGGCAGCCGCGAGAACCTCGATGCCGTCGATTTCGTCCAGAAGCTCAACGCGTCCGTGTACGCCCGGTTCCCAGACGTCCAGATGATCGCCGAGGAATCGACCGCCTGGCCGCAGGTGACAGGACCGGTGTCGAGCGGCGGCCTCGGATTCGGCTTCAAGTGGGACATGGGGTGGATGAACGACACGCTGCGCTACATCGCCCAGGATCCCCTGTTCCGCGGGTTCGCCGACAACCACCGGCTGCTCACCTTCCGGGCCCTCTACGCATTCGCCGAGAACTACGTCCTCGCCCTCTCGCACGACGAGGTGGTGCACGGCAAGCGGTCCCTCCTCTCGAAACAGCCGGGCGACGAGTGGCAGCGGTTCGCAGGTCTCCGCGTCCTTCTGGGGTACCAGTGGGCGCTGCCGGGGAAGAAGCTCGTGTTCATGGGAGCCGAGATCGGCGATCCCTTCGAGTGGAGTCACCAGGGAGAGCTGCCCTTCGGCCTGCTCGATCACGACGCGCATGCCGGGGTGTTGGGCTGGGTGGGGGCCATCAACCGTCTCTACCGGGAGCGGCCGGCGCTCCACCGCGACGACACCCGCCCGGCCGGGTTCCAGTGGATCGAGGCAGACGACGCACCTCGATCGACGGTCGCATTCCTTCGATCGGCCGAGGGCCACCCTCCCGTGCTGGTCGTCGTGAACTTCACCCCCGAGGTGTGGAATGGATACCGGGTGGGAGTGCCGACCGGCGGAGCCTGGGAGACCCTGCTCTGTTCGGATGGGACAGAGTTCGGCGGATCGGGCCTCGTCCCCGGCGACCTCGTGGCCGAGTCGGCCGGAACCCAGGGTATGCCGTGTTCGCTGGTCTTCGACGTCCCGCCGATGTCTGTGACCTTTCTGGCCCCCACCTGATCGGCCGTGGGCATCGGGCGGCCGGTCAGGGCTCGAGCGAGGTTCCCTTGGCCAAGGCGACGACCCCGCCCTCGGAGATGGTGAAGCCTCGGGCGACGTCCTCCTCGCGGTCGTAGCCGACTCGGGTCCCTTCGGGGATCACCACGTGCTTGTCGATGATGGCGTTCTTCACCCTGGCGCCGGACCCGATCGTGACAGCGTCGAGCAGCACGCAGTTGTCCACCTGGGCGCCGGGTTCCACCCGCACGTACGGGGACAGCACCGATCCCGAAACGTACCCGCCGGAGACGACCGCCCCGTTCGACATGAGCGAGTCGCTCACGCGTCCGGACCCGTGTTCGGCCACGGCGACCACCTTGGCCGGGGGGGCGGTGAGGTCGGAGGTGTAGATCGGCCAGTCCTCGTTGTACAGGTTGAACACAGGGTCGACGGACACGAGGTCCATGTGCGCCTCGAAGTACGAGTCGAGCGTTCCCACGTCGCGCCAGTAGGCGTGCTCACGGTCGGTCACCCCGGGCACGTGGTTCCGGGTGAAGTCGTACACGTGGGCGACACCCGCATCCACCAGCGCCGGAATGAAGTCGCCGCCGATGTCGTGTTTCGAATCATCCCGCATCGCGTCCTGCCTGACCAGGTCCAGGAGAACCTCGGTCGAGAAGACGTAGTTGCCCATCGATGCCAGCACCCGGGTCGGGTCGTCGAGGAGGGGGGTGGGGTCGGAAGGCTTCTCGAGGAACCGTTCGATCTTGGTGGTTTCGCCCTTCTCGATGACTCCGAAGGCGGATGCCTCCTCGATGGGCACCCGGATCGCGGCGACGGTCACGCCGGCACCGGACTCGATGTGGGCTTCCAGCATCTGGCTCGGGTCCATGCGGTAGATGTGGTCGGCTCCGAAGACGTAGATGTAGGCCGGGTCCTCGTCGTTGATGATGTTGATGTTCTGGAAGATGGCGTCGCCCGAACCGAGGAACCAACGCTTGCCCACCCGCATCTGGGCGGGGACCGAGGTCACGTAGTTCCCCAGCAGCGTGCTCATTCGCCACGTCCGCGCCAGGTGGACGTTGAGGCTGTGGCTCTTGTACTGCGTGAGCACGACGATGCGGCGGGAACCGCCGTTGACGAGATTCGACAGGGCGAAGTCGATCAGCCGGTAGTGCCCTCCGAAGGGGACTGCCGGCTTGGCCCGGTCCCGGGTGAGCGGCGCGAGACGCTTGCCTTCCCCGCCGGCGAGGACCATCGAGATGACCCGTCCTGGGCTGGTGGTCGCCATGGCCTTCCCTTCGCATGGATCGTGATCCCAACATAGCTGTGAGCGGGCCGGCGGGCGCCGACCCCGGCCGGGGCCGGAGGCCCATCCTCAGGCCTCCCTGATCAGCACCACCAGTCCGAATCCGGAGACGGCCACCAGCCCGCCTGCGCGCTCCCCGTCGACGTGGGGCCTCGCTGTGTCGACGGCCACCTGCCAGGGCCGGCCCCGGCCGAGGATGCGGGGGATCGCGAACTCGAGCGGCTCGGTGTGCGCGTTGAAGAGGAGCAGGAAGTCGTCATCGGTGATCAGGCCATCGGAGGCGTGGACGCGGGCGCCGTCGAGGTAGAGCGCCACCGAGCGGGCGAATGGCATCTGCCAGTCGGTCGGGGTCATGGGGCGACCCTCCGGGGTGAACCATCCCACGTGATCGCCGCCGGGATCGGGGTGCTCGTGGAGCCATGCGGTTCTGCGAAGCGAGGGATGCTCTCGTCTCAACCGGATGACGCGGGCGACGAACGAGATCATCGCCTCGTCGGCGGCCTGCCAGTCGTACCAGGATGTGGCGTTGTCCTGGTTGTAGGCATTGTTGTTGCCGTGCTGGGTCCGCCCGATCTCATCCCCGCCGAGCACCATCGGCACACCCTGGGAGAGCACCGCCGTGGCGAGCATCGACCTGGCTCGCCGGCCGCGCAATTCGCGGACGGCCCGATCGGAGGTCTCTCCTTCCACGCCGGTGTTCCAGGTGCGGTTGTCGCGATGGCCGTCCTGGTTGTGCTCGCCGTTGGCGTGATTGTGGCGGTGTTCGTAGCTGACGGCGTCGCGCAATGTGAAACCGTCGTGCGAGGTGACGAAGTTGACGGAGGCGAACGGCCCCCGCCCGCTCCGCTCGAAGATGTCCGAGCTTCCGGTGATCCGTGCGGCGAAGGCAGGCAGCGTTCCTTCGGTGGACCGCCAGAAGTCACGGCAGGTGTCGCGGTACGAATCGTTCCACTCCGACCACCCGGGCGGGAAGGCGCCGGCCTGGTATCCGCCCGGACCGACATCCCAGGGCTCTGCGATGAGTTTGATGTTCGAGAGCTCGGGGTCGGCGTCGACTGCCTCGAAGAAGGCGCTCTCGCGGTCGAATGCCGCTGCGCCGCGCCCCAGGGCGGCGGCCAGGTCGAAGCGGAAGCCGTCCACCCCCATCTCTGTCGCCCAGTAGCGCAGCGAGTCCATGACGAGGTCGAGCGGGTCCGGGTTCGCCAGGTCGACCGTGTTGCCGGTCCCCGACCAGTTCAGATACCGGCTCGGGTCGGTCGGATCGAGTCGGTACCAGGCGGCGTTGTCGATCCCCCGGAAACTCAAGGTCGGTCCGAGATGATTGCCTTCCGCGGTGTGGTTGTAGACCACGTCGAGGATCACCTCGATCCCCGCACGGTGAAGCGACCTGACCATCTCCTTGAACTCGCCAACCGGGTCGTCGCCGGCCGCATACTCCGCGTGGGGGGCGAAGAACCCGATCGAGTTGTAGCCCCAGTAGTTGCGCCGGCTGGTGTGCAGCAGGTGCTGGTCCTGTACGAATGTGTGGATCGGGAGCAGCTCGATGGCCGTCACGCCCAGCGTCGCCAGGTGCTCGACGATCGTCGGATGCCCCAGGCCGGCATAGGTGCCCCGCAGCTCCTGGGGGATCCCGGGATGGAGCATCGTCAACCCCCTGACGTGGGTCTCGTAGACGATCGTGTCGGCGAGCGGCACGTCGGGACGTCCGGAGCCGCCCCAGTCGAAGGCCGGATCGACCACCACCGATCGCAGCGTGTGCGGGGCGGAATCGAGCGGGCTCGGCCGGAGGGGATCGGCGAGCGAGTGGCCGTATACCGACGGGTCGGGAGCGACGTCGCCCCTGATCGAGCGGGCGTACGGGTCGAGGAGGAGCTTGAAGGGGTTGCACCGGTGCCCGGTGGCGGGATCCCACGGGCCGTGCACCCTGTAGCCGTACTCGGTGCCGGGACCCACCCCTTCGACACGGCTCGAGAACACCCCGTCGCCCACCCGGCGCATCTCGACCCGGCGCATCTCGACCCGGCGCTCATCGGGTCCGAAGAGGCAGAGCTCGACGCCGTCCGCGACCCGCGACCGGAGCGCGAATGTGGTGCCGGAGCCGTCCCAGACTGCTCCGGCGGCGGGTCGAGAGTCGGGCATCTCGCCCCATGTTGGCACCCTCCCGACCCGGCGAAATCGCGCGATGGCTCCAACTCGCACCGGGCCGGAATGGCCGGGCGGAGCCTGGTACCTAGCCGAGCCCGGTGGGGCAGGCGACGCCGGTGCCCCCCAGTCCGCAGTAGCCGTTGGGATTCTTCCCCAGGTACTGCTGGTGGTAGTCCTCGGCGTAGAAGAACTCGCCGGCCGGGACGATCTCGGTGGTGATCGCGCCGTATCCGGCGGCGGTCAGCTCGTGCTGGAAGACGTCGCGGGAGCGCACGGCGGCGTCCAGCTGGGCAGCGGTGGTGGTGTAGATCGCCGAGCGGTACTGCGAACCGACGTCGTTCCCCTGGCGGTGACCCTGCGTCGGGTCGTGACCCTCCCAGAACACCCTGAGCACATGATCGAAGTCGATCTGCTCCGGTCTGTAGACCACCCGCACCACCTCGGCGTGGCCGGTCCGACCCGTGCAGACCTCCTCATACGTCGGGTTGGGGGTGATGCCGCCGGCGTATCCGGCCGCCGTGGTGTGAATCCCCCCGGTCTGCCAGAACCCGCGTTCGGCCCCCCAGAAGCATCCCATGCCAAACCACGCCTCCTCGGTGTCCGCCGGGAACGGCGGCACGATGCGGGAGCCATTGACGAAATGGGTCTCCCGGACGCGGGTCGGGTTGGCCCGTCCGGCCAGCGCCGTCTCTGGCGTGGGGAGCGGTTCGGCTTCTCTGTGACGCCACATGCGGACGATTGTGGTCGATTGCCGCCGATACGCGAGCGCAGATCCCGGGCTGAGAGCGAGTCGGCTCCCGGCTGTACCGCCACCCCGTCATGGCATCGGACGGCTTTCCCAACACGTGCAGGGCCGGTAGCCTCGTGTCCGATGCGTGCGCACCGGGGACTCGGTGTCCTCTGTCTCCTCTTTCTCTCCATCATCACGGGTGTCGGCTCTGTTGCAGCCCAGACTCCCGTCGATGAGGCGGAACGGCGCGCCGATGCCGCCCGCGGCGAGGTCGATTCGGCCTACGAGGTCGTGACCGGGTCGATCGACAATCGCGATGCGGTCGAACAGCAACTCTTCTCCGTGCTCGAGGCGTACGGCGACACCGGTGCCCGCCTGGCCACGGCCAACGCCGAGCTCGACCGGATCGGCAGGTCGATGGCGTTTGCAGACATGCGCTCGCTCGACATCGAGCGCCAACTCGCCGAACAGACCATCACCGCCTACATGGAGTCGGTCACCGCAGTCAGCGGGTTGGTCCTGGACACCGCCAGCCTCGAGGACGCGCTGGTGGTGGGCGACGTGCTGGGTCGCTCTCAGCAGCGAGCGCTGGGAGACCTCGATCGCCTGCTCATCCAGCAGCGGGAGCTCCTCGATCTTCGCCGCGCCTACGCCGCCGAACGTGATGTGGTGAGCGGACTCCAATCGCAGCTGGCGGATCGTTCAGACGAGCTGCAGTCGATCCTGGAGGCGGCCAACGCCGAGGTGGCTGCCGCCTTTGCCAGGGCCAACGCCGCCGACGCCGCGTACCGGCAGGCGCAATCGGATGTTGATCGTGCCCGCGCCGCCGAGGAGGCGGCACGCCGGGCCACCACGACGACGACGACAACCACCGTCCGCACCTCCACGTCGACGACCCGTCCGACCGTCACCTCGACTGCACCCACGACCACCGTCACGACCGCGCCTGGCGTCACCGCCGCCCCCACGACGACGTCGTCATCCACCACGACCACCACGACGACCACCACCACGACGCCCTCCGATCCGCCGTCGATTCCGATCAGCGCGGCGGTCGAGGCATGGAGGCCACTGGTCACGACCCACTTCGCCCCTGACCTCGTCGAGGACGCCCTCGTGATCATGCAGTGCGAGAGCCTCGGGGATCCCAACGCCGTCAATCCGTACTCGGGCGCCTCAGGGCTCTTCCAGTTCATGCCGGGGACCTGGGCGGTGGCCAGCGTTCAGGCCGGGGTGGGCGACCGCTCGGTGTTCGACGGCGAGGCGAACATCATCGCCGCCTCGTGGCTCGCCGAGTACTACCGCTCTCGCGGTCTCGATCCCTGGCGCCCCTGGACCTGCCGTTACTACCTCTGACCTGGCGGTCGCGGTCAGCCCGGCATGCCTGCGGCGTCGAGGGCGGAGGCCACCACTTCCGCGATCGAGAGGCCGGCGGGGAGGTCGGCTTCGATGTCCGGCTGGATTCCATCGCCACCGAAGTCGGTGCCACCCGGAGTCACCCATCGGGCGATCGTCAGCTTGGCCGCCCCTCCGTTGGAGAGGTTGAAGCGCTGCTGCACGGTGTTCTTGCCAAAGCTCGCCTCGCCGATGATGGTGGCCCTTCCCGCCTCCTGGAGCGCCCCCGCCACCACCTCGGAACCCGACGCACTCCCGCGGTTGATGAGCACCAGGACCGGGAGTCCCGGGTCGGTCGCCAGCCCTCCAGGCTGGACCTCGTAGGGAATGTCCTGATCGGGTGCCTCGGTCCGGAGCACGAGCCCTTCGGCGAGAAACTCGCTGGCGACCGCCACCGAGGTCGTGAGGGCCCCGCCCGGGTTGTCGCGCAGGTCGAACACGATGGCGGTGGCGCCGGCGTCGAGCAGGTCGCCGAGTGCCCGGCGAACCTGTTCGTCCGCATTGAGCGTGAACTGAAACAGGCGCAGGTAGCCAACGGTGCCGACCATCTCCGATTGGACCGTGGGGATGTCGATCGCCTGTCTGACGATCGACACCTCGAACGTCGTCGGGCCGCGCCGGATCCCGATGGTCACCGAGGTACCGGAAGGGCCGCGAACCTCGGCGGTGACCTCGTCGAAGGCCCGGTCGAGGATCGAGGTGCCGTTCACGGAGATCATGACGTCGTCCGGCATCAGCCCGGCGGCCTCGGCGGGACTTCCCTGGAACACCGAGACGACCACGAGCCTGCAGGTTTCGGAGATGACGGGGCACGGCGTCGCCTCGGGGTCATCGCTCGCCAGGTCCTCGGTGGTGACCAGCGCGCCGATCCCCTCGACCTGCCCGGTCTGGTCCTGCGCGGTGAGCTGCAGCGCCACCGGCGTGAGGTATGCCGAGTTGGGATCGAGCGTCTCGGCGATCATCCCCACGAGGGCGCTCTCGACGGCGACATCCGGAGGCACGTCGCGTTCGTCGATGGCGACACACAATTCGAGGAAGCTCTCCGTGTTCGGCACCGCACACGTCAAGGGGTCGGTGTAGCCACCCGATTCGGTCAGCCGCTCCACGCCGAGCGCCGCGCCCCTGGCGAGGGCGTCGAGGTCGACAGGGTCCACGTAGTGGGATTCGATGAGAGCCACGGTCTCGCACAGGATCGAGAACGGCGACTCGGGGGCCGGGCAGTCCGTCACAGTGAGGTCCCGGGTGATCACCGATGTGGTGGTCGTCGCCGGAACGGTGGTCGTGGTCGATGTCGTGTCCGGAGTGGATGTGTCGGCGGGCCGGCCATCGACGAAGCCACATGAAGCGACGATCGCGGCGAGTGCGGCGAGACGGACGAGGCGGGTCATTGCGCCATTCAACCCGGACCGCGTCGCAATACGGCGGAGTGTCGGGATAGCCTCCGCCGCATGCGGGTGGCGATGAGGGACCTCTCAGGGGTCGTGTGCGAGCGCGGAATCGAGGACGGGGGTTGGACCGATGACTCCGCAGGCCCGGTGCTCGACCTGTCCGGGCTCTGGTGCCTTCCGGGTCTGGCGGATTCCCACGCCCATCTCGCCCAGGACGACATGGTGCTCGAGCCGGGCGATCCGGCGGCGATCGCCGCCAGGGCGGTGACGCTGCTCGACGGCGGGGTGCTGCTGTGCTTCGACAAGGGATGGCGCGACACGACGGTGATCGGACTGCTGTCGCGCCCGGCCTGGGAGCGACCCGACCTCCATGCCGCCGGACGAATGATCGCCGCTCCGGGCGGCTACTACCCGGGGTTCGCCGTGGAAACCGACGCGGACGGGTTGGCCGCGGCGGTGGGGGCCGCCGTCGCCGAGTCGGCCGGCTGGGTCAAGCTGGTGGGGGACTGGCCGCGACGGGGGATGGGGGCAGTGGCGAACTTCGACGAGGACGCATTGCGTGTCGCCGTCGACCTCGCCCACAGAGGGGGAGCGAGGGTGGCGATCCACACCGCTGCTCCGCATGTGGCATCCGCAGCGGTGCGGGCCGGGGTCGACTCCATCGAGCATGGCCTGTTCCTGACCGACGACGACCTCCGCCTCCTCGGAGCGAGAGGCGGTGCCTGGGTTCCCACCGTGTTGCGGATGGAAGCGGTGGTCGAAGAGGTCGGTCGCGAACGAACCGGGGGAAGGGTCGTCGCCGAAGGGCTGGCGCGGGTGCGGGCTCTGCTCCCCTCGGCGGTCGAGAGAGGGGTTCACGTGCTGGCCGGGTCCGATCTGGCGGTACCCTCCTCGCGGGTGGTTTCCGAGGCGCTGCGGATGATCGACTACGGCTTGAGCCACGAAGACGCCGTGGCGGCGGTCTCCACCGCCGCGTACCGGTATGCCGGACGCTCCGCGGGGTTCGAGGTGGGCGAACCCGCCGATCTCGTGGGCTTCGACGTGCATCCGCATGACGACCCGACGGTCCTCGGCGCCCCGGTGGCGGTGATCAGGTCGGGTCGGGTGAGGAGGCTTCCCACCGATGGGGTTTGAGGTGCGTCCTTCGCGTCGTTCGGCCATCGCGCCGTTCCACGTGATGGAAGTGATGAAGGCCGCCGGGCGGCGTCAGGCGGCGCACGGGGATGTGCTGCATCTCGAGGTCGGCCAGCCGTCCACTCCGGCTCCGGCGGCCGTTCTCGCAACCGCCGCGACGGTGCTGGAGGTCGATCGGCTCGGCTACACCGACGCCCTCGGGGTTCCTGCGCTGCGCAGTGCCATCGCCTCGCACTACCTCCGGCGGGGGGTCGAAGTGGATCCTGAGCACGTGGCCGTGACGGCAGGCGCGTCTGGCGGGTTCGTGCTCGCCCTGCTGGCGGCGCTCGATGTCGGAGCCAGGGTCGGCATCACCGAACCCGGCTACGCCGCCTACCGCAACATCATCTCCGCCCTCGACCTCGAACTGGTCGGGATCCCGGTGGACGCCGCATCACGCTGGGTGCCGACCCCGCGGCTCGTGGAGGAGGCGGGCCGGCTCGATGCGCTCGTCATCGCCTCTCCCTCGAATCCGACCGGCACGGCTCTGCGTCGTGACGAGCTCGCGGCATTGGTGCAGGTGTGTGAGGAGCGGCGGACGGTCTTGATCAGCGACGAGATCTATCACGGGATCAGCTACGACGCGCCGGCGGTGAGCGCCCTCGAGGTCACCAGGGATGCCATCGTCGTCCAGTCGTTCTCGAAGTACTTCTCCATGACCGGATGGCGCCTGGGATGGCTGGTGGTTCCTCCCGTGCTCGTCTCGCCGCTCGAGCGCCTTGCCCAGAACCTGTTCATCTCGCCGCCCACCCTCGCCCAGATGTCGGCTGCGGCGGCGTTCGATGCCACAGCCGAACTCGACGCCAATGTGGCTCGCTACGCCGAGTCCCGTCGCATGCTGGTTGCGGCCCTCGCCCGCTGGGACCTGCCCCACGCCCCGGCCGACGGGGCGTTCTACCTGTGGGTCGACGTGGCCCGGTGCGGGATCCCCAGCTCCGAGCTGTGTCGCAGGTTGCTCGACGAGACCGGGGTAGCCCTGACTCCCGGCATCGACTTCGACCCGGGGCGGGGCGAACACCACCTCCGCATCTCGTATTCGGAGTCGCCGGATGACATCGCCGAGGCGATCGAGCGACTGGAACGCTGGCTGACGGCCCATCGGCCGGTCTGACCTCGGCCGCCGCGTTCCGGTGCGGGCTCGGCCGTCCCGGTTTGGCCTCCCCGTTCAGACAGGCTGCGTCGATCGACGTCGGGACGCGATCAGGCGGGCGACGATGGCGAGCCCGCCGGCGACCCCCACGACTCCGTATACCACCACCGGCGTGTCCTCGAACCACCAGCCGTAGAAGCCCCACAGAGCCGCCTCGACCGCGATCAGCAGCCAGGTGGAGATCGAGACGCCGGTCGGTCGCCGGGTGGCGTAGACGGCCCTGACCGCGGGGGCGATCTGGACGATGTACGACCAGCCGAGGAGGAGCCCCATGGCGGAGAGGCCGCCCGCCAGGCCGGCGAAGGCCAGCGCCAGCGCCCATGTCGCACCGCGCCCCCAGCTCCTGTCGAGCCTGGCACCGGTCCTCGCCAGGGCGCGAAGGACGAGCGCATAGAACAGGACCATCACGATGGTCGAAGGCACCGCCGCCCACAGGTTCCGGCCGACCAGGTACACCGTCCAGCCGGCATTGGACACGAGCCCGATCGCGGGCCAGGTCGTCGAAACGCCGGTCGGATCCCCGGTTCGCGCCAGCCGGGCGATCTGGGGGAGCAGCGAAGCCCACGCCAGCAGGGTGGCGGCGATGACGGCGAGATCAGCGAGGGTCACGTTGCGGGGACGCTACCGGCTCCCCGGCGGGCGGTCAGCGGAAGCGAGCCGGGGAGAGGGCGGCCGGGTCCACGCCGAAAGAGGCCAGCTCGTCGGAGACGAAACCGTCGCAGATCAGCTCGGCTGCGAGCCGGGCGGCGGCGGGGGCGGTCTGGATCCCGGTGCCGCCCTGGCCGGCGAGCCAGAAGAACCCCTCGACCCCCGGCTCGAATCCGATCACCATCGATCCGTCCGAAACGAAACTGCGCAGTCCCGCCCAACTCGATCGGATGCTCCTGATGTCCAGGCTGGTCGCCCGGTTGATCCGCTCGATCGCCAGGGCGATGTCGATCTCCTCGGGGCGGGCGTCACACGGTGCGCTCGGGGTCTCGTCGGCCGGAGAGCACAGGAGCTGCACCCCGTCGGGCTTGAAATAGAACTCGTGGTCGACCTCCGCCACCAGCGGCCACCGCTCCGACCCTGCCGGGGCCGCCACCATGAAGGCGGTTCGGCGCTTGGGGACGAGCCCGACGGGATCGATGCCCGCGGCCCCGGCCACCGCATCGCACCACGCTCCCGCTGCGTTGACGATCACATCGGCGGTGTAGGTCGAGCCGCCGGCGGCGACGTCCCATCCCCCGGCGCCCCGGAGGAGACCGGTGACGGGCGACGAGGTCCTGATCTCTCCTCCATGTCTCCGCAGCATGCGGACGAACGCCTGGTGGATGCCCGCCACGTCCATGTCGGCGGCGTCCGGTTCGAGGATTGCGCCCGCGACTGCGTCTGGCCTGAGGGCGGGGACCATCGCCACCGCCGCGGACGTGTCGAGGATCTCGACCTGTGTTCCGTACACCCTGGCGTCCGATGCCCATTGCTCGATCCTGGCGAGCTTGGGGGATGAGGCGATGGAAAGCGCCCCGCGCGGCGAGAGGAGGGGGGCATCCGCCAGACCCTCGGGCGGGCTCTGGAAGAATCGGCGCGACGCTTTGGAGAGCCCGCGTACGTCCGCATGCCCGTAGTTCTCGAAGTACAGCGCAGCCGATCGGCCGGTGGTGTGATAGGCAAGCTGTGGCTCTGCCTCGACCAGGACCACCGAGCGCCCGCGGGCCGCCATCTCGGCTGCCGCCGACACGCCGGCGATGCCGCCGCCCACGACCAGCACGTCGACCATGGGTTCACGCTACCGCGTCCGCCGGCGGTCGACGACCGGCTCAGCCTGCCCGGCTGATCGCCTCCCACACCCGGGCAGGGGTCAGAGGCATGTCGAGATGGCGCACGCCGAACGGGGAGAGCGCATCGATGACCGCATTCACCACGGCGGGCATGGATCCGATCGTCCCGGCCTCTCCGATGCCTTTCGCCCCCAGATCGTTCTCCGGGGTGGGAGTCTCGGTGTGGTCGATCTCGATCGACGGCACGGTGGTGGCGGTGGGGATGAGGTAGCCCGTCAGATTGGAGGTGAGAAGCCGACCTCCATCGTCGTATCGCACCGCCTCGTACAGCGCCTGTCCCACACCCTGGGCCACGCCGCCGTGGACCTGCCCATCGACCACCATGCGACTGAAGATCGTCCCGCAGTCGTCGCAGGCGATGTGGCGGAGGATGCCGACCTCACCGGTCTCGGTGTCGACCTCGACCACCGACAGGTGGGTCCCGAACGGGACGGTGGCCTCGACCTGCTCGATCAGGTCGTCGACCCTCAGGCCGGGATCCATGCCGTCGGGGAGGTTCGCCGCATCGGAAGCCAGCCCGGCGATCTGTGCCAGCGTCAGTTCGGTGCCGGGGACCCCGGCGATCCGGAACGAGCCGTCCTCGGTCTGCACGGCGTCCTCGACCGCGGCTTCGAAGTGGTGGGCAACGATGGCGCGCGCCTTGTCGACGACGCCCCTGGCGGCGCGGGACACCGCCGTGCCGGCGAGTTGCATCGATCGCGATCCCATCGTTCCGCCCCCTCGAACGACCAGGTCGGTGTCGCCTTGGACGAAGCGGATGCGGTCCATCGGCAGTCCGAGGATCCCTGAGGCCAGCTGGGCAAAGGTCGTCTCGTGCCCGTGACCGTGAGACAGCGCCCCGGAGTAGACCGTGGCCCGCCCGTCTGGCGTCACCTCGACCGCCCCCCAGTCCATGCGACCGACCCCGGCGGTGATCTCGACGTACGAGCCGATGCCGATGCCGAGCTGGCGGCGATCTCCGCCGGCGCGTCGCCTGGCCTGCTCGGCACGAAGGTCCGGGTATCCCGCCATGCCCAGCGCCCGATCGAAGGCGGCGTCGTAGTTTCCGGAGTCGTAGCGTTCCCCCGTCGCCGACACGTATGGAAAAGCGTCGGACGGAATGAAGTTCCTCCTCCGCACCTCGGCGGGATCCATGCCGAGTTCGCCTGCCAGCTGGTCGAGAGCCCGTTCCAGGGACAGGGTTGCCTCCGGTCGGCCGGCGCCGCGGTACGCATGGACGGGTGTCGCGTTGGTCACCACCGACTTCCACCGGAATTCGACCCGGGGGATGCGATATGGCCCCGAGGCGACTCGTCTGGTCATGGAGGGGAGGTTCGCCCCGAACAGCGGGTACGCCCCCGCGTCCTGCAGTGCCTCGATCTGGAGGCCGGTGACGCGGCCGTCCCTCGTCGCTCCCAGCCTGACCTTCTGGGCCTGGGCTCGGCCGTGCGCCATCGCCTGCAGGCTCTCCGAGCGGGTCTGGTGCCAGCGCACGGGTCGTCCCAGGTCGAGGGCGATCGCCGTCACCAGCGCATGTTCGGGGTAGATCGGGATCTTCGCTCCGAACCCGCCGCCCATGTCCGGCACCTTCAGGTGGATGGCAGACCAATGGATCCCCAATGCCTTCGCCAGTCCGGCCCGCGGGCCGTGCACCGACTGGACGCCGAGCCACACATCGACTTCGCCGTCTCCCCGCGGGGCGGCGAGCGCGTTTCCCGTCTCCAGCGGGACCGCCGCCACCCGCTGGTGGGTGAGGGTGAACTCGATGACCACCTCGGCTCCGGCCAACGCCTCATCGGTCAGGTCGTCTCCCTTGTCGTACACGACGTTCGATCCCAGCTCGGGGAAGAGCAGGGGTGCGTCGGGGGCCAGACCGGCGTGAGGGGTCGACACGGTTGGCAGCAGTTCGTAGTCGGGCCAGACGAGCGTGGCCGCTTCCCGCGCCGCTCGCTCGGTCTCGGCCACGACCACGGCGACGATCTCGCCCACATACCGCACGCGGTCGACCGCGATCAGGGGGCGACGCATCTCCTGGGGGGTGGACGGGGCGTCGACGGGCATCCTCAGCTCCGCGAAGTCCGCACCGGTGTAGGCGCGGACCACCCCGGGCGCGGCGGCGGCCTCCTCCACGTCGACGGCGAGCAGCCGGGCGTGGGGTTCGGTCGATCGCACCGGCGCCATCCACAGCGCTCCCTCGACGTGGCGATTGGACAGATAGGTCCCGTTGCCGGTGACGAAGCGGGGGTCTTCGACCCGCGTGACCGAGGCGCCCAGGATCGAACCAGCCATGGCGGGCACACTAGCGATCGGGGTCGTCCCGGTTCCCTTCGTTCCCGGGGTGCGGTCGCCCGGCCCGACCGTCGCGGGATCGGTACCCTCGCCCCATGGACCTCGCCGTCTCCCGTCGGTACCTGTTCGGCATGTTCGCCATGCTCTACTTCGTTCAGGGCGTGATCCAGGCGTACCAACTCAACTTCTTCAAGCCGCACATGGACAGCGAGGGCATCGACGCCGACCGGCTCGCCATCGTGGCGTCGCTGGCTCTGCTCCCGTTCGTGATCAAGTGGCTCTACGGACTGGTGTCGGACCGCTACGACCTCTTCGGACGCGGGCACCGCAAGCCCTACATGCAGATCGGATTGGTCTCGACTGCCGTGGCGTTCGGTGCCGCCTACTTCGTCGATCCGTCCGAGAGCTTTGGCGTTCTGGCGGCGATGGTGCTCATCGCCACGTTCTTCATGGCGCTGTTCGACACCACCGCAGACGCCCTCGCCGTCGACGTGGTCGTGCCCGAGGATCACAGCCGGGTACAGGCCTTCATGACGGGCGGCCGGGCAGCCGGCCTGGTCGTCGTTTCGCTGATCTTCGGGATGATCGCCGATACGGTCGGCTACCAGGCGATCTTCCTGGCGATCGCCGCTCTCCTGCTGATCCCACTCTGGATGGTGCGCCGGGTCACCGAGCCGGCGGTCCGGACCCGGGCTCACACGTTCGATCGCCGCGCATTCAGGGTGATGCTCCAGCCCCGCTACCTGGCGTTCGGACTGGTGCTCGTCGTGGCCTGGACCTCGTTCCAGGGGATCGACGGCCTGGTCACCTTCTACATGAGCGACGACCTCATGTCGAGCGGTTCCACCATCGGGTTGTACGGGACGCTCAAGGGGGTGGGGATGGTGATCGGAGCGGTCGCGCTCAGCGTCGTCGCCGCGCGGTACGGGAGGCGCGTTGCGGTGTTCGTCACGGTGGGGGCCGTGTCCGCCGGCGGATTGGCGCTGTCCGGTCTGACGACCGAGCGAGCCGTGGTCATGTTCGCCGTCGTATGGGGGGTGGCCGTCGGCCTCCAGTGGACCACGTATGTGACCCTGGCCATGGGGATCACCGACACCAGGATCGCCGGTTCGATGTTTGCCATCCTCCAGACGATGTCGAACATCGGGATCGGCGCCGGGGAGGGGGTGGCCACCGCGCTGTCAGACGATGTCGGGTATGCCGGGGTCTTCCGGTGGTTCGCCCTCGCGCACCTGGCCGTGATTCCGGTGGTGCTGTTCGCCCTGTCGCGTTTTGAGGCGATGTACGAGCGAACCACGGAGGACCTCATCGTGGAAGAGCTCTCGTGATCGACCCGGTGGAGCTCGCCAGACGGCTCATCCGCCTCGACACGGTGAACCCGCCCGGACACGAGGCTCCCGCCATCGAGCTGATCGCCGCCGTCCTCAGGGACGCCGGCGTCGAGCCGCTCGTCGTTCAGCGCCAGGAGGGCCGTCCCAACCTGATTGCGAGGATCCCCGGTCGGGGAGATGGAGACGGCCTGCTGTTACAGGGGCACGTCGACGTCGTTCCGGTCTCGGGCCAGCGATGGTCGCGGGACCCGTTCGGGGGCGAGATCGTCGACGGCTGGCTGTGGGGCCGGGGCGCCATCGACATGAAGGGCGGGGTGGCGATGATGGTGGACGCCTTCTCCCGACTCGCCATCTCGGGCAGGCGCCCTGGTGGCGATGTCGTGTTGTGTGTGGTGTCAGACGAGGAGACGGGAGGGGCGATGGGCGCCCGCTTCCTCGTCGAGGACCATGCCGACCGGTTCGAGGGTCTCCGCTACGGCATCGGGGAGTTCGGTGGCTTTCCCTTGATGGTCGGCGGGACCCGCTTCTATCCGATTCAGGTCGCCGAGCGAGCCCGCGTGACGTTCCACCTCACGTTCCGGGGCCCGGCCGGGCATGGATCGTTGCCGGCTGCGGGCGGCGCGATGGCCCGACTGGGTCGGGCACTGACGCGCCTGGACCGGGGCCGGCTTCCGATCCATCACGTCCCGACCACCCGGCTGATGCTGGAGACCATGATCGAGCACACCGAGGGGACGACCCGGCGTGCGCTCCGTTCGCTGCTCGACCCCCGCACTGCGGCGCTGGCGGCGAGAATGGCCGGGTCGAGGCTCGCCGTGCTGGAGCCGGTGCTGCGCAACACGGTGAACGCCACGATCGTGCGCGGCGGTGAGAGCTACAACGTCGTGCCGGGCGAAGTCCGGCTCACCCTCGACGGGCGGTTGCTGCCCGGGTTGGACCCCGAGGAGATGGCGGCCGAGGTTCGACATCTCGTCGGAGGCGACGTGGACATCGACTACGACGCCGAGGGGCCGTCGCAGGGCGTCGAGCCGGACATGGGCCTGTTCCCGGTCCTGGCCGACCTGGTGCGGGAGATGGATCCCGACGGAATCCCCCTCCCGTTCGTGCTTCCTGCGGTCACCGACGGACGGTGGTTCGCCCGGCTCGGCATCCGCCACTACGGGTTCCTTCCCATGCGACTGCCGGATGACTTCGTGTTCCAGCAGACCGTGCATGCCGCCGACGAGCGGGTCCCCGTGGAGGCCATTCGGCAGGGGGCGGACGCCATCTTCCGGCTGATCGATCGCTCCGGGGGGAGCGCCCGGCCGTCTCCCTCCGCCGGCGAGGACTCGACTACCTGAGCAGCAGCTTCTCCAGTCGCCGGGATGCCACCAGGCTGCCGGTCAGGCCCATGACGAGCAGAAAGGCGGCGTGGCCCACCATCGTGACGTCAATCGCCCCGAGGGTGAATCCCCGGATCAGCTCGACTCCGTGATAGAGCGGAGAGAAGCGCGTCAGGTGCTGCAGGACGACGGGATAGACGTCGAGAGGGTAGAACGTGGCCGAGAACAGGAACAGCGGCAGGGTGATCAGGTTCACGAAGTCGAAGTCCTGCCAGCTGCGCATGAACGAGGTGGCTGCCATGCCGACGGCGGCGAATGCGAACCCGATGAGGAGCGCCGCCGGGATCGCCATGAGCGCCCAGACCGATTCGATCAGCCCGAAGCCGATCATCACCATCACGAAACCGAATGCGTAGAGCACGCCGCGGATCAGAGACCACGTGATCTCTCCCAGGGCGATGTCGAGTGGGCGCATCGGTGTGGCGAGGATGGCGTCGTAGATCTTGCCGTACGTGAGCTTGAAGAAGATGTTGATGGTCGATTCGAACACCGCCCCGTTCATCGCCGAGCTCGCCAACAGCGCAGGCGCGACGAACGCGGCATACGAGACCACCGTCCCGTCGGCGAGGTCGATGCCGCCTACCAGCCGGCCCACGCCGATCCCGATCGAGAACAGGTAGAAGACCGGCTCGAAGAAGCCCGACAGGATCACGATCCACGCCCGCCGGTACACCATCACGTTGCGCTCGAGCATCCGTTGGGCGCGCAAGCCCGTGAACACAGCCGGCGGCAGGGCGCGGGCGACGAGCGTGCCAGAAGTCACTTCACGACCTGCCGCTCGAGGAATCGCACGGAGAGGGCCCCGGCGGCGACCCCGACCACCAGCAGGTAGGCGATGTGGACCACCGGACTGAAGGTCGGGGGAGTGGCCAGGGCGAGCGACCTGGTGAGCTCCACCCCGTGCCAGAGGGGTGTGATCCAGGCGATCGGCTGCATGAACTGCGGGAGCTGGGAGATCGGAAAGAAGGTTCCCGAGAAGAGAAAGAGCGGAACGATTCCGAAGCGGAAGAGCGAGCTCAGCCCCGTTTCGTTCTCCAACCGTGCGGTGTACGCGGTGATGACGCAGGCGAAGGTAAGCCCGGTGAGCAGGGCGGGCATGACGGCCACGAAGCCCCGCACGGGATCGGCGGCGCCGAAGGCGACGATGACGCCGGCGTACACCACCAGCATCTGGGTCAGTCGCACGCCGACCCAGCCGATGTGGCCGAGCGCCAGGTCGCGTACGGTGAGCGGAGTGGCGAGTGCGGCGTCGTACGACTTGATCCACCTGATTCCCGCCATGACCGGGTACGACGACTCGCCTGCGGCGGTCTGCATCGCCGATGCGGCCAGGAGACCGGGGGCGAGCCAGGTGACGTATGCGATGCCGCCCGGTCCTCCCCGCTCGTCGACCAGCGAGCCGAGGCCGATCCCGAGCGACAGCAGCAGCAAGATCGGGTTGACGAAGGTCGAGAACACCGATGCGCGCCACGTGTGCTTGTAGCGCCTGAAGCCGGCCTCCATGAACCTGACGGGGGCGGGAGTTGCCATCAGTCCACCAGCGTCCGGCCGGTCAGGCGCAGGAAGACGTCTTCGAGGGTCGCCCGCCGGATCAGGTTGGCGATCGGGCGCAGCCCCAGGTCCAGCACGGCGCTCATCGTCCGCTCGGCATCGTCGACGTAGAGCAAGGCGCGATCGGGCAGGGTCTCGATCCGTGTGGCGAGCCCTTCCAGCGACCTCTCCGACTCCTGCCTGGTCTCTTCCGCAAAGCGCAACTCGAGCACGTCTCTGCTGACGTGCTCCTCGATGAGCCGGCGGGGAGCGCCGTGAGCCACGATCCGGCCCCGATCCATGATCACGAGCCGGTCGCACAGCTGCTCGGCCTCGTCCATGTAGTGGGTGGTGATGATCAGGGTCACGCCTCGTGCCTTGAGCCGGTACAGGCGCTCCCACAGCAGGTGCCTCGCCTGCGGGTCGAGGCCGGTGGTTGGCTCGTCGAGCAGGATCATCTCCGGGTCGTTGATCAGGCCGCGGGCGATCGTCAGCCGTCGCTTCATCCCGCCCGAGAGCGGCTCCACCCGGTGGGTTCTTCGTTCGGAGAGCTGGGTGAAGGACAGGAGCTCGTCGATGCGTTTGGCGATCTCGCTGCGCGGCAGGTCGAAGTACCGCCCGTAGATCATCAGGTTCTCCTCGACGGTCAGCTGGGTGTCGAGGCTGTCCTCCTGGGGAACGACACCGAGGCGAGCCCGGATCTGGCGCCCGTCGGTCGCCGGATCGAGCCCGAACACCGTGAGCCGGCCTTCGGTGATGGGGCTGACCGCTCCGATCATTCGCATGGTCGAGCTCTTGCCTGCGCCGTTCGGACCGAGGAAGCCGAACACCTCTCCCTGCATGACCTCGAAGTCGATGCCGTCGACGGCGGTCAGATCCCCGAACCGTTTGACGAGATTGGATGCGTGTACGAAGGGTGTGGTCACTCCGGCAGCGTAACGGCGGGTGGGACGGAGGCCGCGATCGGCGTGGCCGTGACCGGACCCTCCCCGACCCCCCGCTACGCTGCCGGGTGGTCGCCGTTGGGAGGACTCGCATGTTTGGGACGGTCGTCGCACCATGCGACCTGGAGGGCTCGTCGGATGCCGGACTCCGCTACGCCGCCGAGGTCGCCCGAACCGGGAATGGCCGGCTGGTCGTCGTGCACGTCCTGACGTCGCGGGCGATAGACGTCGCCGACGTCCCCCATCGCGCGGCACCGCTCCGACAGCAGGCGGAGGAGCGGGCCATGGGCACACTCGAAGGAATGGTCGCTGCGGTGGCGGCGGGTCTGGACACCGAGATCGTGGTGCGTTTCGGAGACCCTGCCAGGGAGATAAGGCGGGTGGCAGACGAACACGACGCCGGCGTCATCGTCATCACGGTGAAGAACCGGTCGCGGGTCGGGAAGCTCCTCATGGGTAGCCAGGCCCAGGAGATCATCCTCACCTCGACTCGACCCGTGGTCTGCGTGCCGAAGCCGTAGGCCCAACGAAGGTCCCGGCCCGGTCGGATTCCCGCCCGTTCCCCCATGAGCGTCGGGTCGGCCGGCATCGCACGGGACCGGATCTCCGTGCGCCGCTCCCGGGGGGTGAGGTTCTTGCCGGCTCGCCTCCACTACCGTTCCGGCATGGACATCATCCTCGCCTCGAGTTCGCCGCGTCGCCGCGAGTTGCTGACGATGCTCGGGCTGCGCTTCGACACAGAGGCGCCCGACGTCGACGAGTCGCGCCATCCTGATGAGGAGCCTGCTCCCTACGTCGAGCGGGTCGCCCGGCTCAAGGCGCATGCGGTGGCGGGGTCCGGGCGCCTGGTGGTGGCCGCAGACACGGCCGTGGTGTTCGACGGGCAGGTGCTGGGCAAGCCCGCTCATCCGGCCGAGGCGCGCGCCATGCTGGCGATGCTGGCCGGTGAGACGCATGCGGTCTACACCGGGGTGGCGGTGGCAGCCGAGGGGATGATCAGCTCCACGGTCGAGCGGTCGCTCGTGACGCTGCTCCCGCTCACCGACGAGGAGGTTGCCGGATACGTCGCGACCGGCGAGCCGATGGACAAGGCAGGCGGCTACGCCCTGCAGGGGCTGGGGGCGGTGTTCGTCGAGTCGGTGGAAGGAAGCCCCACCAACGTCATCGGCCTCCCCGTGCACACCGTCGCCCGCCTTCTCAGAGCCCACGGGGTCGATCTGCTGGCGCGGTGATGCTCAGGGTCGCGGATTTCGTGACCTCCCGGCCGGTTTCCTGCCGCCTGTCGCCGACGCGTATCGCCGACCCGGAGGGGTGAAACTGTGCGCCGGGTCCGAGGAGTAGGTTGAGGTCATCGCTCGCGAGTCGAGGAGGGAGATCATGAATCTGGCAGGCCTCGAGGTCACCTGGCTGGGACACGCGTCCGTCCGGGTGAGGATGGGCGACGGCACGACCCTGCTGATCGACCCGTGGCTGGAGGGGAATCCGGCCTGTCCGGACGGCGAACATGCCCAGGAGCGCGTGGACGCCATCTTCGTCACCCACGGCCACTTCGACCATGTCGGAAACACGGTGGAGCTCGCCAAGAAGGCCGACGCCCCCGTGTTCGCCATCCACGAGGTGGCCTCCTGGTTCGCGGCCCAGGGGCTCGAACAGGCGATCGGCTCGAACAAGGGCGGCACCGTCACCGCCATCGCCGGCATCAGGGCCACGCTGGTCGACGCCGTGCACTCCTCAGGGATCAGCGGGGACCAGGGCATCGTCGCCGGTGGCGAGGCGGCGGGATGGGTGCTCGAGTTCCCGGACGGACCGACGCTCTATCACGCCGGGGACACGATGGTCTACTCGGACATGAAGCTGGTCGGTGAGCTGTGGGCTCCAGACGTGGCCTTCCTGCCCATCGGAGGGTGGTACACGATGGATCCGCGCCAGGCGGCGATGGCCGGGTCCCTTCTCGGCGTCGAGACGGTGGTTCCGATTCACTTCGGAACCTTCCCGATCCTGGCCGGGACCCCCGACGAACTGGACGATCACGCCGCAGGCGCCTTCGAGGTGGCAGAACTGGAGATCGGCGTCCCGGTCGGCTGAATCCGTTCAGCCCTCGTCTGGCAGGTGACCGGGAGGGGCACCGAGACGCTCGGACAGTGCCTGGGAGCGGTGCCGCACGATCCGGTCGGCGATCCGCCGGGTGGAGTGGGTGATCCACATGGCCGTCTGGCTTCCCTCGGTGTAATCGGCCGGGCCGTACGCGTGGATTCGATCCTGTTCGAGCAGCCGGTTCACCTGCTCGAACTCCCTGGTCGACCCCGGCCGGTACACCGCAAACGTCCGGCCGCCGTTGTGGTCGACCACCGAGAACACCGGAACGTCGCTCGGGCCGTCGGCGATGTAGATCATGTTCAGGAAGGGGATCCGCCGGTCTGCGTGGTCGATCTTCGAGTTCACGTCGATGTCGGCGTGCCGGTTGACGCCCTTGTTGATCTCGAACACGGCCCGGGTCTTGGTGGTGTTGTCGATCGTGTAGACGACCTCTCGAATCTCGCGGGTCTGGCCTGAGAACATCTTCCCCGAATCGAGGTAGCCGGGCGGGGCGATCTCCTCTGCGAACTCGCATGCCCACACCTCTTCGACGAAGGGAGCCACCGCGCTGCCGAGAATCATCTGGCGGAGCCCGGACGAGACGATGTAGTGCTCGACCGAGATGTGGTGTTCTGCATAGACCGGATCGGATTCGATCTGCTTGCGGAGCGAACCCATGAACTCGGGCATGCCGTCGTAGAAGTCGATGCCGGCACCGAGCTGGCGGAGGAGGTCGTTGTCGAGGCCCGCCATCCTTCCCTCGCGGACGTAGGTGAGGAGGTGGTTGAGATACAGGATGTCACCGTTGGTCATCCCGGCACCGCGTGACCGGTAGTAGTCGGTCAGCCCGTCTGACTCTGCCCAGAACGAGGCGGCGTCGACCCCGAAGTGGTCGAACAGGGGTTTCTGCATGTAGCCGGGGATCAGGGTCTTGTCGAAGTCCCAGATCACGGCGATCACGTTTTGGGGGAAGATCGGCATCGACCGCTCTCTGAATCGCGAAACGCGAGCGTATCGATTGATCGGCCGGTTGGAAAGGGGAGTTGAGGGGTTGGGTGGCACGTCTCGCGTCGCACGTCGCACGTCTCACGCCTCACGTCTCACGCCTCACGTCGCCGATGGCCGATCGCAACCCGGCTAGTACCGTTCCCTCCAGCGATCGCCAGAGGAGTCTCATGTCCGTTCCCACCCCCCACATCGCCGCATCCGGGGATGCCTTCGCAGAGGGGATCCTGCTCCCCGGCGATCCGCTCCGGGCCAAGTACATCGCCGAGACCTTCCTGGAGGGCGCCGAGGAGGTGACCGCGGTCCGCAACATGCTCGGCTACACCGGCACCTACCAAGGGGTTCCGGTGTCGGTGATGGGCACGGGGATGGGGATCCCGTCGGCCTCCATCTACGCCACCGAGCTCGTCCGCTTCTACGGCGTGCGCAAGCTGATCCGCGTGGGGTCGTGTGGGGGAATCTCCCCGGAGGTGAAGCTCCGCGACGTGGTGATCGCCACCGGCGCCTGCACCGATTCGAACGTCAACCGCACCCGTTACGCCGGGTGGGATTTCGCCGCGGTGGCCGACTTCGGGCTGGTCAGGGCGTCGGTCGACGCGGCGGCACGCCGCGGGGCACCGGTCAAGGTCGGTCTGATTCATTCGGCCGACCTGTTCTACAACCCGACCGGCGACGCCTTCGACGTGATGGAGCGGATGGGGGTGCTGGCGGTGGAGATGGAGGCCGCCGGGATCTACGGAGTGGCGGCAGAGGAGGGTGCCCGGGCGCTCACCATCGCCACGGTGTCTGACCACATTCGGACCGGGGAGGCCACCTCCTCGGAGGAGCGCCAGTCGACCTTCAACACGATGGTGGAGATCGCCCTCGACGCGCTGGTCATCGACGCCGCCTGATCAGCCCGGTTCGGACCAGTCGCCGATGAGCGCCTGGTGAACCTGGCTCCAGGTGGGCTCATCCGAGGCGATGAGCAGTGCCGGACCGCCCGGCCGGGCCGGGAGATACGCGCTGTGGTCGATTCGCCGGGTCCACCCTCCCGCCTCGGCGTGGATCAGGATGCCGGGGAGGTGATCCCACGGCATGGTGCGGGTGAACAGGGCGAAGTCGGTTCCGCCACCGGCCAGCCGGAGATACTCGAAGCCGGCACAGGCGATGGTCCTGATCGGATGAAGCGCCGCCTTGCGGGCGTGGACGTGGGCGGAGAGCTCGGGAGTGGCGAACTTCCCGGCATAGATGGCCCCGGTCAGTTCCGACGGCCGGCGCGGGCCCGATCGCACCTGCATGGGACGGCCGTCGAGCCGGGCGCCGCTTCCCGCCTCGGCGACGGCGGTCCGACGGTGATACGGGTCGTGGATCCACGCCGCCACGGTGCGGCCTCCGACGACCAGCGCCACCATCACCGCGAACATCGGGATTCCCCTGGTGTAGTTGACCGTGCCGTCGATCGGGTCGATCACCCACACGGGCCCGGATCCGGTGAGCGCCCCCAGCGCCGCGGCGTCGGCGTGGACGCCTTCCTCCCCCACCACCGTCGAGCCGGGCACGAGCGGCGTGAGGCGCCTGGTCAACTCGCGTTCGGCGGCGACATCGGCAACCGTGACCAGGTCGCCGGCGTGCTTCTCGGAGATGTCTCCACTGTCGAGCGCGCCAAATCGACCGAGCACTTCGACGTGCCCGACGTCTCGGATGATCTCCGTGACCGAGTCGATTTCCACCACGCAAGGATCACCCGACCATCGCTCCGATGCCAACTCGGCCGACCCGGGCGATGGTCCAGTGCCCGCCGGGGCGGCTGGATCCGGGTTCTTTCCGACGCGGACGCCTCCTCGACCGTATGGTGGATCTGTCGATCGGAGGTTGCATGGCCCTGCTGTCGGATTGGGGGTTCTTCGTCAAGGAGGAGCGGGCGGACGAGTTCCGCCAATGGCTCCACCAGCACGAGCCGTCGTTCACGGCGCTGGCTCCGCCGAGCTACGAGTATCTCGGGACGTACCTTCCGATCTGGCGAGCTCCGGGTGAGCGTGCCGAGTACCACCAGGTGTGGAGGTATCACACCGATCGACCGCCGGACCTGCGCCAGGCTGCCGCCGATTCAGGAGGAGCCTTCACGGAGCTGGCCCGCGAGTTCCTCTCGTTCGTCGACGAGCGGCGCCACGCCGAAGAGGGGTTCCGGCTCTATCGGTCGGTGGACCAACCCCCCGAGTGAGATGGGGCGGCCCGATCGGGCCGCCCCATCTCCTCAGAACTCCCAGGCCGCGATCGGCTCGAAGCGGGCCTGGAAGAAGCGGAGCTCCTCGGGCTCGTATGTGAACCGCAGGCCGCCGATCTTCTCGCGGTGCTCGTACACCTCGACGACCGACTCGATCACAACATCCATGTGAGCCTGGGTGTACACCCTGCGCGGGATCGTGAGGCGCACCAACTCGAGTTTGGGGTAGTGGTGATCCCCCGTGTGGGGATCGCGGCCTGCCGACACCACACCGCGCTCCATTCCCCTCACGCCCGAGTCCAGGTAGATCGCGGCTGTGAGCGCCTGTGCGGGGAACTCAGACTGCGGAATGTGTTCGAGGATCGCCCTGGCATCGAGAAACACCCCGTGGCCGCCGATGGGCCTGACCACGGGTATCCCGGCCTTGAGCAGGCCGTGTCCCAGGTACTCGACCTGTCCGACGCGAGCGGCGACGTGGTCGTCGGTGTCGACCATCTCGCGAATGCCGCGGGCGAGAGCCTCCATGTCGCGGCCCGACATGCCGCCATAGGTGTGGAGGCCCTCGAATGCGACGAGCAAGGCGCGGGCCTTGCGGGCCAGCTCGGGATCGCGCAGGGCGAGGAACCCGCCGATGTTGACCAGGTTGTCTTTCTTGGACGAGACGGTGGCACCGTCGGTGTGCGAGCAGATCTCGGCGAGGATCTCGCGCACGCTGAGGTGCTCGTACCCCGCCTCACGTTGTTTGATGAACCAGGCGTTCTCGAGGGCCCGGGTGGCGTCGAGCATCACCAGGATCCCGTGGCGGTGGCACAGCTCGGAGACCGCGCGGAGGTTGGCGAGCGACATGGGCTGTCCGCCCGCCATGTTCACGTTCGTCTCGACCGAGATGTACGGGATCCGGGCCGGTCCGTAGCTGTCGATCACCGCCTGCAGCTTGTCGAGATCGACGTTTCCTTTGAAGGGATGGTCCGAGTAGGGGTCGTGGGCCTCGTCGACGATGATGTCGATGAACGTGCCGCCGGCGTACTCCTGGTGGAACTTCGTGGTGGTGAAGTACATGTTGCCGGGTACGACGTCATCTTCGGAAATGAGGATCTGGCTGAGGATGTGTTCGGCTCCCCGTCCCTGGTGGGTGGGGATGAGTTCGGGGTAGCCGTACACGTCGCGAACGGCATCGACCAGGTGGTAGAAGCTCCTGGATCCGGCGTATGCCTCGTCGCCGAGCATCAACCCGGCCCACTGGTGGTCGGACATCGCCGACGTGCCAGAGTCGGTGAGCAGGTCGATGTAGACGTCTTCTGACTTGAGCAAGAAGCTGTTGAACCCGGCTTCGGTGATGGCCTCCTGCCTCTCCTCCCGGGTGGTCACCTTGATCGGTTCGATCATCTTGATCTTCCAGGGCTCGGCCCAACTTCGTCTTCTTGCGGTCACCTTCGTCTCCTTGTCATCGTGTTCGGTCGCGTTCGATCGTGGTCAGACGCTGTCGAGGGCCTGGCGGAGGTCGGCGATGAGATCGTCGGGATGCTCGACGCCGACCGACAGCCGGACCAGGCCTTCGCCGATTCCGTACCAGAGCTTCTCTTCGGCGGGAACACCGGCGTGGGTCATCGAGGAGGGGTGCTCGGCGAGCGACTCGGTGCTGCCCAGGCTCACGGCCAGCTTCACAAGCGTGAGCGCGTTCAGGAACCGGAAGGCGGCGCTCTCCCCCTCGTCGAAGTCGAAGGAGATCATCGCCCCCGGCCCCAGACACTGGCGTCGGTAGAGGTCGTATTGGGCATCCGCGTCGTCGAGGAGGTCGAGGTAGCGCACGTTCGAGACCTTGGGATGCTCGGCGAGGAACCGCGCCACCTTGCCGGCGGTCTCGGTCTGTCTGGTCATCCGCATCTGCAGCGTCTCGAGGCTGCGCATGAGCAGCCACCCGGTCCACGGGTCGGCCATCGTGCCGAGGTATGTGCGGGTCGCGGCGATGGGGCGGAGGTGATCCGCCGAACCGACGGCGGCTCCTGCGATCAGATCGGAGTGACCGCCGAGGTACTTGGTGGCCGAATACAGCACGATGTCGGCGCCGTGCCGCAGCGGGTGCTGCCACAGCGGTCCGAGGAAGGTGTTGTCGACGGCCAGCAGCGCCGGTCGCTCCTCCGTCGAACGCGACCGGGCGATGTCCGAACACATCCGGATGTCGATCAGGTCGTTGGTCGGGTTGGCCGGAGTCTCGATGAGGATCATGCGGAGCCGACCGTTCGGCGCCGCCTCGTCGAGCGCCTGCTCGATGTCCGTGCGCGACATCTGTGCGGAGAACGGCACCGAGATCACACCGAGTTCGGGAAGCGTCTCGTTCACGAGATGGTCGGTTCCGCCGTAGAGCGGTTGGGAGTGGGCCAGCACATCTCCCGGCCGGAGGTAGGTGAGGAGGGTGGTGGCGATCGCCGCCATCCCCGAGGCGAAGACCAGCCCCATCTCGGCGTCCTCCCACAGACACAGCCGATCTTCGAGGATCTCCAGGTCGGGGTTGTTGAGCCGGGAGTAGATCATTCCGGGCGACTCGCCTTCGTCCGGTTCGACCAGTCCGCAGGCGAGCTGGAAGAAGCGCTTCCCCTCTTCGGCGGTCTGGAACACGAACGTCGACGTCTGGAAGATGGGTGATTTGAGCGAGCCCTCCGACCACTCGGGCCGGTACCCGTACCCCATGGAAAGGGACTCCGGTTCGAGGTGATGTCCGGCGATCACCTCGGCGCGTCGGTTCCTCATGCCTGCCTCCGAACATCGAACGTGTGGTGGATCATCTGGCTCTGAACCTACGATTCCGTCGGGTATTGTCAATACATGACGAACAGGATTCGGAATCATGCCCATTCGGTCGAACTTGATCGAATAGATCGGGCCTTGATCGCTGCGTTGACGCACGATGCGCGGCGATCCAACAAGGCATTGGCCGCTCAGGTGGGAATCGCGCCGTCCACCTGCTCGGAGAGGCTGCGCCGCCTCGAGGACCTCGGCGTGTTCCGCGGCTTCCACGCCGATGTCGACCCGGCGGCGCTGGGAATCGGCCTGCAGGCGATGATCGCCCTCCGTCTGAGGCGTCATGGCGCAGACGAAGTCGAGACCTTCAAAGAGAGGGCGCTGGCGTTGCGCGAGGTGGTCGGGGTGTCGCACGTGACCGGAGCCAACGACTTCCTGGTTCATGTCGTCGTCGCAAGCGCCGAGCATCTCCGTGACCTGGCAGTGAGCGCCTTCACCGCCTGGCAGGAAGTGGCCCACATCGAGACGTCGCTGATCTTCGAGCACGTGGCCAAGCCCGGGTTGCCCGACCTGACCGTCTGACCGGGAGGAGGTGCTCGGCTACCGTCGTGTTCGATGGCTACTTCGAACATCACTCAGGCCGAGTCGGTGCGGTACGTCGCCGAGGTGATCGGGTCTGATCGCGAGCTCGCGTGGATCACCGATGCCGCGAGGTGGGTCGACGACGTCACGGGAGCTGAGGCCTTCCCATCGACGATCGACGTGTACGCCGGAGTCGAGGCCGCGTCCGTCACGTGGCTGTGGTCGGTGGCGCCGGTGACGGCCGACCAGCTCTTCGGCACCACAGAGGGCATGCGGGCGCTGCGGCACCCGGATGGCTGGCTGGTCCTGATCGATGCCGACGACCCGGCGTTCATCTGGGTGGAACCCGACGCAGACGTCTACCGGTCCGGATCGCGAACCGTGATCGTCGACGGTGGTTCGATTCCCCGCCCAGGCGTCGTCGGACGACTCTCCGAGGAGCCTTTCGACGTGGAGTCCGGCCTGACCCCGTCTCGGATCTCGGCTGCCCTGGCCCTGTGGATCGAGGCGCTCCTGGGGGCCGAGGTGCTGGTGGCCGCGTCCGCTATCGACGAATCCCAGCGGGCGGCGATCGCCCGGCTGGCGTCCTCGATCGACACCGGCGACGAGCCGGCCCCGGCACGTGTCGTCGGCGAGGAGGCACTCGGCGGGATGCTGGCGGATGCCGACGACATCGTCGGGGCCAGGCAGTCGGTGTGGTGGGTTCAGACCGAGCTGGCCTGGCCGGACGAGTCCGGAGAGCCCTGTTTCCCCGGATCGATTCAGATCCATGTCCGGGAGTCTGACGGCGCCCTCGCCTGGCTCGCCGAGATGGTGCCGCTGGAGGGGGCGGTGGATGAGATCGACCAGCCCGAGTTGGCGACGATCGACTGTGACGGCTGGACCATCGCCGTTCCGGTCGACGACCCGTACGTGATCCGTGTGCCGTTCGATCGGCTGGTGCTCACCGCAGGCCGGGCTTCGGATGCCTACGAGGCGCTCGGGATCGGTGTCGTGCTCGGTGTCCCGCCTTCGGCCGACGTATGGGACCGGCTTCGAGTCGCAGTGAACGACCTGGAGGGTGGCGTGGTTCACCGGGCGCCGGGATGGTCCGAGGAACGGGTCTCGGAGTCGCTGGCTGCGTGGCTCGCCGCCGGTGCCGACCGCAATGTCGAGTTCTGGTACGACCCGGACGATCCCGTGTCGCGCCAGGGTGAGGTCGCCAATCGGGATCGCGCCGAAGCCGGCCCCCGGACCGCCGCCGCCGGCCGGCGATGCATGTTCGTACGTCCCGACTCGCTGGAGTACGAGGTGGGAGCGCGCTGTGCCAGTCCTCAGCAGTTCCACTACCGGATGGGGGAGGACGTGGTCTTCGTGTGCGAACGGCACGTCCCCGATGGGGTGGCCGTCACGCCCGTCATGCAGCGGTGAGCGGAGAGGGCGGTCAGGCCATCTGGCCGCCGACCTGTCTTCCCCGTGTGGCCAGCGCCACCACCATCACTGCCACGAGTCCGCCGCCGATGATCCCCAGCGACCGGTAGCCGGGCCCGGCGAGGACGAGACCCGACGAGGCGCTCGCCAGGGCAGAGGCGCTCCACACCGCGGCGTCGACTCTTCCCTGGATGACCGGGCGCGAAGCCCGGTCCACGCTCGACGTGAGCAGGGCGCTCCCGGCGACGAACCCGAAGTTCCAGCCCAGCCCGAGCAGGAAGAGCCCCCATCCGAGCATCACGTTGGCACCATCCGGGGCACCGGCTGCCATCAGCGCCGCGACCAGCAGCATGACGGCTCCGGCGGCGATCACTCTGACCGGGCCGAGCAGGTCGGTGAGGCGTCCCGTGATCGGCGAGAACGCGAACATGCCGAGTGTGTGGGCGCTGATGATGCTGCCCACCACCCCGAGTCCGAACCCGGTGTTCTCGATGTGAACCGGCGTGGCCGTCATGATCAGCACCATCACCGCCTGGCCGATCACCAGCGCGATGCCGGCCAGCTGGACTCCGGGATGGGCCAGCACCGACCGGGGGCGAATCTTCGAGTCGGCCGGGGTGCCCTCGACCCCCTCGGCCACGGCCACGGTGTTGGGCTCGGGTCGGAGCAGCCCCCAGTAGACCAATGCAGATGCAGCCATGAAGACCGAGGTCGCCAGGTATCCGCCCGCGTACGGGGCTCCGAAGGCGCGCTCGCTGAGCGACCCGGCCGGTTCGAGAAGGCGCGGCCCGATCACCGCTCCGACCGTGCCTGCCCAGACGATGAAGCTCACCGCTCTCCCGCGCCGTTCCGCCGGGGCCAGGTCGGCGGCTGCGTACCTGGCGAGGTGGGATGAGGACTGCCCGAAGCCGAGAACGGCCATCCCCGCCAGCAGAAGGGGGAACGACTCGGTCAACACCGCCACGGTCGAGATGGCGGCGCCGGTGGCGGCCGACAGAAACCCGGCCACGAGTCCGAATCTCCTGCCCCGGGTCGGTGCCAGCTGACCCCACAGGGCGGTTCCCCCCGCAGTCCCGATCACGGCCACCGCCGACGGGAGGCCGGCGAGATCGGCGCTGCCGAGAATCGTTCGGGCAGCCAGCGTCGCCACGGTGATGGCGGCGATGTAGCCGGTGGTGGCCATCGCCACCCCCGCGAACAGCACCCGTGTGAGCCTTCGACGGGTCGTCGCCTCGGAACCTTCGATCATCCGGACGGACGCTAGCCGTCGCCGTTCTCGCCGAGCGCCGGGTCTCAGCGGTCCCCGCGGGCGATCAGGGCGACGGCGGCCACGATGAGAGGCAGGGCGACGAATGCCGAGCCCGTGAGCACCTCGCCGCCGAGCGAGACACCGAGTGCGACGGCCACCAGCGGGTTGACATATGCGTAGCTGGTTGCCAGGGATGCGGAGACGGTCCGGAGCAGGTAGGCGTAGGCCGAGAACGCCAGCAGCGACCCGAATGAGATGAGGTAGAGCAGGGCCAGGACGCTCGCCATCGACGGCTCGATCGGAGCCACCTCGCCCCGAATCGCCCCGGCGATGGCCAGCGACGCACCGCCGCCGATCATGAACAGGGCGGTGCGCATGTTGGAGGCGGGGAGATCGAGGTGATTGGACCACACCGACCCGAACGACCACAGGATGGGGGCGGCGAGAACCAGAGCGAATCCGGCGGGTTCGGCCTGGAAGTCGCCCTCGAGCGACAGCGCCGCCACCCCGACGACGCCCAGAGCGAGCCCGATCCACTGCAGTCTTCGCGGCCACGAGCCGAACAGTCCGGACACGAGCGAGGCCCATACCGGCGTCATGGCGATGGCGGTGGCCGCGACACCCGACCCGATGCCGATCGACTCGGCGACCGAAACCTGCCCCAGGCCTCCCACGAACAGCAGGGTCCCGACCGCGGCCCCGTTGCGCCACTGGCGGGCGGTGGGGCGGTCCTCGCCCCGTCTGCGGATCACGAGATACATCACGGCGCCGGCGGTGAGCATTCGCACGGCGTTGCCGAGCAGCGGGGGAATGGTCTCGACCATCACGGCGATGCCCAGGTAGGTCGATCCCCACACCACGTACACACCGAGCAGCGCCAGCGGGACGAGCCAGCGCTCGGAGATGACGGGGCGTCTGATCGGGTCGAGGGGAGGCACGTGTGATTCGGGAGACTATCCGTGCTCCCCGGCGTTGGAACCGCCCGGGGTGCAACGGCATCGCCGGGTCTCCCGGCCGGTGGTGGTTGCCGATCGCGTGTGCCTGCCGGAAAGGCCGTGGCTGGTCGCTCCGGGGTACCGTGGCGGCGGTGGACCGCATCATCGACCCAGACGATGGGCGCCTCGATCCCTACCGGCGGCTCAACGACGTCGGCTTCCGGCGCCGGTTCGAGGCGGCCTCGGGGCTCTTCATCGCAGAGGGATTGGCGGTGGTGACCCGCCTGCTCGGCTCCGAGCTGGGCGCCGAATCGGTGTTGTGCCTCGAGTCCGTGCACCATCGCCTTCCGGCGACCGGATCTGTCCCCGTGTTCGTCGTCGATCGCCAGACGATGTCGGCGGTCGTGGGGTTCGATCTGCACCGGGGCGTCGTGGCGTCCGCCCGTCGCCCCGACCCCGCTCCGGTGGCCTCGCTCCTCGAGCTCGCGTCACTCGCCGTCATCGAGGGAGTGAACGACCACGAGAACCTGGGGGCGGTGCTGCGGGCGGCGGTCGGGCTGGGGATGGCGGGGGTGCTGGTCGACCCGACCACCGCCGATCCGTGGTACCGGCGCAGCGTACGGGTGTCGATGGGGGCCCTCTTCTCGGTGCCGATCGCTCGCTCGCTCTCGTGGGCGGCCGATCTCGCCGCCGTCAAGCGCGCCGGGTTCACGCTGGTCGCCATGACCCCGGCCCCGGACGCCACTCCCATCGGTGAGATCGCAGTCGGGCGACCGGCGGTGATGGTGGGGGCGGAAGGGCCCGGACTGTCCGACACGGCCATGCAGGCGGCCGATGTGCGGGTGCGGATCCCCCTGACGGGCATCGACTCCCTGAATGTCGGCCAGGCCGCCGCCATCGCCTACGCCGCTCTTCACACTGCGCGGGACCAGGGCGCCGGCGGCAGTCTCCCGGGCGGCAGTCTCCCGGGCGGCAGTCTCCCGGGCGGGAGGCTCACCGGCGGCCGGTGAATGCCAGCACGGCCAGGGCCGCTCCGGCGCCGCCGGTCAGCGACACCGCGGCGGTGCCGAGGGCTCCCCCGGTGGGGGCGTCGAGCGCCAGGGCCGCGATCCAACACCCCACCCCGGTCAGGGTGGAGACCCCGGTGGCGATCATGGTGGCGAGGCGGTCTTCCGCCCTTCGCCCCAGGCCCCAGCCCATCAGGGCGCCGAACACGATGGCGAATGCGAGGATGCGCAGGTCGTCGACGGGCACGTCCGCAGGGTAGGCGCGCCGGAGGGCGATCGATCAGATCTCTGCCGGCTCCGTCTCCCTCTCTATCGGCGCTGCATCCTTCTCTGCGGGTTGGGGCACTGCCGGCTGGCGTCGAGGTGCAGGCCGGCGGGGCTCCTCCGGCGTCTCGAGCGGCTCGACGATGATCACGCGCTCCTGTTCTCCGATGTCCATGCGATTCTCCCTCCTCTCACGCCCGCCAGATAGCGGCAGGCGTCTTCGTACTCGGTGGCGTCCGCCCTGCGCGACGTGCCGCCGTGCGTGGCGCCGACCGGGTCTGCCAGCGCCGCCTCGAGCGCCCGTGCCCCCTCGACGGCCGCCGCTCTGTCTCCGACCACCAGCCACATCGCGGCGAGGGTCGCCCGCTGCGCCCGGTAGCCCTGTGAATGCTCCACCACCTTGCCGCTCAGTTCGACGAGGCCGATCGCCCAGTCCGCATGCCTCGGCATCTGCCGATAGATCGTCTCCGGCTCCTTGGTGGCATACACCCCGCACGGAGGCGGCCCGCACCGCCCGTGCGAGTGGGGTATATCCTCGCCGTCCACGCCATTGAGACAGCGGGCCAGCTTGGTGCGGCTCTTCCATGGCTGAACCACGCCTGTGACCGCCCCGTCGACCACGTTCCACATGCGGTACCCGAGGATCGGGACGGGCGACCAGCCCTCCTTTTCGAGCCGGCGAACCTGGTCGGCGGCGTCCGAGAGCAGCGCTTCGACGCCTGCCAGGTATCCGTCGAGCTCTCGTTCGATCTGCTGCACCTCGGTCTGCAGCGCGGCGATCTGGTTCTGGAGATGGGTGATCCGGTGTCGGTTGCGTTCCATCCGGGTGTCGAGCCGTTCGGCGACGGAGATGTCGACGGGGAGCCGCCCATAGCGCTCTCGCAGAGCCTGGAGATCGCGGCGGAGGAGATCTACCCGGCGCCGGCGGTCGGCAATCGGTGGCCCTGGAGGCGGCATCGCCCGAAGGTAGCCCGATCGAACATATGTTCGCAAGGGTTCTGCATGGCCGGATTTCGCGATCTGGGAGTGCCCCGCATCGAGACCCCTCGAGACACCCCTAGAACTCGACGACGTCGAGCCGCTGGTAGGTCGAGAAGTCGTGGATCGCCACGCCCCCGTTGGTGATCGTGAAGATCCGATCGCCGATGACGATGGTGCGCAGAGGAACCATGCGCCATGGGTCGTTGCCGGTTTCCCAGAGGTCCTTTTCGTCGATCGGGCCGTCGAACATGGGCCGGAGGATGTCGGCGAGCGTCAGACGATCGCCCTCGACCCGCACCGCCATCACTCCTGTGTCGAACCGGCCGGATTCGACGGCGTCGCCGTCGGCAGGTCCCCAGATCCACGACTCGAACGGAGCCAGCACGAGGCCGTCGACGAAGGTGAAGGCGTGGTGGTCGCCTTCGACGGCCGACCAGCCGCCGTCCATCGAGACGGTGTCCAGGCGCTGGGGATCGGCAGGGTCGGTGACGTCGAACAGCGAGAGCTGGGTTCCCAATCGGCGACCCTCGTCGGTGGCGTCCTGGCCGAGGCCGAGGAGGCGTCCCTCGCCCACCGGATGGAGGTACGCCGAGTAGCCGTTGATCTTGAGCTCGCCCACGGCGGCCGGGGTGGCCGGGTCGGACAGGTCGATCACGTAGAGCGGATCGGTCTGGCGGAAGGTCACCACGTATCCGAGGTCGCCCATGAACCGCACCGAGTAGATCTGCTCTCCCTTGCCGAGGCCGCCCACCTGACCGAGCGTCTCCAGGCGGTCGCCGTCCCGGCGCAGGGTCACCACCTGGCTCTCCGAGGCGGTGCTGAAGCCCCATCCCGTGGGTTGACTGGTGGTCGCCACACGGAGCACCCCGCCGTGTTCATCCAGCGAGAACTGGTTGAGCAGGAAGCCGCGCACCTCGCCCGAGGCCATGTAGCGGGGAGCGCCCGGGTCGGTCGTGTCGAAGAGATGGATCTGGGTGCGGAATCCGTCTGCTGCGTCGTCGATCTCGCCGGTGTCGGCCAGCACCCGCCAGTCGACCCAGCGCTGGGTGGCCAGGTAGACGTGGTCTTCGGTGGCGTACATCGTGGAGCCGGACGCCACCACCGCTGCGTCTGCCCAGGACTGGAGTCCTGATGCGAGGTCGAAGGTGAGCAGGGACAGCGTCTCGAGGCCGGAGAACTCGTTGGGCGCCATCACCTTGGTGCAGTCGAGTAGACGCCCTTCCCGTTCGATGCCGTCGCTGCGGTACACGTAGTACGGGAGCCAGTTGTCGAGCGTGGTGTCACCGATGATCTGCCGGTTTGCCTCGGTGGCTTCGCGCTCGGCGCGGATGCCGCTTCCGTCCGGGTAGGCCCATTCGATGCCGACCGGGGAGGAGGTGATGGCCAGCCGGACGATGCCGTCCACCAGACGGGCGCTGACGTACGTCCCGTCCATGTCCAGCGTCGCATCGACCCGGGGTCGGTCGGGATCGGAGACGTCGACCTGCATGAGCCGGGTGACGGTCGACTGATACTGCGGTGCGATGCCGACGCGGTCCTCGAGGGGGCTGATGCCGGCACCACCCCACACCTGTCCGATCAGAAGGACCGCATCCCCGTGGAGCAGCATGGCCTGGGGCCACCAGTCGAGCTGGATCCGTCCGCGGAGTTCGACCGTCGCCCCGACCGTGAGCACGCGGAACACACCGTCTGTGATGGTGAAGATCCGGGATCCGTCTGTCTTGACGATGTCGGCCTCGTCGACGCCGGCGATCTGGTTGTTGGTCCCGGTGACTCGGGCCGGGCTAGCGGCCTCGGCCGCGCCGTCGGCGGCGAGTGCCGGGACGGCCGTGTCCCCCATGGAGTACAGGGGGAATCCGTCCAGGCCCCACGGCCCGACCATCTCCAGCGCGTTGGTCTGGTAGTAGGAGAGGAGGTCGTCGCAGGTGTCGAACACCCGGAACACGGAGCCGACGAGGGCGGACGGTCCGCCCGTTGCGGTGGTGGTCGGTCCGCCGTCCACGGTGGCGGCCGAGCACGCCCCGATGAACAGCGTGATGCCGGTGAGCAGGGCGGTGAGTCGTCGCATTGGGTTTGTCCTCCTGAGACAGTCGGCGTTTGGACGTCGTCCGTGGCCGACCGGTTCCCGGATGGAGATGGAACGGATCACGCCGGGGCGCGGGAGTGCCGGACGTGCCGGTCCCGGGCAGCCGACAGCCGAGCGATCAGCACATCTGTCCCGGCGGACACGAGTGAGAAGGCGAGTCTCCGACGAATCGGGCGAGGGCGGTCTCGAGTTCATCGACCGGGGCGTATCCGCGAGCGACGACGTGGGCGTGTTCGCCCACGCGAACGATGACGGTCGGGAACCCCGAAATGCCCCAGCTTCGGGCGGTGGCGAAGTCGCTCCACGTGGCTCTGGCCGCCTCGGTCGAGCCGAAGGACTCCATGAACGCATCGACGTCGACGTCGAACTCCCCGACGAGGGCAGGAATCGTCTCAGGGTCGGAGATCACGATCCCTTCCGCGTAGAACGCCTGCTGCAGCCTCTTGAACAACGGCCACGCCAGGTCCGGGGCGAGGCGGCGCATCACCACCACCGCCTTGCATGCCGGCTCGGTGTCGTAGCTCCAGCCACGGCGCTCCAGGATCGAGTGGTCGAACCGTTGTCCCGAGCGGGCCGTCACCTGCCGCCAGTGATGTCCCAGGTAGCGGGCCATGCCTTCGGTCATCTCCTCTGCGTTCGGGCCCGGTCGCAGCCCCCCCACGACCACCCGAAAACCCAGATCCGGCCGGCGTTCCTGCAGGGATTCCAGTTCGGGGGCGATCCCCCAGCACCACGAGCACATCGGATCACCGACGTAGATGAGCTCACCTCTGTCCTGTTCGATCTGCATTCCCGGGCCAACGGTAGATCGGTGGAGGGTTGGGGGGCGTCTGCAGCGCACCGACGCCGGCTCTGCGGCACCCCCAGGCCCGACCGCGTCGAAAGTCGATCGAACGGTGATGGCGGATAGGCTGGCCTCGTGCTTCCGCGAGTCATCAAGATCGAAGTGCTCCCCGGGGCGAGGGGCGCCACCCGGTTGGGACCCTTCGTGTGGATCGTCTCGGACGGAACCGCCGTGCAATACCAGGCGATGGGCGGCACCGAGCAGCGCCGAGTCTCGGTGGATGGCCCGGTTCACCGGATCGGGTCGGCGGGCGGCGATCTCGTGATGACGACCGCGACCCGGACCGTCCGGTGCAGTCCGCCGGAGTGGAGCCCGATTCCGCTGGACGTGGGCGACGACGTCCGGCTGTTCGATGGAGACCAGGTCGTCTGGTTGATCGGGGATGGTCTCGCCCATCAGGTACGCGAGCATCATCTCTATCCGCCCGTCGAGGTGGACGCCATGCTGGCCACGGTGATCGGCGACGAACTGTGGTGGGTGACGCCGGGAGGTTCGATCCAGTCCTCGACCCGCCGCAGCCTGGGTTCGATCGAAGGAGAGAAGCCGGAGCGGGCCGTCGGGTGTGCCGGGTGGCTGTGGCTGGCGGCCGGTTCGACCCTGACCCGGCGATCGATGGCCGACGCAGCGGCCGGGCGCCCCCTCGAGTCGCCGGTCGGGCCCGTCGGGCATCTGATCTGCGCCGGAGGGGTGCTGGTCGGGGCGAGCGACCGGCGGGTGTTTCTCTACGACCCGGCCGGCGTCATCAGCCCGGCTGTCGTCGACCCCGGCATACCGGCGGACATCGTCGCGCTGGTGCCCGGTCCCGACCTGGTGTGGGTGGTCACCGACGGGGGAGAGGCAGCGATCGTCCGGTTGGACTGACCGTTAGGGACCACCGGCCCTCGACCTTCGCATCTGCCCCGGCGTACGTTTGCCACATGCTGAGGAAGGGTCAGACGGTAACCACGCTGACGGCCAAGATCGGTGCGCCGACCCGGATGGGGCGGATTGTCGACGTCCACGACGAGTTCATCGACGTGGAGTGGGAAGACGGCCACGTATCGACCCTCACCCGGGAGAGCGTGGTACCGGTGCATCACCAGAGAGAGCGCGTCTCGCACTGAACCGGCGCGCCGGAACGAGCGGTCGCGTCTCACTTCGCCGCGCCCTCACCGGGTCGGGGGGAGGGCGGCGGTCACAGCGCGAGGACCATTCCGTCCTCGGGGGCGGTCGCGGGCCGGTCCAGCACATCCTCCACCGCCCGCACGAGGGCGGTGGCCGCGTCCTCGTCGCCGTGGACTGCGACCACCCGCTCCGGCGGCCGGTCGGCGGACGCCAGCCAGTCGAGCAACTCGCTGCGGTCGGCGTGCACGCTGAAGGCGGGTACCGAGGCCACACTGGCCTCGACCGGTATGTCCTCGCCGTGGATCCTGACCGTCCTCGCTCCCGACAGCAGGCTCTGGCCGCGGGTCCCTGTCGCCTGGTATCCGACCAGCACCACGGTGTTGAGGCGCCCGGGCAGGAGCCTCTTGAGGTGGTGGAGCACGCGTCCCCCGGTCGCCATTCCCGAGGCGGAGATGATGATGTGCGGTCCGCGCACGTGGTTGATCGCCTTGGAGTCTTCGACCGACTCGGCGATCTGCAGGTCGCCCGGGTCGAAGACCTCGGGATGACCGGTCACCTCCGGGCGGATCTCCGGGTGGCCCTCGTCCACCGCCCGGAGGTATATGCCGAGGGCGGCGCGGGCCATCGGGCTGTCGAGGTACACCGGAACCTGGGGGATGACTCCGGAGGTCGTGAGCCTGCGAAGCGAGTGCAGGACGATCTCGGTTCGGTCGACCGCGAAGGCCGGGATGACCACCACGCCCCTACGATCGAGGGTGGCCGCGATCACCTCTCCCAGTTCTTCGGTTCCGTCCTCCTCGACGTGCTCCTCGTCACCGTAGGTCGACTCCACGACCACCGTTCCCACCGGGGTGAGCGGCTCGGGTGGTGCCAGGATCGGGTGGCGCGGGCGTCCCAGATCGCCCGAGAAGCAGACAGACGGGGTTCCGTCGTCGAATTCGAGGAGGACGGATGCCGAACCGAGGATGTGGCCGGCCCGGCGGAAGGTCATCCACACGCCGTCGGCGATCCGGCGTCTCTCGCCGAAGTCCGACGTGACGAAGCGCTTGGTCGCCTCGATGGCGTCCGCCTCTGTATAGAGAGGCAGCGCCGGCCGGTGGGTGGTGTATCCCTTGCGGTTGGCCCGCTCGGCGTCTGCCTCGTGCAACCGCCCCGAGTCGCGAAGCACGACGTCGGACAGTCGGGCGGTCGAGACGGTCGAGTGGATCGGTCCGGGGAACCCCTGGCGCACCAGGGCCGGCGCATACCCGACATGGTCGAGATGGGCGTGGCTCACCACCAGGGCGTCAATCGACCTCGGATCCACCGCGAACGCGGCCCAGTTGCGCAGGCGGAGGTCCTTCCTGCCCTGAAACATGCCGCAGTCGATGAGGACGCGGGACGCGCCGGCCTCGACCAGGAATCGGCTGCCGGTCACGGTGCGAGCCGCGCCGAGGAAACTGATCTGCGGTCGGGTCAAGGGGTCATCCTGGAAGAGGACCGGACGCGGGGCCCCTCCTCTCCGGTGTCACGTCCCCTTCTTTGATCCGGCTCGAAGTATCAGCCCGCCGCCGGCCAGCGCCAAGGCCGCCCCGGTCAGCCCGATCACTCCGAACCCCCCGTCGATCTCGACCCAGGCGCGTCCGTCGCACCCGGCTCCGTCGCCGTCGATGCGGCCCCACGCCTCGAACTTTCCGTTCAACTGGTCGAGCACCCACTCCATCTGGGTGAGCTGGATCTCCGCGAGACGTTCGGAGATCGACACCCGGCCGGTGCTCTCCTGGGTTCCGGCTGTGTTGGGGTCGCCGCCCGAGTAGAACTGGACTTCGAATCCGGCGATCACCAGTCCGATCGCCCACGTGTGGTCCTTGATCGGCGCGTCCGACCGGGCATCCCATTCCACCGAGCCCGAGGGGTCGATCGAGAAGGGGTCGGACTCGGTCGCGGTGGCGACGTTCTTGCTGTCGAGCTGGGATCCGTCCTCGCGATATGAGGTGCCCGAGACCGAGGTCGCAGTGCAGTCACCGTTGAGGAAGCCGGCCGTCGCCGGGAGGGCCGGCGCCAGGGTGGCGATGGCGATGAACGCCGTCAGGTGGAGCGCTCGCCTCATGACTCCTTCCCCCCGAACGGAGCCCGGGCCGCCAGGATCAACCCGGCGACGATGCCGAGAAGTGGGAGTCCGAACACCGACGCCGCCTTGAGGGGATAGACGCCCGCCTGTTGGAGTACGAGCGTCATGCCGATCCCGAAGAGCAATCCCCCGATCACGCCTGCAAAAGGTCTGCCTCTCATGCCTCACCTCCGCGGGTAAAGGTACCCGGCCGGCAGCCGGCGTGTCGGACGGCTCGAGACCCGGACATCGTGTGCAGACCCCGGTCGCACACGCGGGCCGCGGTCGACCGGAGAGCCTCCCGGTGGACGCGTTGCGACCGGCGCCTCTGTGTCAGCCGAACTGAACAGACCGCTTCGAGAGGCCGAACCAGAAGCCGTCTACGACGGTGTCGCCCGTCTCTCCCCGGTCGAGGCTCGCGCCGAGCGCGACGAAGAGCGGGGCGAAGTGTTCGGTCCTGGGATGGGCGATTCCCGCTGCCGGGGCCCGGCGCTCGAAGTCGATCAGGCCGTCGACGTCTCCGCTCGCCATGCGCTCGGCCAGCCAGTGGTCGAACTCGGCCGACCAGTGCGGTGCCGATGCAGAAGGCCCGTCACCCCAACGCATCTCGGCCAGATTGTGGGTGCTGAAGCCGCTCCCGACGATCAGAACCCCCTGATCGCGAAGGGGAGCCAGGCGGCGCCCGACGTCGAGCAGTGTCGCCGGGTCGAGCGTGGGCATCGAGACCTGCAGCACCGGCACGTCGGCTTCCGGATACATCTCCACCAGCGGGACGTAGGCGCCGTGATCGAGCCCGCGGTGCGGATCGTCGTGAACCGGGCCGGAGGGGCCGTCGAGGAGAGTTCGAACCGCCCGCGCCAGCTGCGGAGCGCCGGGCGCCGGGTACGTCACCTCGTAGAAGCGGTCCGGGAAGCCCCAGAAGTCGTATGACAGGGGGACGGTGGTGGTGGCCCCGAGTGTCAGTGGATCCGCCTCCCAGTGAGCGGACACGATCAGTATCGAGCTGGGCCGCGGGAGTGCGGCCGACCAGTCGGCGAGCTGGCGTGTCCACACGGGGTCGTCGGCCAGGGGAGGTGCCCCGTGGCTCAGGAAGATCGCAGGCATCCGTCTGGCGGAGAACTCGGAGGGTCGGGCAGCGGCGTTCATGTCAATGCCGGCCTCCGGGTGGGAATGAGGTCGCGTGGGTCATGTCGAGGTGGCATCCAAGACGCCGTGCCGAGTGGCCCAGATGATGGCCTCCGTCCGGTTCCTCACGCCGACCTTGGCGTACAGCTCTCCCAGCATCCGAAACGTCTCGCGCTCGGAGTAACCGATCCGCTCGGCGAGGGTGGCCACCGTGGCACCGTCGGCCAGCGCCCGAAGCCATTCCGCCTCATCCCCGGTGATCCATGCCTCCGGATCAGGAGATGAAGGAATTCGGCTGGCCATCGCCGCCACCAGTTGATGCGCAGCCTCGACCCGCCCGCCGATGGCGGCTTCGATCGATCTGGCGAACACCTCGGTGTCCTCCGCCTCGTCGACGGCGCCGGCTGCACCTGCCCGGATCGCCTCGGCGAACGACGCGACGTCGAGCTGGGGGATCACGGCCACGAGCGGGATGTGGGGGAAGTCTGCCACGAAATCGGTGATCGCCTGACGCTCCTCCGGTCCGGTGGTCAACATCACGATCGCAGTGCCCCCCCGCCCCGGTCGCCATTCGAGGATCGACTCGCACTCGGCGGTGGCGTAACCGGCCTCGGCCAGCACCGCGGTCATCCCGCGACGCCAGGTCGGGGTCCCTCCCACGGTCGCAACCTTCGTCGGCATGGCGCAGCCAGGCTAGCGACGCAGCCGGGTGCCCCCGGGGCCTGGCAGGACCCTGCCATGACCGCGGCAGCCGGCTGCCCGCCGGACGTCGGTGTTGCCCGTTCGTCTGTCATGGACGCCGCCCGGGCCGTCGCCGATGATCTGATCAGGTCGCATCGAGGCGGCCGGATCGTCGAAGGAGGGCGAGCGGAATGAACGACCAGAGCGCAGCGGGACGGGTGAAGCAGAGCGTGATCGGTTTGCTGAAGGGAACGGGGAGCATCGTGCAGGGCGCCGCAGACGTGGTCCGTGACGCGGTGGTCACCGGGCTTCGCAACGTGGGCGACGTGGGAACCGCCTTGACGGGTACGGTCGGCGAGGTCGTCGGTGGAGCCTTCTCGGCGGTGTCCGAGGCGGGAACCGGACTGGTGCGCACCGTCAAGGGCGTCGTCGTGGGAGTCCTCGAGGGAGTCGGCGAGGTGGCGACCGTGACGGTCGGAACGATTTCGGACGTGATCCGGGCGGCGGTGAAGGGAACCGGCTCGATCGGAGCCGACCTGACACAGACCGCCGGCGCCATGGCCGAGGGCCTCATCACTGCCACCAAGTCCACCGGCATCGGCCTGGCCGAGGGCGCTGTCGCCCTGGGGCGTTCCATGATCTCCGGCGCCAAGGATCTGGGCAGCGACCTGATCGGGACGGCTGCCAGCACCGTGTCCGGTGCCGCCAGCGGTGCGGCACAGATCGGTGGCGACGTGCTCGAGGCCATCAAGTTCACCGCCCGCGGCCTCGTCCAGGGGGCCGGCGAGGTGGGTGGTGACATCGTCGGCGTCACGAGCGGCGCCATCGCAGGCGCCATCACCGGCGCCAAGGAAGTCGGGCTTTCGGTCGAAGATGCCGCCTCGGCCGCAGCCACAGGCGCACTCGAGGCCGCAGAGGCGATCGGCGAGTCTGCGGTCCACGCGGTTCGCGACGTTGCCGCCTCGGGTGTCGACGGGGTGAAGGCCGTGATCCGGGGCGAGCAGGACACCAACTAGGAGATCGCCGCCCAGAGGTGAGGGCCCCGGGGAACCGGGGCCCTCACCTCGCGCGACGGCGGGCTCCGCCGTCAGTCCACCTTCTCCACCTCGACCCGCGTGTCGGAGTAGGCCACGCCTCCGCCCCAATCTGTCGGGGTGTCGCTGGTCAGCGCATTGACGGTCGTCTCGCCTCCGAAGTCGGACTGCCACCATCCGAACGGCACGGCGGCGACTCCGGGCCGGAGGCGCCCGCTCAGCCGGACCGGAACCGTGACCGATGCGCGATCGTTCCACACCCGCGCACTGTCGCCCTCCGTGATGCCTCGATCGGCGGCGTCGGCCGGGTCGAGTTCCACGAACGGCCCGCCCTCACGGGGGCCGTGCCCGGGGAGATGGGTATAGGAGGAGTTGAGGAACCGCGAGTGGTGCTTGGGGGTGAGCAGAGTGAGAGGAAACCGGCCGGCCGTTTCGGCCCGGCCCCCGGGCCCTTCGGCGGGAGCGCGGAAGGTCGGCAGCCCCGGAAGGCCGCGTTCGGCCAGACGCTCGCTGAACAGCTCCGCCCTCCCCGAAGGCGTGGAGAACCCGCCGTCGCGATAGGGGTTGAGATCCTGGTCGACATCGAGGCGCACGAACCCGGTGGAGCGCAACTCGTCGAGGTCCACTCCGCGGAGCGCCGCCTCGATCAGGGCCTGGTCGGATTCGAACAACTCCGGTTCGGCAAACCCCAGGGCCCCCGCCAGCCGGCGCCACAGCTCGGTGTTCGGGACCGACTCGCCGATCGGCTCGATCGCCTGTTCGTTCCAACCCAGGTAGAGGTGCCCCCAGGCGGGGACCACGTCGGTGTGCTCGAGTTGGGTGGTCGCGGGGAAGATCACGTCGGCGAATCGAGCCGTGTCCGTCATGAACTGCTCGGACACCACGGTGAACAGGTCGTCGCGCTGGAGACCCCGCCGGGTCAGATGCGCACCGGGCACCGTGACGAGGGGGTTTCCGTTCCACACGAACAGAACCGTGACGGGCGGATCGAGCGTCGCATCGGTCAGTGCGCGGCCCAGGTGGTTCATGTTGATCTCCCGCCGCGTGCCATCCGGCTCGAGATGGGGGGCGGCAAAGGTGCTCTCGTCGACGTTGACGTCGATCCAGCTTCCGACGCTTCGCGCCAGGCCGCCGCCCCGATGTCGCCAGGCTCCGGTCAGGACCGGAAGACAGGCGATCGTCCGGAAGAACATCGCGCCGTTCTCGTGGTGCTCCGGTCCGATCAAGGTTCGGATGAAGGCGCCCCTGGTCGAGCCGTACGAAGTGGCCAGCCGCTCGATCTCGGCTGCCGGGACGCCGCAGATCTCTTCCGCACGTGCCGGTGTCCACCCGGCGACGTGCGCTGCCAGCCGCTCGAACCCGACGGAATGTCGTGCCACGTAGTCGTGGTCGATCAGGTCGTCGCGGATGAGCACGTGCATCATCGCCAGCATGAGCGCGACGTCGGTTCCGGGAACCGGCTGGATGAACCGGTCGGCGCTGTCGGCGGTGATGGTGCGAATCGGGTCGATGACCACCACCTCGGCCCCTCGCTGTCTGGCCTCCTCGATGTAGGGCCACAGATGCCGGTTGGTGAGGCGGGTGTTGGTGCCCCACAGGAGCACGAGGTCGGCATGGCGGGCGTTCAGCGCGTCCGCCGCCTTCGGCGTGCCGTACGTCGCCTCCACCCCGGCCGCCGCGGTCCCGCCGCACAGCGAGCCGACGAGACGCGACGAACCCAGTCGGGCGAAGAGACGCTGGTCGAGGGACGAGAGCTGGAGCAGGCCCTGGGTCCCCGCGTCCCACCAGGGCAGCACCGTCTCGCCTCCATGCCGGTCGACCGCGGCATGGACTCGGGAGGCAACCAGAGCCAGCGCCTCGCCCCAGGTCGCCTGCCGGAAGGCGGCCGAGCCCTTCTGGCCGCTCCGGATCAGGGGATGCCGCAGGCGGTCCGGGCTGTACACGCGGTCGAGGAACCTGTTCACCTTCGGGCACAGCTCTCCGCGCGAGTACGGGTGTTCGGGATTCCCGCGCAGCTTCACTGCCGTGCCGTTCTCCACCGTGGCCACCCATCCGCAGCTGTCCGGGCAGTCGTGGTGGCAGGTTCCGAGCACGGTGGAGGGCGCCATGGCCGGATGATACGTCCGGACGCACGTCGGGGCCGCGACCCGAATCTCTCTTTGGGCCCTATCGCCGCACCGGGTACCACCAGATGGTGGGTGCGCCATGACCCTGTCGCTGCCGTTGCGCATCGGGCTCGTGCTGTTGGGGGTCGCCCTGGTGATGGCCGGTGTGGTGTTCCGGGAGTCCAACCGGGCTGCTCCCGAATTCTCCGGGTACCTCGAATCGAGGCCGGACGGCACGGCCGCGGTCCTCGAGGTCGATCAGATGACCGCGTCGGTCGACGTCGTGTTCGAGGGCCCCCTCGCCGAGGCGGAGGCGTTCATGGCGGACCGCCGGTTGCCTGCGGGGGCGCCGTCCTGGCCGGTCGTGCTGATCGGTCTGGGCGCCACCGGCCTGGTCGGCGGAGTCGTCGGGCGCCTGCCGTTCCGGCGTGGCCGGGACACCGGCGGGGGATTCGGTCCGGAGCATCTCCGCGACGAGATGCAGGCGTACTACGGCCGGTAACCTCTGCTGCGTGCCTCGCCGGATCCTCATCGCCAAGCCCGGCCTCGACGGTCATGACCGCGGTGCCAAGGTGGTCGCCAGGGCGCTGCGCGACGCCGGGTACGAGGTCATCTACTCGGGTCTGCACCAGACCCCGGAACAGATCGTGGAGACCGCCCTTCAGGAGGACGTGGCCGCCATCGGGCTGTCCTCGTTGTCGGGAGCGCACATGACGCTGTTTCCCAGGGTGGTCGACGCCCTCGTCGCCCGGGACGCCACCGACATCGTGGTGTTCGGCGGAGGGGTCATCCCCGAGTCTGACATCCCCTCTCTGGAAGACGCCGGGCTCGCCAAGATCTTCACCCCCGGGGCGTCGTTGTCCGAGATCACCGCCTGGGTGAAACACCACGTCGAGGAACGCTGACAGGCCCCACGTCGCACGTCGCACGTCGCACGTCGCACGTCGCACGTCGCACGTCGCACGTCTCACGTCTCACGTCTCACGTCTCACGTCTCACGTCGCACGTCTCACGTCGCACGTCTCACGTGACTTGCCGCGGCCCCGCTACTCGCCGTGCTGGGGGAAGCCGAGATCGACGCCGCGGTGGATCGGATCGGGCCAGCGGCTGATCACGACCTTCTGCCGTGAGTAGAAGTGGATGCCGTCCGGTCCGTAGATGGCATGCGAGCCAAAGATCGACTCCTTCCAACCCCCGAAGCTGTAGAACGAGAGCGGGACGGGAATCGGGACGTTGATCCCGACCATGCCCACCTGGATCTCGTTCTGGAACTTGCGGGCCGCCCCGCCGTCGTTGGTGAATACTGCGGTTCCGTTGCCGTATGGGTTGGTGTTGATCATCTCGATCGCGTCTTCGTAGCGATCCACGCGAACCACCGACAGGACAGGCCCGAAGATCTCGTTGCGGTAGATCTCCATCTCCGGCGTGACCCTGTCGAACAGGGTGGGTCCGACGAAGAACCCGCCCTCGTGGCCGGCCACGACCAGGCCCCGGCCGTCGGTGACGAGTTCGGCCCCCTCCTCCTGGCCGGTGTCGATGAATCCGACCACCCGGTCCCGGTGTTCGGCGGTCACCAGAGGCCCCATCTCGGCACCCGCCTGGCTGCCGGGGCCCACCGTGAGCCGGCCGATGCGCTCGCGTACCGCCGGGATCAGCCGGTCGGCGGCGTTGCCCACGGCCACGACCACCGAGATCGCCATGCATCGCTCGCCCGCCGAGCCGTACCCGGCCGACACCGCCGCATCGGCCGCCAGATCCATGTCGGCGTCCGGGAGCACCACCATGTGGTTCTTGGCCCCTCCCAGCGCCTGGATGCGCTTGCCGTGCCTGGTGCCTGTCTCGTAGATGTATCGGGCGATCGGCGTCGAGCCGACGAACGAGACGGCGGCGACACCGGGGTGGGTCAGGATCGAGTCCACTGCGATCTTGTCGCCGTGGACCACGTTGAACACGCCGTCGGGGAGGCCCGCCTCGACGAGCAGCTCGGCCATGAACATGGAGGCCGACGGGTCCTTCTCCGACGGCTTGAGCACGAAGGTGTTCCCGCACGCGATCGCCATCGGGTACATCCACATCGGGACCATCGCCGGGAAGTTGAAAGGCGTGATACCGGCGACCACCCCCAGGGGTTGGCGGATGGTGTAGGTATCCACCCCGCCCGACACCTGTTCGGAGAACTCGCCCTTCAACAGGTGGGGGATCCCGCAGGCGAACTCCACCACCTCGAGACCGCGCTGGACTTCTCCGGCGGCGTCGTCGAGCGTCTTTCCGTGCTCTGCAGTGATGATCTTGGCGAGGTCACCCTTGTGGGACTCCATCAATTCCCGGTAGGCGAACATGATTCGCTGGCGGCGCGTGACCGGGGTCTCGCCCCACGTCCGGAAGGCCTCGGCGGCGGCTGCGACGGCTGCGTCGACCACGCCTGGAGTCGCGAAGTCCACGGTCGCCTGCACCGAGCCTGTCGCCGGGTCGTAGACGTTGCCGGTGCGTTCGGCCTCGCCCGTCCATCGTCTTCCGTCGATCCAGTGTGAGATCCGGCTCATCCCTCTTCCTCCCTCAGGCGTGGGTGCTCATCCAGGTGACGAGGGTAGGCCGACCGGGGAGGCGCGATGTGCGTCGATGCCCATCGGATCCTGAAGCCGCATCACCCCGGTGATCGTATCGAGCGCCCGTGGCAACCGTCGACGGATGTGCGGCCTTGCGGTCCCGGTCCTGGGAAGCGCCGCTGCGAACTGCGATCCTTTGCGTGTGACCCGCGGGGCGGCGTGCCCGGTGCTGCGGGCTTTGGCCGGAGCCGGGGCAGTCCCCGGGTGGAGGGACGACCGTGATCGACATGACAATCCTCATCGACACCGCCGTGGGTCGTCCCGCCGACCTCATCGCGGCGGCCGCCGAGGAAGGAATCGACATCGTCGCCGGATGCCTGTTTCCGCGGCTGGGTGGGCGGGTCGCCCACGTGGCCGTTCCGCCGGAGCACGTCCCGATCGTCAGACGCGTGGCGGCCGAGTGCGGAGGGTCGGTGGCAGACGAGCGGGAGTGCGTCGTCGTCCCTGCCGGCTTCCCCGGTGGGGCGTCTGGCATCGCCAGGAGGCTGGCCGATGCCGGGATCGTGATCAACGTCACCTACTTCGGGGTCAACGGCGAGGTGGTGATCGGAACGTCTGACATCGCCGGCACGCGTCAGGTGCTGGGCGGCGGCGGGGAGGGCTGAAGGCGCAGGTGTCCCCCGTGGTCGGATCCGTTCCCTGATCCTCGTCTGGGGCGAACAGGAGCTCGGTGACGCCCGGTTCGACACGTCGGGGCTGAATCGGACCTCACCGACCTCGTCGGCTACCGTCCCATCCCTACGTGACGTCCAAGAGAGGCTCATGAAGATTCACGAGTATCAGGCCAAACAGCTCATGGCCGACCGCGGGATCGCGGTGCCCGCCGGTCGGGTGGCGCTGACGGTCGAAGAGGCGGTGGCTGCGGTGCGGCCGCTGGTCGAGGGATCCGGCAATCCGGTCGTGGTGGTCAAATCCCAGATCCACGCCGGGGGCCGCGGCAAGGGCAGGTTCATCGAGCATCCCGAAGTCGGCGGTGTCAACGTGGTGACCGATGGGATCACGGGGGGCGTCGAGGCGGCGGAAGCCGCCGTCCGGGGCCTGGCCGAGAAGATGCTCGGCTCCACCCTCGTCACCATCCAGACCGGCGATGCCGGCAAACAGGTGAACAGGCTCTACATCGAGCAGGGGATCGACATCGGTCGCGAGCTCTACCTGTCCATCCTCCTCGACCGGTCGGTTTCCCGGAACATCGTCATGGCGTCGACCCAGGGCGGAATGGAGATCGAGAAGGTCGCCGAGGAGACGCCGGACAAGATCCTGCGGGAGACCATCGACCCGGCGATCGGACTGGCCGGTTTCCAGGTCAACCGGCTGGCCGTGGGGCTGGGGCTCGAGGCAGACGCCGTACCGAACTTCGGCCGTTTCGTCGTCGCGCTGGCCGACGCCGCCGTGGAGCTCGACACCGATCTCATCGAGATCAACCCGCTGGTGGTCACCACGTCGGGCGAGGTGATGGCGCTCGACGGGAAGATGGCGTTCGACGACAACGCCATCTTCCGGCACCCAGATGTCGAGGCGATGCGCGACCGGTCCGAGGAGGACCCCGCAGAGCTCGAGGCGAAGCGATTCGGCCTCAGCTACATCAAGCTCGACGGGACCATCGGCTGCCTGGTCAACGGCGCCGGCCTGGCGATGGCGACCATGGACACGATCAAGACTGTCGGAGGCGAGCCCGCCAACTTTCTCGACGTCGGAGGGGGCGCAGACGCCGACCAGGTCGCCAAGGCCTTCCAGATCATCACCGCCGACCCCAACGTGAAGGGCATCTTCGTGAACATCTTCGGAGGGATCATGCGTTGTGACGTCATCGCCACGGGCATCCTCGAGGCGGTCACGCAGGTCGGGCTGGAGGTTCCCCTGGTCGTGCGGTTGGAAGGCACCAACGTCGAGCTGGGCAAGCAGCTGCTACGCGAATCCGACGTGGACGTCATCGCCGCAGACGACATGAAAGACGGCGCCCAGAAGATCGTGGAGCTGGCGCGATGACGTCCGACGGTGGGCGTATGGCGGCCGGCGCCGGAGAGCGGAGCAGGGTGGCATGAGCATTCTCATCAACCGGGACACGAAGGTTCTCGTTCAAGGACTCGGCAAGACCGGGCAGTTCCACACCGACAGGGCCATCGCCTACGGGACGCAGATGGTGGGAGCGGTCCATCCGTCCAAGGCGGGAAGCGTCCACACCTTCGCAGGTGACACCGACCACTCCGGAGTGCCCGACCGTGCGGACACCTACTCGGTCGAGGTGCCGATCTACGCCACCGTCGCCGAGGCCAGGGCCGACACCGGGGCCACCGCTTCGGTGGTCTATGTGCCCCCGCCCTTCGCCGCAGACGCCATCATGGAAGCGGCCGAAGCCGGTCTCGACCTGGTGATCTGCATCACGGAAGGCATCCCCGTTGCAGACATGGTCAGGGCCAAGCGCTACCTGGAGGGCACCCCGACCAGACTGGTGGGTCCCAACTGCCCGGGGGTGATCACGCCGGCCGAGTGCAAGATCGGCATCATGCCGGGCTACATCCACCAGAAGGGCCGGATCGGCGTCGTGTCCCGCTCCGGGACGCTCACCTACGAGGCAGTGCATCAGCTCACCCGGCTCGGCCTGGGGCAGACCACCGCCGTCGGGATCGGCGGGGACCCGGTGAACGGGACGAACTTCGTCGACGTCCTCCGGCTGTTCAACGACGATCCCGAGACCGAAGGGGTCATCATGATCGGCGAGATCGGTGGCACCGCCGAGGAGGAGGCCGCCGAGTTCGTCTCCGCGGCGATGCGCAAGCCCGTTGCCGGGTTCATCGCCGGGACGACGGCCCCCCCGGGGAAACGGATGGGCCACGCCGGGGCCATCATCTCCGGAGGGCGAGGCACGGCCGCCGCCAAGATCGCCGCGATGAAGGAGGCCGGCATCGTGGTCGCTCCCACTCCAACCGACATGGGCGCGGCGATGGTGGAGGCGTTGGGCTGAACGCGAGCGCCGGACGTGCATGAGATCGCCCTCGGGATCTCGCTCGGCTGGGCGGCGGGGATCTCCCCTGGCCCGCTGACGGCGCTGATCGTGACGACCTCGCTGCGTCGGGGCTTCGCCGGTGGCGCCAGGGTGGCGATCGCCCCGCTCATCACCGACGTCCCGGTCATCGCCCTCACCGTGTTCGCTCTGCAGGGGGTGTCGGAGGCGATGGTGCGCGGCCTCGGGGTGGCAGGCGGCATGTACCTCGTTTGGCTCGGCGTTCAGGAGCTGCGTGCGGGCGGCCTCGCGCCGGCGGAGACCGAGGTGACGGGAGGGTCGGTCGATCTGCGGAGAGGGGCGCTGACCAACGTGCTCAACCCTCAGATGTGGATCTTCTGGGTGACGGTGGGGGCTCCCATCGTGGCCGGTGCGGGCTCGACAGCCGGCGCCGCCGCCTTCCTCGGGTCCTTCTATCTGCTGCTCGTAGGTACCAAACTCATGCTGGCCTGGCTGGTGGGAAGGTCGAGCACCCTGGTGGTCGATGCCCGCTGGGCCAGACGGATGGCCGTGGCAGGGGGTCTCGCCCTCGTCGTGTTGGGGGTCGTCATCGCCGCTCGCGGGTGGTGACGCAACACTGAAGTCCCGCCCTGCTCGTGCCGATGAGCCAGGAGCATGGTGAAGGACGCATGGAACTAGGAATCGGGTTTCTCGGATTGGTGGTGATGGTCGGCGCCCTCGGGCTGGTGTTCGGGCTGCGCCGCCGACGGCCGGCGTCTGTCGATCCCGACCAGGTCCTGGGGGCGTCCAAGGACGTCGGGTGGGCAGCCAACTACACCCCCAAGCCGGTGAACTCGCTGCCGTCCGACTTCCTATCGGGCGACCTCTCACCCCCGCCGGCGCACGGAAGCGACGTGCTGGCGGACTACCTGTTCGATCCGGACGAGCTCAGATCGCTGGGGCGCGACGCGGCCCGCCGCCGCCTCCGCTCCCTTCACCTCCCGGCCCCCCAGTTGGAAGAGGTGCTGGACACGATCTTCCACGACTGATCCGGCTCGAACCGACGATGGTCCCGGGCATCGTCCCCGGCCCGGATCCCGGTGCTCAGATCACCTTGTCGTCGACCCCCGCCAGCTGGCGGAGCGGTTCGGTCTGGCCGGTGTGATAGGTGTCGTGGAAGTACAGGAAATGGACCCGCTTCCAGAGGGTGGTCTGGCGCCCGCCGATCTCCACCGGGTCTCCCAACTCCGCCGCGGGAAGGGCATGCGCCAGCCGCCGCTGGGCCTCGTCGAGATGGGCGAGGAGCGTGGAGAATTCCACCACTCCGGGCTCGTCGCCGGCGATGGGCTCTGACTCGTTGTCGTACGTGGCGGTGCTCTGTGCGTCGAGGACCGGATCGGCTCCCAGCGCCGACAGCACTTTGTCTCGATGGACGACGATGTGGCCCACCACCCAGTTCAGGCAGTTGGCCCGAAAGGGGGGCTGCAGGAGGCTCTGGCGGTGCGAGAGGCCGTCCGCCTGCATGTGGATCACGCGCCGGTTGCGCTCGAAGTCATTGATGATCTCCTCAGCCGTCATCATCGGATGCCACCTCCGGATGCAACGCTACCTGCGCCTCGCTCTGGGCCGGATCGGGCACAGGGAGCGGCTGTCGGAAGAGACCGGCGGGTATCTCCGCGCCGACGCGTACGAGGGCGAGGTTCCACGAGGGCGACGAACCCAGCGCCCAGCGCAGGAAGCCGACGGCTGCTCGCCCGGCGGGGACAGCCCCCCGATTCGCTTCGACCCCGAGGGCCAGGCGGATGCGCGGGGGGATGGTCGCCACCGCCGCCTCGTAGAGAATCCGGTAGCCGGCCCTCTGTGCCCGGTCCAGGGGAGGGTCCGCCAAAAACGCCACCGTTTCGCGCATTCCTGGCGAGGCCGCCACGTCCGGGTGGTCGGCGACCCAGGCGGTCAGCGCGTCTGCGGTCTCGGGCGTCGGATCCGCATCGAGCAATCGGCCGATCCGGGCCTGCTCGGCGACGAACCGGTCGGCGTCGGAGGGAGTCAGGGGTCGGGGTCCGTACCAGCGGTAGGCGGTGAGAAAGGAGTCGGTCAGGGCGTTGTGCACCCAGGCCGCGAATCTGGGGGTTCCGGCGGCGTACGGTCGATTGCGATGCGAGCGGCCGCGGACCGGCTCGTGGGCCCGGCGGACCAGCGAGACCGCCCGTGTCACCTCGGGTCCGGCCCCGAACGTGGTGGCGGTCACGTAGGCAGAGGTGCGCGACAGGCGGCCGAGGGGATCCTCTCTGTAGCGAGAGTGGTCGGAGACCCCTGCCACCACCTCGGGGTGGGCCGCCTGGATGAGCAGCGCCCGAATGCCGCCGACGAAGGCCGCCGCGTCTCCGATGACGGCCCAGGAGGGAGAGCCGGGCCCGAAGAGGCCCGGGTCTCCCCGGTGCGAGAGGCTGTCGGCCAGCGGGTAGTCGGTATGACCGAACGGGCTGGTGGCGGAGGCCACCACCCGGGCTCGGATCGTGTCTGCCAGTTCACTCAGCGGGCTCACCACCCAGAGTCTGGCTGGCCGGTTCGGGTAGGCGTAGTCGAACGGGCCCGCGAGCCCCCTACCCTGGCCGGATGCGGCTCCACGGCTGGGCGCTCGATCCTGAGGTGACCTATCTGAACCACGGGGGGTTCGGTGCGGTCCCGGTGGTGGTGATGGAAGAGCAGCGACGGTGGAGCGAGCGGATCGAGCGAAACCCGAACCGGTTCCTTGCCCGCGAAGCCCTCGATTCGATCGCCGCAGCCAGAACCAGACTCTCGGAGTTCGTGGGGGCGGATCCCGAGGCCGTGGCGTTCGTTCGCAATGCCACGGCCGGTGTCAACGCCGTGCTGCAGTCGCTCGCATTCGATGCGGGGGATCGAGTCGTGCTGACCGATCATGCCTACAACGCCTGCCGGAACGCGCTGGACGCCGTGGCCGGGCGTCACGGACTCGAACTCGTGACCGTGCCCATTCCGCTGCCGGTGACCGGGCCGCAGGCCGTGCGCGACCGGGTGCTGGAAGCCGTCACTGCGGACACCCGGCTGCTGCTGGTCGACCATGTGACATCGCAGACCGCTCTCGTGTTCCCCGTGGAGGAAATCGTTCCGCTGGTCGAGGAGATGGGCGTGCCGGTGCTCGTCGATGGTGCGCACGCTCCCGGGATGGTGCCTCTCGACCTCGATCGACTCGGGGCCTCGTACTACGTCGCCAACCTGCACAAGTGGGTGTGTGCCCCGCGAGGCTCCGGATTCCTCCATGTGCGATCCGATCGGCGCGATGGGATCGTCCCCCCGGCGATTAGCCACGGGTGGAACGACGATTCGCCGGACAGGAGCAGGTTCCACAAGCTCTTCGACTGGACGGGAACCGATGACCTGACGGCCTGGTTGTCGGTTCCGGCGGCTCTCGAGGCTCTCGCCGGCCGCCCAGGGGGCATGGCCGGATCCATGGCGCGAAACCACGCCATGACCATGGAGGGGCGTCAGGTGCTGGAGGACCTGCTCGGCCTGGCCCCGGTCGCCCCCGAGGCCATGATCGGCTCGATGGCAGCCCTCCGGTTGCCCCCGGGGGTGGGGCCGGATCCGGGCTCGACCGACGATGAACTCGGGCGGGTTCTCGGTCGGAGGTGGAAGATCGAGGTCCCGGTCACGGTGTTCCCCCGGTGGCCGCATCGGCTGGTCCGGATCTCCGCCCAGGAATACAACACCCCCGACGACTTCGAACGCCTGGCCGAGGCCCTGGGGGCCGAGCTGACCGGTGACCGGGACTGAACAAGACCGTCCCGGGCACGGTGACCGAGCCGGGCCGCTCCTACCATCGGAAGACATGAAGAGCCTGGCGCCGCGTCTCGTCCTGTTCGGGCTGATCGTGGCCGGGTGTGGCCCTTCGGTGCGAGGCGACGGTGTGCTGCGGATCTACACCAGTGTCACCCAGGACACCGTCGATGCGGTGCTCGCCGGCTTCGATCCGGGGATCGAGGTCGAGGTGTTCAGGGCACCGACCGGCGACGTCGCCGCCCGGCTGGCGACCGAGGAGCGCCAGGGCGGAATCCTGGCGGACGTCCTGTGGCTGACAGATCCGCTCTCGATCCAGCAATACGAGGCGGACGGCCTGCTGGAGGCGTGGCGCCCGGACAACGCCGGTGCGCTGTCCCCCGATCTCGTCACCGAGACGTTCTTCGGCACCAGGCTGTTGGTGGTGGTGGCGGTGCAGCAGGAGGAGTCGAACGCCGTCCGATCCTGGGACGATCTGGCCGGCGCCGGACTGGCGCACGCCGTGGTCGTCCCAGACCCGGGATTCGCCGGTTCTGCCTTCGGGGCCATGGGGTTCTTCGCCCTGTCGGATCGGTTCGGATTCGACTTCTATCGCCGCCTCGCCGGACATGGGGCCACCCAGGTGTCCTCGCCGGGCGACGTCATCACCGGTGTCGCCGAGGGGAGGTTCGTCGCAGGGATGACGCTGGACGGTCCGGCCCGCAGCGCCGTCGCCAACGGCTCACCGATCGAGATCGTGTATCCGGAACCGGGCGGCATCGCCATCTACAGCCCGATCGCGGTGGTGGTCGACGGCGATCGGGACGAGGCCCGGGCGTTCGTGGAGCATGTGCTCTCGGTCGACGGCCAGACCGCCGTCGCCGCCACCGGCTGGCAGCCGGTGCGCTCCGAGGTCGCCTGGTCCGAGGAGTCCGGCCCGCTGGTGTTCCCCGACTGGTCGGCGCTGTTCGATCGTCAATCCGACTTGATGGGCGAATACCGCTCGATCTTCCCCGGATGACGGCCGCGATGGACTCTGCCCGGCGTCGGTGGCCCTGGTGGGTGGCGGTTCCGGCTCTGGGGGGACTGGTCGGGTACCCGCTGGTGCGGCTCACGGTGGAGTCCGTCGTCGCCGGAGCGCCGCTCGGTGTCGTGTGGGAGGGCATCCGCACGCCCTTCGCCAACACCATCGGCTCCTCGTTGGTGGCAGCGTCGCTGGCGGTGCTGGTCGGTCTGGCCGGGGCGCTCGCCGTGGAGCGGGCGGCCGGCGGGGCGCTCCTGCATGCGGTGATGCTCCTTCCCCTGCTCGTGCCACCGTTCGTCTCGGCGATCGGGTGGGCGCGGGCCTTCGGGCCCACCGGGCTCATGGACGACGCCACCGGACTGGCCGCCGACTGGATCGAGGGCGGGTGGGGGGTGGCGGTGGTGATCGCCGTCAACGCAGTTCCCATCACCTACCTGGTTCTGCGTTCGGCGCTGCGGACCCGTGTCGGGCCCTCGCTGCTCGCCGCCGCCGCGGTGTCGGGAGCAAGCCGCCGCCGGGCCCTCGTCACGATCTCCGTTCCGCTGCTGAGGCCGGCCCTGGTGGCGGCGTTCGGCCTTGCCTTCGTCTTCGGGGCGAACTCGTTCGGCGTTCCCGCGGTCCTCGGGACCCCGGCCGGTTTCGGCACCGTCACCACCCGGATCTATCAGGATCTGCTCCGGGCGGCGGATCCGGAGGTATTCGCCAGGGTGCTCGGTTCTGCCATGTTGCTGGTCGTGCTGGCCGCACTGGTGGTGGGGACGACCGACGCCGCCGGCGGCTGGAGGGCGGGTGCCGTTCCGGCCGGCCGGAGCATGCCTGGCGGACGATCCCGCTGGGCGGCGGCCGCAGTGTGGGCCTTCGCCGTGGTGTCGAGTGGCCTGCCCCTGCTTGCGATCGTGCTCGCCGCCCTCACCAGAGCGCCGGGGCTGGCGCCGGTCCCCGGCAACTGGACCACGGCGAACTTCGGAACGGCGCTGGCGGGACGGGGAGCGGGCGCCTTTGCGACGAGCCTGGTGCTGGCCGTGACGGCCGCCACCGTCGTGGTGGGACTCGGCGGTGTCAGTGCGGCGATGAGCCGGGGCGGCCGGGGTGGGCGTCTGTTCGGCTCCGCAACGATCCTCGGCTTCGCAGTTCCGGGGTCGGCGCTGGCGGTGGCGATCGGGCTCGGGTACGGCGGCCTCATACGGGAGGGTTTCGTGTTGATCCTCCTCGCCTACCTCGCCAAGTTCTGGGCGCTTGGCCATCGGACCATCTCCGGATCGGTGGCCGGTCTGTCGACCGCTCCGCTGATGGCCGCCCGGGTGAGCGGAGCCGGTCCCCGCGCGGTGCTCGCCACCATCGCGGTTCCGCTGCTCGCTCCGGCGCTTCTGGCGGCGTGGGTGATCGTGTTCCTCTTCGGCTTCCACGAGCTCACCATGTCGAGCCTCCTCTACGCACCCGGGTCGGAGACGCTGGCGGTGGTGGTGCTCAACCTGGCCCAGCTGGGGGATGTGGGAGGCACGGCCGCCCTCGCCGTGCTCCTGACGGGGGCCGTGGCGACGGGGGCGCTGGTGGGGTACGGCGGCTGGCGAGCCGTGGGGCGGCGATGAGCGTCGTCTCGGCCTCCGGTGTGACGGTCGACTACGGACACGGTCCGGTGCTCGACTCCGTCGACCTGGATGTTCCGAGTGGCTCGACGGTGGCGGTCCTGGGTCCATCCGGGTCGGGGAAGTCCACCCTGCTCGGGGCCATTGCCGGACTCGTCCCCGTGGACCAGGGTGAGATCCGGGTGTCTTCGACCGTGGTCGCGGGCCCCGGGGTGTGGGTGAATCCCGAGGCCAGAGGCGTGGCGATGGTGTTCCAGGATTTCTCGCTGTGGCCCCACCTCTCTGTGCGGGACACGGTGGCGTACCCGATTCGCATGGCGGGCTCGGATCGGTCTCGCGCCCGTCTGGAGGCCATGCGATACCTCGAGGTGTTCGGCATCGCCCACCTCGCCGACCGGTTCCCGGATGCGCTGTCGGGCGGACAGCAGCAGAGGGTCGGGCTGGCCAGGGCGCTCGCCCGTCAGGTCGACGTGATGCTGTTCGACGAGCCGACCGCCCACCTCGACGCCCCCCTCCGGGTGGCCCTGGCGGACGAGATACGGGCCGTGCTGTCGGCTCGGGGGGCGGCCGCGGTGCTGGCCACACATGATGCCGCGGAGGCGCTCGCCACCGCCGATCGTCTGGTGCTGCTCAGGGAGGGGAGGGTGGTCCAGGAGGGCGCTCCGGCAGAGGTGTACGAGCGGCCCGTCGACGAGTGGGCCGCCCGGATGACCGGCGCAGCCTCGGTGATCTCCGGCGTGACCGACGCGGGCGAGGGGCCGGCGCGGATCACGGTCGATGGAGTGGACGAGGCGGTGATCGCGGGCGGAGTGCGCGGTGGGTCCCGGGCGATCGTCCGCCCGGAATGGGCCACGATCGGCGGACAGCTTCCCGGGCGGGTGAGAGCGGTGGCATACCGGGGCGGATACAGCGACCACCACCTCGAGACGGCGGTGGGCGAGGTCATGATCCGGCTGCTCGGACCGCCGATGGCGCGGGCGGGCGAACCGGTGGGATGGCGGCTCGACCGGGTGTGGATGGTCGACTGACGTTCAGGCGAGGACCTCGGCGGGACCTGGGTGCGCCAGTCGCTCGTTGGTCATGTGAAGTTGGCGCTGCTGGCGTCGTGCCAGGTTCGCCACCTGGACGGGCGTGAGCCGGGAGCACATCCAGTCCCAGTGCAGGGCCACGGTGTCGCCCGCCTCGACCGGCCCTGCGAGCGCATACCCGTCCTTCGCCCTGAGGGCCCGCTCGGGGCGGACCGGCCCGAGCTCCAGGCGGCGGCCTGTCCAAACCAGGGGCCGGCTCTCCACGGTCACCGCCGCCGGGTCGACCTGTGTCACGACTCCCCATCGAATGCGACACCGATCGAGGATCGTCAGCGGCTGCGCGGTTGGTCCATCCTGCAGCATTCCCACCCACGGGTACACCGAGAAGACGTGAAAGGCGTGATGGGGTACTGCCCCGAAAGGAATCGTCTCCTCCAGCGCCGTCCAGCCCGTTCCGGCCCTGGCCTCGAAGCGGTGGCGCAACGAGTTGCCCATGGCGACCAGATCGACCCGATCCAGCAGATCGTTCCCGATCCAGTACGCCTCGACCACCCTCGCGTCGAGCGGGTCGGCGATTCCGTTGGAGTGGGCGATCAGCTGCAGGTAGGGCCAGGCGCCGGAGAACTCCGCCGCCATTGCGGCGAGATCCGGGTCGTGCGCACCTGCCGCGGCGTACTCGAGCAGGCTGCGGTTGGCGTCCGGTCCGCAGTACCCGAGCTGGTTGGGGGGAAAGGCGAATCGGGCGAACAACACCGGTCCGGCGACACCGGGTTCGATCACGGCCCGCCGCCCGGCAGCACCCCGGCTTCGCCCAGGAGCTCGAGTGTCTCGCGTGCCTCGGCGGGGTCGAGGCGGCGCAGGGCCATCCCCAGGTGGACGATCACCCAGTCGCCGGCCGCCACATCGGGGAGAAGGATGAGCGACGCATCGCGAGCGGTTCCTGCCACGTCGACCAGGGCGACTCTGACACCGTCGACATCGCTGATCTCGATCACTCGACCAGGCACGGCGACACACACGTCATGTACCTCCCGGCAGCCCATCTCGCTGCCACCGGGTCCCGGACGGGCGATGCATGGGCTCCGATCCCCGGCGACCCGACCCGGATTTCCGGCTCGTCCGAACCGTACGGGTGGCAGTGCCGGCGCCGTAGGGTCGAACGGCCGCTCGTGACCCGAGCCCCTCGAGCGGGCCGTCTCCGGCCCGTGCCAGGCCGAGAGTGGGGCCGGTCGGTGGCGCACCTACACTCCCGCCTGGTCAGTCAGGGAGCGCGCCATCGACATCGCAGTGCTGGTCTCGGGCTCGGGGTCGAACCTCCAGGCGCTGATCGATCGGCTGGACCCTTCGCTCGCCGAGATCGTGCTGGTGGTGTCCGACCGGCCCGGGGCGTACGGCCTCGAGCGGGCGAGGATGGCCGGGATCTCCACCGAGGTCGTCGAGTGGCAGGGCGATCGCCGTCGATTCACGACCGCCGTGTGCGATGCAGTCGATCGGGCCGGTGCCGAGGCCATGGTGCTCGCCGGGTTCATGCGCATCCTCGGATCGGACGCCATCGACCGGTTCCCCCACCGCATTCTCAACGTCCATCCGTCGCTTCTGCCGGCATTCCCCGGCGCCCGCGCCGTCGACGACGCCCTGGACCACGGGGTGACCGTGACCGGGGTGACGATCCACTTCGTAGACGAGCAGGTCGATCACGGCCCGATCTGTCTCCAGGTCCCCGTCGAGGTGCGCCCCGAGGACACCGCCGACACCCTCCACGCCCGCATCCAGAGCGAAGAGCACGTCCACTATCCGCGGGTCGTCGAGGCCTTCTGCGCGGGCCGACTCGAGATCCAGGGGAGGAAGGTGATCTGGCGATGAGCGGGATCGAGGTGCGGAAGGCGCTCGTGTCGGTGTACGACAAGACCGGGCTCGACGAATTCGTCCGGGGGTTGCACGCCGCCGGAGTGGCCATCGTCTCGTCCGGGGGCACGGCGGCTGCGATCGTCAAGGCCGGCGTGCCCGTCCAGCTCGTCTCAGACGTCACCGCCTCTCCCGAGATGCTCGGGGGAAGGGTCAAGACGCTTCATCCCCGGATCCACGGGGGAATCCTGGCCGACATGGGGCGGTCCGATCATCGAGACGACCTGGCGGAACAGGGCATCGATCCCTTCCAGCTGGTGGTGTCCAATCTGTATCCGTTTCAGGAGACCGTGAGTCGCCCGGACGTGGGCGAGGCCGAAATCATCGAACAGATCGACATCGGCGGGCCGGCGATGGTGCGCGCCGCGGCCAAGAATCACGCCTGGGTGGGAGTCGTGACCTCGCCCGACCAGTACGACGAGGTTCTCGCCGCGATCCGGGCAGGGGGCCTCGATGACGATCTGCGCCGGAAGCTCGCCCGGGCGGCGTTCTTCCACACTGCCTCATACGACGCAGCGATCGTCAACTGGCTGGAGGCGGACACCCTCCCCGAGCGGATCGTCGTGGCGTTGGAGCGGGCGGACATCCTGCGGTACGGCGAGAACCCCCATCAAGCCGGGGCTCGCTACCGGGAGGAGGGATCGACGAGCTGGTGGGATGGCGTGATCCAGCACGAGGGCCTCCCGCTGAGCTACCTGAACATCTACGACGCCGGGGCGGCGTGGGAGATGGTGCACGACCTGTCCGGGCCGGAACGGCGTCCTGCCGTGGTGATCGTCAAGCACGCCAATCCGTGCGGTGCCTCGGTGGCGAGCGATCTGGCGACCGCCTACCAACATGCCTACGAATGCGATCCCCGGTCGGCGTTCGGGGGGATCGTGGCGTTCTCGCATCCCGTCGACCTCGCCTCGGTCGAGCGCGTCGAGGCGGCCGCCCAGGCGGACGTGGTCATCGCCCCGGGCTTCGACGAGGGAGTGGTGGAGCGGATCAGGGCACGACGCAAGAACACCCGGGTGCTCGAGGCGCCGCCACCGACGAGCGACCGTCTCCACATCAGGCAGACCTGCGGCGGGTGGCTCGTCCAGGACAGATACGCCTTCGTCTCCGACCCGTCGGAATGGACGGTCGTCACAGACCGTGAGCCCACCCACGGCGAGCTCGCCGATGCCGCCCTGGCGTGGCGGGTGTGCGGCCACGTCAGCTCGAACGCCATCGTGCTCGCCAAGGACGGAACGGCGTGGGGCATCGGGGCCGGCCAGCAGAACCGGGTTGAGTCGGGCGAGCTGGCCGTGGCGAAGGCGGCCGGGCGGGCAGAAGGCGGGGCGCTGGCGTCTGACGCCTTCTTCCCCTTCCCCGACGGGGTCGAGGTGGCGGCGCGAGCCGGGGCGGCCGTCGTCGTCCAGCCGGGGGGAGCGATGCGGGACGCAGCCGTGATCGAGCGGGCCAACGAGCTCGGGTTGGCGATGCTGTTCACCGGTGAGCGTCAGTTCCGCCACTGATCTCGTTCAGTTCACGACCACATAGACCTTGCGCAGGGTCTCGTCGATGTCCCAGCGTCCGGACCAGCCCTTGGGCAGGGTGACCACTGCGCCGGGGTGGAGGGGCCGGGTGGTGCCGTCGGCATCGGTGATCGTCCCCCGCCCGCTCACGATCGTCACCACCTCGGTGTCTGGACGGTCGACGATCTCCCATCCGCCCGGGGTGCACTCCCAGACCCCGACCTCGATGTGCCCGTCGTTCGAGATCTCGGCATACGAGACGAGGGGAGCTCCCCGGTCGGCTCCGCTCCTCGGCCCGGCGGGCTCGAGCGGCATGGCGGCAGCGCCGCTGTGGGACGGAACGGGGTGAGTCATCTGCTTCTCCTGGTCGGATGGATGCAGGCTACGAGCCTCCGGCGCGGTTCGCCCCCGGACGATCGCCGTGGCAGAGTTCGGCGTCATGACGGCGATCACCCTCGACGGCAAGGCGGTGGCCGAGGCGGTCAAGACCGAGGTGGCGGCGCGGGTGGAGGCGCTGTCGCAGCGGGGGAAGTCGGTCGGCCTCGCCACGGTGCTCGTCGGGAACGACCCGGCCTCACACGTGTACGTGCGCAACAAGCGCCGCACCGCCGAGGAACTCGGCATCGAATCGATCCATCACGAACTGGCCGACACGGCAACCCAGGATCAGGTGGAGTCCCTGATCGCCGAGCTCAACGCCCGTCCCACCGTCGATGCGATCCTGGTTCAGCTGCCGCTGCCGGGTGACCTCGACGGCGAGGCGGCCGTGCAACGGATCTCCCCGGACAAGGATGCGGACGGGCTTCATCCGGCCAACCTCGGCAAGTTGATCCTCGACCGGGCGGGTCTGGTGCCGTGCACTCCCTCCGGATGTCTGAGGATCCTCGACCACTATGCGATCGAAACCGACGGGGCGCACGTGGTGGTGGTCGGGCGTTCGTTCCTCGTCGGGCGGCCGCTGGCGGTGCTGCTGTCGAGCAAGGAGCGCAATGCGACGGTGACCCTGGCCCACTCGCGCACCAGGGACCTGCCAGACCTCTGTCGACGCGCCGACATCCTGGTGGCGGCGGTGGGGCGGCCGCGCATGATCGGCGAGGGGTGGGTCAAGCCGGGTGCGACGGTGATCGACGTGGGCATCAACCGCACCGCCGACGGTCTGGTGGGCGACGTCGACTTCGAGGCGGTGTCGCAGGTGGCCGGGGCGATCACCCCCGTCCCGGGAGGCGTCGGCCCCATGACGATCGCCATGCTGATGCACAACGCCGTCACCGCCGCCGAACACTCCCTCGCCTGATCCGCCAACCCAGGGCTCGCAGCCACACCCAGTGTGGACCTGTGCGCGAAGTTCGGGGAGCACTCAGAGACCGAGTTCGGACTCCAGCCGGGCGATGCGGGCTTCCAGCGCCGCGATGCGAACCTCGAGGAGATCCTCTGCGGGGGCTGCCGGCGAGGGTGCCGGCGCGGCCGGTCCCTCTTCGGCACCCCCCATAAGCAGGCACCGATAGCGGTGCTCACGCCTGCCCGGTTCCCGCTCCAGCCGTGCCACCAGCGGAACGTCACGCGTGATGAGATCGGTCAGCCGGGCCTCGACTGCCTCGACGTCGGCGAACTCCACGTATCGATCGGTGCGCGCCCTCAGCTCACCCGGGGTCTGCGGCCCTCGCAGCAAGAGCACGGCGAGCAGCGCGAGCTGCTCCTCGTCGATCTCGAGGGCCGAGTCGGCGTGGTGGAGGTACTTGACCGTCCTCCCTCCAGAAGAACGGGTGATGCCGGCCAGCCCCAGGTCGTCGAGTTCGCGGGCCGCGCGTTCTGCTGTCGCCTCATCGAATGAGACGACAGGCTCCCGGTTCGACTTCTGATTGCAGGCGGCGGTCAGGGCGTTGACCGACAGCGGGTAGTACTCCGGGGTCGTCATCTGCTTCTCGACCAGGACGCCGAGCACCCGGGCCTGGGCAGCGGTCAGTTCGAACATGACCCGATGCTATTGAGGACGTGGCTTCCCGGCGATCGGCAGGGTCCTGCCGCCGAGTTCGACGGTGCGGCGGGCGGCGGACCTGCGAAGCCCGGCGAGGGCGGATCGAGCCGGATCGGAGCGATAGGCCTCCCACCCTGGGGCGTCTTCGAATGTGATGACGTGTACCTCGTCAGGCGGTTCGGTGTCCCACTCGCCGGCCTCTGTGGGCCGGACGACCTCGAGGGATCCGCCGTGGTGTTCGACCACGGGTCGCGCCCGGGCGGCGTAGTCCTCCAACGCCGGGAGGCCTCCTTTCCCCGCCCAGAGCAGCGCGACCACCCTGCCGCCCGGTCCCCGGGGCTCGGGGTGCCACTCGTATTGCAGTTGGCGGGCGGTGCGGAGTGCCAGCGATCGTCCGGCGAAACGATCGACGAGGTGAAGGGCCATGGCGATTCCCGCGCTGAGCCCGCCGGCGGTGACGACGTCGCCCTGGTCCACCCATCGTGCGACGGATCCGCCCGAGGTTCCGAGGAGCGCAGCGAGTTCGTCGATGTCCTCGAAGTGCGTGGTCCATTCGAGCCCGTCGAGCAGCCCCAGCTTTCCGAGCACGAACGCTCCCGTGCAGACGCTGGCGGCAACCAGGGCCCGATCCGTCAGCCATGCGGCGCTGCGCATGATCCGGTCGTCCGCGATGACCCGGTCGATGGCGATGGCTCCCGGGATGATCGCGACATCCAGGTCGTCGATGTCTTCGAAGGTGTGCGTGGGGATCAGGCCCATCCCGCCGTACGACCTGACCGGTGCCCGCCCCATCCCGATGGTCCACACCTCGAAGGGCGGCGGCTCTCCGGCTCGCACAGCCAGCCGGGACGCCGTGAGGAACACCTCATACGGTCCGCCCAGGTCCAACAGGTCCACGTCGTCGAACAGCAGCAGGCCGATCCGCATCTGCCGATTCATAGCGGACCGGTGTGGGTGCCGCCGTCGAAACGCCTCACGTCACCTGCGAACGGCCCGATCGTCGTCTGGTGCGGGCGCCTCAGCCGAGGATCCCCTCGATCAGCCGCACGGCTCCCGACTTGTCGAGGGGATCGTTGCCGTTTCCGCATTTGGGCGACTGGACGCACGACGGGCAGCCGTCCGTGCACCGGCACGCCCGCACCGCCTCGAGGGTGGCGCGGAGGTGGTCGGCGCCGGCCCGGAACGCCACCGGCGAGATGCCCGCCCCGCCGGGATAGGCCTCGTAGATGAAGATGGCGGCAGACCCGAACTGTGGGTGCCAGGGAGTCGACAACCCGCCGATGTCCCATCGATCGCAGATCGCCATCAGGGGCATGAGGGCGATGCCGGCATGCTCGGCGGCATGGAGTGCGCCAGGGGCGGTGTGCGCATCGATGCGGGCGGCGGCCAGCACCATCTCGGGGATGGTGAACCAGATCCCCTCCGTTTCGAAGACGGTCGGCGGAAGGTCGAGGTACACGGTCTCGAGCACCTCGCGCGAGCCGAGCTTGCGCATCTGATATCCGACCACGTGGGTCTCGACCCTGACGGTCCCGTGGTGATGACCGACCGGTCCGATCCGTCCCTCCTGCTCGACATCGATCACCTCGAGCACCTTCTCCACCTTGGGCTGGGTGTAGTAGTCGACCTGCCGCGGAGCCACCCGGATCTCGCGCCGCTCCATGTCGAAGCGCTCGACAACGAACGTGTCGCCCTGATGCAGGTACACGGATCCCTCGGGGCCGTCGCGGAACGCCCGTTCCTCGTCGAGGGTCCCGATGGGCCCTTCCGGGGCGATGACGACGTAGGTGGGCCCGCCGCTCGCCCGGATGTCGATCTGGGGGGCGGGACGCCCGCGGCGGGCCCAGAAGAGTCGGCCGTCGCGCATGCGCAGGTGCCCGGCCTGGACCAGGCGGTTGGCCGCCTCCTCGGTCTGTCCACCCAGCGTGTCCCTGTCGTCGACTTCGAGGGGGATCTCGTTGGCGGCGCATGCAACGTGGGCTTCGGCGATCAGCGGGTTGTCGGGGTTGATCACCGCTGCCTCGGGTGGCCGGGTGAACAGCTCCTCCGGGTGGGTCATGAAGTACTGATCGAGGGCGTCCTCGCCCGCCACGAGGACGACCAGGGACTGGTCGCGCCGTCTCCCGGCCCGTCCGGACTGCTGGCGAAACGCCGAGATGGTGCCGGGGAACGAGGTGAGGACGGCGGCATCGAGCCCGCCGACGTCGATCCCCAGTTCGAGGGCGTTGGTGGCGATCACACCGGTGAGCTGGCCCGAGAACAGGCGTGCCTCGATCTGGCGCCGATCGTGCGCCAGGTACCCGCCGCGGTACGGAGCGACGCGGTCGCGCACGGTCGTCGGAAGCCGTTCGTTGGCCCAGCGGAACATCAGCTCGGTCGCCTTGCGCGATCGAACGAAGGCGATGGTGTTGTGGGCCCGTCGCACCAGGTCACAGAAGAGGTCGGTCGACTCGGCCAGCGACGAACGGCGCCGGTTCATCTCGACGTCGGTGATGGGCGGATTCCACAGGGCCACCACTCGTTCACCGGAAGGCGAGGTGTCCTCGTCGACGACCTCGACGGGGAGACCGCACAGCGCCGATGCGAGCTCGCCGGGGTTTCCGATCGTCGCCGAGCCGAACACGAAGGTGGGTGACGCCCCGTAGAGCCGGGCGACCCTCCTCAGCCGGCGGAGGATGAACCCCACATGCGTGCCGAAGATCCCCCGCAGCGTGTGCATCTCGTCGACGACGACGAACTCCAGGCGGTGGAAGAAGTCGGCCCAGCGGTCGTGCGCCGGGAGGATGCCGACGTGGAGCATGTCCGGATTGGTCAGAACGACGTTGGCGCGCCGGCGGACGCGGGCACGGTCGTCGGAGGCGGTGTCTCCGTCGTAGGTGGCGGCGACCACCTCTGGGATCCCCAGGTCGGCGAAGCTGCGGAGCTGATCCTGGGCGAGCGCCTTGGTGGGATAGAGGAGCAGGGCGGCGGTCTTCGGCTCGGCGAGGATCGACTCGACGATCGGCGCCTGGTAGCACAGGGTCTTGCCTCCGGCGGTCCCGGCCACGACGACGGTGTTGTCGCCGGCGCGGACGTGGCGGATCGCCCGTGCCTGGTGCCGGTACAGCCTCTCGACGCCCCGGTCGGCGAGCCGCTCTGCGAGCAGGGGGTGCAGAGGCGGGTCGAGGTCGGCGTGGATGGCGCCCCTGGCCGCCACCTTCCGAACGTGGACGAGCTCGCCTTCGAGGTCGTCGTTGCCCTCCCAGTCGCGAACGACGGATTCGAACGGAGACCCGGTCACGGTGTCGGCGGGAGGGAGGCATCGGTGCGATGGAGCACTGCGGGCTCGCGTATCGCGCCGCCGATGCAGCCGGCTCCGGGTGGGCGCCGGGCCATCACCCGGCGTCGGTGGTGGGGCGGGCGATGCCTGCGACCTCGTAGGCCTGCGCTTCTTCGAGGGTCTCCTTGTCGAGGAGGGCCTGGGTGAGCGCTTCGAGCTTGTCGCGTTCGCGTCCGAGCCGGCTGATCGCCGTGGCATAGCACTCGTCCACGATCCGGCGGATCTCCCGGTCGACGAGCTCCAGCGTCGACTCGGCCACGATTGGCCGGCCAAAGGCGTCGGTGAGCCGTTCGTCGAACACCGTGACGGGGCCGATCGCCTCGGACATGCCCCAGCGTCCCACCATGCTGCGAGCCAGATTGGTGGCCTGCACCATGTCGTTCTCGGCCCCGGTGCTCACGTTGCCGTAGACGACCTCTTCCGCCGCCCTGCCGCCCAGCATGCCGACGATCTTTCCCTGCAGGTAGTCGAACCCGTACGAGTACCTGTCGGCGTCCGGCGCCTGCAGCGTCACCCCGAGGGCCCGCCCGCGGGGGATGATGGAGATCTTGCGCACCGGGTCGGCCCCTGGCTGGAGCATGCCGAGCAGGGCATGGCCAGACTCGTGATATGCGGTGCGCTCCTTCTCGGCGGGCGACATCATGATCCGGCGTTCCGTTCCGAGCACGATCTTCTCGAGCGCGTCGGTGAAGTCGTTGAGGTGGACCTGTTCGTGGGCGCGGCGGGCGGCCATGAGGGCCGCCTCGTTGACGAGGTTGGCGAGGTCGGCTCCCACCATGCCGGGGGTGGTCGAGGCGATGGCGTCGAGGTCGACGTCGTCTGCCAGCGGAACCTGGCGGGTATGGACCGCGAGAATCATCCTGCGCCCGCGCTGGTCGGGAGGGCTCACCGGCACCTGGCGGTCGAATCGACCGGGCCGCAGCAGGGCAGAGTCGAGGATCTCGGGGCGGTTGGTGGCGGCGATCACGATCACCCCTTCAGAGCCGGTGAACCCGTCCATCTCGGTGAGGATCTGGTTGAGGGTCTGCTCCCGCTCATCGTGTCCACCGAAGCTGGCGGATCCCCCGCGCGATCGGCCGATGGCGTCGAGCTCGTCGATGAAGATGATCGCCGGAGCCACCGCCTTCGCCTGGTTGAACAGGTCGCGAACCCGGCTGGCGCCGACGCCGACCACCATCTCGATGAACTCTGAGGCCGACATCGAGAAGAACGGCACGTTGGCTTCGCCCGCCACCGCCTTGGCGAGGAGCGTCTTGCCGGTGCCCGGCTGACCCGAGAGCAGGACGCCCTTCGGGATGCGGCCTCCGAGCGCGGTGTACTTCTTCGGGTTCTTCAGGAAGTCGACGATCTCGATCAGCTCTTCCTCGGCGTCTTCGATTCCTGCCACGTCGTCGAACGTGGTGCGGTGCTCGGTCACCTCGTAGCGCTTGGCCCGGCTCTTGCCCAGACCGAGCGCACCGCCTCCGAGCGCCGATCCGGCGCGCCGGAACATGTAGAAGAACAGCCACAGCAGAAAGATCGTTGGACCGAATCCGAACAGGATCTGCTGCCACAGCGAGGCCTCGGGATTGGGGTCCTCGGCGTTCACCTCGACGTCGTTCTCGGTGAGAATCGTGAGGAGGTCGTCCTCGGCGAAGGACGGGCGTTCCGACTCGAAGAACTCGGACGGCTGTGGATCCGGCGTGAGGAACCCGGTGTCCTGGGTGGCATCTTCCGGAGGCGCCACCGGCTCGAGGAACCGGCCTTCGATCGTCTGTTCGGTGGAGGTCACCGAGACGACGTTGCCCGATCGCACCTGGTCGAGGAACTCGGTGTAGGAGATCCTGATCGATGGCTCAGGTCCGAACAGTGCGTTCGACAGGAGGAGGTTGACCAGGAGCAGGCCGGCCAGCACGATCCAGAACCACCTGCCACCGGGAGGCTTGGGCAGGAGGCGGGTTGGCCGCTCGGGTTCGCCCTGCTTGTCCTTGGGCATGCCCTCGACCCGCCAGCCCGGAGGCTGAGACGGGGAGTCGGGCTCGTTGCGGTTTGGGCGGGTCGTCATGACTGTTCCAGTTTCGACATTACCGACCGGTGATCGGTAGCAGGAGGGGAGGGATGGCATCATGAGGCTGTGATCACGGTCTTGTACAGAGCGGTGGGAGCGCGGAGGTTCTCCCGGAGATCTCTCGACGAGTTCGACGGCCTCGGCCGAGAGGGGGGCCTGGTGTGGCTGGACGTGGGCGAGGAAGACCGTCACAGCATCGAGTCCGTCGCCTCCCGTGTGGGGCTGGACCCGCTGGCGGTCGAAGACATCTTCGACGACGTGCACTACCCGAAAGTCGACAAGTTCCCCGAATACCTCTTCGTCGTGCTGCACGGGCTGACGGAGATCGATGGCCGGATCGGCACCATGGAACTCGATGTGGTCGTGGGGCGAAACCATCTCGTCACGTTCCACGCCGCTCCGAGCTCCACCATCGACTGGCTGATGGAGCGTGCGCTGGACTCCGACCTCCTCGCCGAAGGAGGCCCCGATCTGCTGCTCGCCCAACTGGCGGAGGTGCAGGGGCGCCGCTTCCTGCCGGTGGTCTCCGAACTCGACGACCTCATCGACGACCTCGAGGACCGGGCGCTGGCAGGCGACCCTGCGGTGGTCGGGGAGATCCAGGCGCTGCGCAGCGACGCTGCCCGGCTGCGAAGGGTGGTGGGCCCGCTGCGCGACACGCTGCTCGAGTTGAGCCGGCCGCTGTCCGGGCTCGTCTCCGAGCGGGCGCAGGTCCGATTCGAGTCGGGCTACGACCACCACTACCGGCTCGTGGAGAGCCTCGACGCCGCCCGGGCGATGCTCACTGCGGTGCTCGAGACCTACCGCAGCACCGTGGCCGAGAGGATGAACGAGGTGATGAAGGTGCTCACCGTCTACACGGCCGTGCTGCTGCCTCTCACCCTGATCGCCGGGATCTACGGGATGAACTTCTCCAACATGCCCGAGCTGCGCTGGAACAGCGGCTACTTCGTGCTTCTCGTCCTGATGGCGGTGGTGGCGGTCGGGCAGTGGATCTACTTCGCCCGTCGCGGGTTCATCGGCGGGTTCCGGCCAGGGCGGGTCGCCAGGGGGGTGGGTGCCGGCCTTGTGAAGGTGGCCCGCCTCCCGTACACCGCCGCATCGGTCATCTTCCGGGAGGTGACCCCCGGTCACCGGTCCCCTCACGACGGGAAGTAGCCGGACCCCACTACATTCCGCGCGATGGTCACCGCCCGTGACGTGCTCGCCATGCTCCGCGAGTTGCGCGACCTGACCGAAATCGAGGAAGAGTCTCCCCAGTCGTTCAAGGTCCGGGCATACGACAACGCCATCGGCGGGATCGAATCCGCCCCGGGAGACGTCACTGCGATGTCGAGAGCGGAGCTCGTGAAGCTCAAGGGCGTGGGGAAGTCGATCGCCGACACGATCGTCGAACTGGTCGAGACCGGCTCGGTGGCCAGGCTCGAGGACCTTCGCTCCGAATACCCGGCGGAGTTCGTCGAGTTGGGGAAGATCCCGGGGCTCGGGCCCAAGACCCTCAAGCTGATCCGCCGCGAGCTGGGAGTCGAGAACCTCGACCAGCTCACCTCGGCGATCGCCGACCGGCGTTTGCGTGACCTGCCGGGGTTGGGCGCCACATCCGAGGAGAAGCTCGCCAGGGCGATCGGTCGGCTCGGGCTCCACGGCAAGGACCGCCGGACACCGATCGCCGAGGCGATGCCGATCGCCACCCAGCTGGTGGAAGAGCTCCGGGCGCTGCCGGCGGTCGACCAGGTCGAGTTCTGTGGCAGTCTGCGCCGGTTCTCGGAGACGATCGGCGACATCGACATCACCGTGTCCAGCGCCGATCCCGCTCCGGTGATGGACTTCGTCGCCTCGCACGCCCAGGCGACCGAGGTGGTCGGCCACGGCGAGACCAAGACTTCGATCGTCATCCGCCGCGGTCTGCAGGTCGATGTGCGGGTGGTGGAGCCGGATCAGTTCGGGGCGGCGATCCTCTACTTCACCGGATCGAAGACCCACAACATCGCCCTCCGGCAGCGTGCCATCGATCGGGGCCTGCTGCTCAACGAGTACGGGCTCCACGCGACGGACGGCAGCGGGCTCGTCGCCTCGAAGACCGAGCCGGAGATCTATGCGGCGCTCGACCTGTCGTTCATCCCGCCGCCATTGCGCGAGAACTCCGGCGAGATCGAGGCGGCGGCGCACGGCGAGCTCCCCGGCCTGATCGAACTGTCCGACATCAGAGGCGACCTGCACGCCCACACCGACCGGTCCGGAGACGGGCGATCGAGCCTGCGCCAGATGGTGGAGGCGGCCGTCGGGCGCGGCTACCGGTATCTGGGCGTCACCGACCACGGGGAGGACCTGGCCATCAACGGGCTGTCGCGAGGAGAGATGATCGCCCTACGCGACGACATTCGGGCCCTGCAGGACGAGCATCCGGAGGTGACGCTGCTCTTCGGGTGTGAACTGAACATCGGGCCTGACGGTTCCCTGGATTACGACCGCCGATTCCGGGCAGGATTCGACTGGTGTGTGGCGTCGGTCCACTCGTACTTCGATCTGACGGCGGACGAGCAGACTGCGCGGCTCGTCACCGCAATCTCGGACCCCTCGGTGAACGCGATCGGCCATCTGACCGGTCGCTACATCGGCCGGCGTCCCGGGATCGAGCTCCATCTCGACCCGGTGCTCGAGGCGATGGCCATCGCCGATGTGGGACTGGAGGTCAACGGCGCCCTCGACCGACTCGATGCGCCGGCCGACGTCATCCGGCGGGCGACGGCCGCCGGGGTGCGGCTGGTGATTTCGACCGACGCGCACCATGTGTCGGAGTTCGATCGCATGGTCCACGGCGTGCGCAACGCCCAGCGGGGGTGGGCCGCCACCACCGACGTCGCCAATGCCCTCTCCCCGGAGGAGTTCGCGGCCTGGGCGGGTCAACGGAAAGGGTGAGGGCACGTCGCACGTCTCACGTCTCACGTCTCACGTCGCACGTCGCACGTCGCACGTCTCACGTCTCACGTCGCACGTCTCACG